>CANRGC010000001.1 GCA_947630045.1 Candidatus Gastranaerophilales bacterium
ACTTCCCCGCAACGGTTCAAGCCCTCTTTCTTTTCTTTACCTTCGCTTTCTTTTCTTTGATGGGCGCTTGAACAAAGTGGAAATTTCGTAGCACGGAGTGAGCATAGCGAACGGAGCTGCGCCAAGGCGAACATTTGGCGGAGCGACTTGAAACCGATTAGGTTTCAATTGAGCGAAGTCCAAAAAAGTGAGCCGCTAGGAATTTCCAAGAAGAAAGCGAAATAAACTCCGACAAAAAGCAAGACACCTTGCTTTTTGGAGAGGGTAATTACGGAGTAATTACACCCGCAAGTGGCGCTCAATGCGCCATAAAGGTGGAAAAAAAATTAATGCGCCATAACAACATAAAAAAATAGCTGAGGACAGATTCGAACTGTCGACCTTGCGGGTATGAGCCGCACGCTCTCACCAACTGAGCTACTCAGCCATTTGCTTAAATTTGCGTCGGCTAAATAAAAAGCCGATAAAAAGCAAACTCTGCCATTATTATTTCAAAAACAAAAAATTTTATCAAGCATAAATTTTATAAAAGCCCCTTTGTCGAAGGAACTTCATCCGCCTTTTTGTCGTCAATTTCAATTGCGGCTCTAAGCGCTCTTGCAAAAGCCTTAAAAGAACATTCGATAATATGGTGAGTGTCAAAGCCGTCCAACTGTTTGATATGTAGAGTTATCAGAGAGTTTTGCGCAAAAGAGTTAAAAAAGTGAGGTAACAAAACCGTTTCAAAATCTGAAGTTCTTTCATCTTCAATTTTAAACTCGGTTTTTGAAAACGCCCTGCCTGATATGTCAAGCGCACACAGAATGAGCGCCTCATCCATAGGCAAAATAACAGAAGAATAGCGCTTTATGCCTTTTTTATCTTCAAGAGCTTCCAAAAAAGATTGTCCGAGAGCAATTCCGACATCTTCAATTACATGATGATTATCTTTGTCAACGGAAACAACATTCAAATCAAGGTCAAAATTACCGTGGTAACAAAACTGTTCAAGCATATGATCAAAAAACTTAATTCCCGTTGAAATATTATATTTTCCGCTCCCTTTCGGGTTAAATTTCAACGAAATTTGAGTTTCTTTAGTATTTCTTGTTTTTTCAACCGTTTGCATAAACTTCCTCGCAAGCTAATTTTATAATATTATCCGGACTTTTGACAACCCCTTTTGCGCCACTTTCAAAAAGCCTTTTTTCGGTGTCGTCAACGCTTGAAGCATTTGGCGGAATAACGCCGTAAGCAAGGACACTGGCGTCAACACCCGCTTTAACGTCATCAACCGTGTCACCAAAATATAAAACTTTTGAATATTTACACTTTTTCTTGATTAAATTCAAACCGAACGGATCAGGCTTAAAATGACCTTCGACGTCGTCAGACGTAACAATATAAGAAAAATATTTTTTTATTTTTGAGCGTTCAAGCGAATATAAGGCTTCATTTTTCGGGCGCATGGTAAAAAGCGCACAGTCAGCATATTTAGAAAGTTCTTTAAAGAAATTTTCGTCTAAAACACAGACCTCTCTGTCGATTAAACCGCAGGAAGGCTTTCTGTCTTCTTTGAAAAACAAATTCTGGAAAATATCCACCATTTCATTGTAATCAGCCTCGCACCCGCCCTGTTTAATGAGAAAGTGAGTAACATCCCAATCGTTGCACATTCTTCCGAGATTTTTAACCTCTTGGATAGCGACATCGGAAGGCTTATAGCCCAAATAGTGTTCAAAAGTCATTTTTATCGCTTCTCTGTAAGAATTTTGAACATCAAATATAACCCCGTCCATATCAAACACAAAAAGCGGGCGGAAAGAAAAACAAGATAAAAACCTTTCAGTGTCTTCAAGACGTGGAAGGGTTATCCTGAAAGTGTTTTCAAGAAAAGGAACATTTTTAAAATATTTAACTTTTATGTTTTTAGACAAAAGTTTTTGATAATAAAAATCGGCATATTCGCCAAAATTACACAAAATAAAGTTTGCTTCCGTCTGATAAACCTTAAAGCCCAATGAAGAAAGAGCGTCCGTAATAATTTCTTTTGAGCGCATAAATTTCTTTTTGTTTTCATAAAAATAATTCAAGTCTGAAAGCGCCGCAATTCCTGCATGAAGTGCGTATGCGTTAACGGAATATGGCGATATGACTTTTCTTACTTCGGAAATAATTGAAGGATGAGCAAAAATACAGCCCAAACGAAGCCCCGCAAGCGCAAAATCTTTTGAAAAAGACCTCAATATAACAAGATTTTCATAATCTTTAAAAAGGGAGTAATATTTTTTTTCATCTTCTTTTGAATAGTTAAAATAAGTGCAATCCAAAACAACGAGCCTTTCTTTAAAATTTGAAAGAAGCTTTTGAATTGTTTCAGGTGGAATAACCTCTCCTGTTGGGTTATTGGGCGATGTCATATATAAAATTTTAACATCATCGGTTATATTTTGAACAAAATAGTCATAGTCAAAATAAAAATCGTTATGATAGGGAACTTCCTCAAAAATTGCGCCGATACAGTCACAATAAAGTTTTGGCATTGAAAATGTCGGCGAAAAGGAAAGAACTTTATCCCCTTCTTCCAAATAAGCGGAAAATATAGAGTTAATCGCCTCGTCGCACCCGTTTGTTAAAAGAATGCCATCAGAATTATGATTAAAATGTTTTGAAAGCTTGTCGATTAATTCGCCATAAGCGGGGTAAAACTTGATTTTATCGGGCGATAAATTCCTCAAAGTTTCAATCACAACGGGGGAAGGCCCGTACGAGTTTTCGTTTGAATCAAGTTTTAAGTCAACATCCTGATAATATCTGTCAATCAGGTAAGGTTTAATGTTTGCAAGAGTTTTCTTTGGTTTAATCATAGAAAAATCATACCATAATAAAGTTATTTTGTAATCTTTGAAATAATGTCTTTAAATTTTTCAATCGGCTCAAGCCTGTAGCCGCAATCGGGCGAAAGCGCTCCGCCCATTTTGAAAATTTCTTCCATAGGATATTTTCTGCAAATCGGGGGTCTGAAAAAATGAATTTTGCATTTTCTTGTTTTGCTGTCAAGGTTTCTGCATTTGAATAAAAGCCCGAGTTCGTCTTTGCCGACAACATCAAGCCCTCTGTAAAAGGAATGAAAGAGTTTTAACCTTTGAAATTCTTCCACGGTTTGAATGAAGCCCTTTTTGCCGTGGTTAACGTAAATGTTTTCGCAGCATTTGCCGCAAGCTTTGCATTCCCCTTTTCTAATATATTTTTTCTTCAAAATTTTTGTCAAAAAAAATTTTTTTATCCTGTCATACATAACAATATTCTATCATTTTTATGGTATATTTCAAAAAGAAGACTACTTGCAAGGAGATATTACATGAAAGACAGAGTTTTACTATGTATTCTGGACGGGTGGGGAATTTCAAAAGATACCGAATATAATGCGGTATATCAAGCAAACACCCCGAATTATGATAAATTTATTCAGACAATGTCAAACACAACAATTCATGCTGACGGCTTAAATGTCGGACTTCCCGAAGGTCAAATGGGAAACTCGGAAGTCGGACATTTAAATATCGGTGCGGGAAGAATTGTGTATCAAGAGTTAACACGAATAAACAAAGAAATTCAAGAAAAAACATTCTTTAAAAACGAAGAATTTTTAAAAGCGATTGACCATGTCAAGAAAAACAATTCTTCACTTCATATATACGGGCTTGTTTCCTCGGGCGGCGTACATTCCGCAATGAATCATCTTGAGGCGGCAATAAAAATGGCGGCCGAAAACGGACTTAAGGACGTTTATGTACATGCATTTTTAGACGGCAGAGATACCCCGCCGAAAAGCGCACAAACCTTTTTGAAAGAAATTGAAGACACCCTTAAAGCGAATAATCTTCCGCCGATTGCAAGCGTTATAGGAAGATATTACGCAATGGACAGAGATAAAAGGTGGGAAAGAATTGAAAAAGCTTATAATTGTTTGGTATTAGGCGAAGGAAACAAAGCGGAAAATTCGATTTCGGGCGTTCAAGCCTCATATGACAAGGATGTTACCGACGAATTTGTTGAACCGATAGTTGTTGGCGGCAAAAGAATTTCAGACAACGATGCCGTTATTTTCTTTAACTACAGACCGGACAGGGCGAGAGAAATTACAAGAGCCGTTGCAACAAAAGACTTTGACGGCTTTGACAGAAAAAAAGTTGTAAATAACCTTTATTATGTCTGCATGACGCAATATGACGAAACTTTGGGCTTGCCAATCGCATTCAAGCCTCAAAAACTCGTAAACATTTTGGGACATGTTCTGGATAATAACAATATTAAACAGTTCAGAACCGCAGAAACCGAGAAATACGCCCATATAACATTTTTCTTTAACGGCGGCGTTGAAGAACCTTGCAAACTTGAAACCAGAAGGCTTGTTGCCTCTCCGAAAGTTGCAACTTACGATATGAAGCCCGAAATGAGCGCATACGAAGTCTGTGACAATGTTTTAGAGGCGCTTGACAACAAAGAATACGGTTTTATCCTTGTAAACTTTGCAAACCCTGATATGGTAGGGCATACAGGAGTAATGGAAGCCGCAGTTAAGGCTTGCGGTGCGGTAGACGAGTGTGTGGGAAAAATTGCCGAAAAAGCGCTTAAAAACGGCGTTAAAATGATTATAACGGCAGACCACGGCAATGCGGAATGGATGTATAACAAAGAAACTAAAGCGCCGCAAACTGCGCACACAACAAACATTGTTCCTTTTATAATCGTAGACAATAAAAAATATAATTTAAGAGAAACAGGCGCACTTTGCGACATTGCGCCAACCGTTTTGGAATTAATGGGAATTGAACAGCCAAAAGAAATGACAGGGCACTCTATGCTTTCTTAACAACATAAAAAATTCCGCAAAGACCGATTAAAATTCCAAAAAGCGAAATTAACACGGGGAACGGAATGTTAAAAAAGTAAAAAACAGTGTCCAGTCTGAAAAATTCAAGAACGGCTCTTATTAAAGAATAAAAAAGAATATAGATAAAAAACACTAAACCGTCATATTTATTGGCGGTTTTTTTATAGACAAAAAAGAGAATAACAAAAAGAATAAAGTTTAGAAGTGATTCATATAAAAAAGTCGGGTGAAAATATTCATAATTAATGAATTGGGGCGGTCTTAAGGAATGGGGCACAAAAAGTTTAAAAGGCACATTTGACAAAACGGGATACCCGAAAGCTTCCGAATTAAAAAAATTTCCCCACCTTCCGACAGCCTGACCGAGAGGAAGAACGAAGCAAACGGCATCTGCGTAATTTAAAAAAGGAAGTTTCTTTTTTTTGAGATATAAAAGCCCGAAAATAATTCCCGCCAAAATTGCGCCATGGATGGAAATTCCGCCGTTCCAAACACAAAAAATTTCAATCGGGTGTTTAAGATAATAATCAAGACTTAAACAAACATAATAAAGCCTTGCGCCTATTATTGCAAAAATTACAAGCAAGGGCGCCATGTCATATAAAACGTCTTTCTTAACGGGCATGTTATATTTTTTGATATATAAGAACATGACAGCAAAAGAAATAATAACGGCTAAAAAAATGCAAAGCGAATAAATACGGATAGGAATATCAAAAACTGAAAAAACAGAAGAAAAAGGATATAAGACCATGTTTATTCTGACACTTTCATATCCGAAAAAAGTTCATCCTCAGAAATTTTGTATTCAACGCAAGCGCTTGAAATTTGCTTTTTAAGCAAAGCTATATGGTCAGTCACCTTTTGAATTTCGTCTTTATTTGAGGCAACTTTGATAAACTTTTCATATTGTTCTATAGCAGAAATAACAAGTTTTAAACCTTCCGTAACTTCTTGTCGGGTTGGGGGTTCCAAACTAACGTTTTCACTCTCTTCGTCGTCAATTTCTCTTTCATAAGAAAACCCTTGCGACTCAAGAGCTACGCCGTATGAATAAAGAGCGTCGGGAGATTTTGGCTGAATTTTAAGTGCATGTTCAAGCTCATTAATTGCGTTTTTGTAGTCTTCTTTTTGAACATAGGCAACTCCGAGGTTATACCTTGATTCAAAAACATTTTCATCCAAATCAACACTTGATTTAAATCGTGCAATGGCGTTGTCATAATCTCCGTTTTGGAGATAATCGGCGCCCATTTGGTTTAATTCCTGTATGGCAAGGCTGTTAATGCAAGCTGTGCAAAAAAGGCTTGCAAACAAAATACACACCAACAAAAAAAACTTTTTCAAACAAATATCCTCTAATACGTGTTAAATACATTTTATTCGACAAAAGAAAAGAATGCAAGAATGTTAAAATCAGTTTAGCCATGTAAATGATTTAACTGCGTCGGTTGCCGAGATAGCGCCGTTCATTTTAACGCTGAAAATTCTGAAATCATCGTTACTCAAATTCATTAAAGGAATTTTATTTATGTTTTGCAAAAGCTGGGTTTTAAAAAGTTCATCAGCTTTATTTTTTGTCACCATGTTCAAAACCGAAACAACGGAAGCGTTTCCAATCGGGCCTAAGAGGTTAGAGATTTTTCTTGAAAGTTTTCCTAAAATTTCAATATCGCCGACTCCGGTTGCTATATCATACGTTCCGCTTGTATAAGTTGAAAGTTCATCCCCTTGGGAATATATTTTTAAATCTTTTACCATGCCCGAGTCGATTTTTAAATTACCTGAAATTTTATTAAAATTGCCCTGTCTGTATGGTTTTAAAAGTTCAATAACATTATTTAAAGTAAGCCCGAAAATTCCGCTCTTAATGAAATTTGAAGCCCTTAAGAGATATTCGATTGACCCGAGTTTAGGCATTCTTCCGTCTTGAATTTCAAAATCTGCAACAGCCTTGATTTTATCAATATAGTTGACATAATCAAAATCTTTCATTTCCATAGTAAAGTTGCCGCTTGTGTTTCCGTAAACCTGTCCCGTCATATTGAAAAATGCTTTTGTAAGAAGGTCGGCGTCACAGTTTAAGAAAGTTGATGAAACCTTTATATCATCGGTTAAAAAGTTATATTTACCCTTCCCCTTAATCAGTCCGCCCGCTATGGCAATATAAGAGTCATTTATTATTAACGAAGAATCTTTGGGAGAGTGTGAAAAGTTAAGTTTTAAGGAATTTGCTTCCACTCCGTTCAGAATAATTTTATCGACAAGAATAGCGCCTTTCTTAATTTGAACATCGGAAGGAGAAAGGGTTATGTTCTGTGTTTGAGCGGCATGAGGGGTGTTTGAAATTTTTGTTGCCGTTTCAGAGAAAGAATCAAACGCCTTTATGAGGTTATCAACCGAAATTTCGCTTGAGTGAATATTCAAACTGTCAATAACAAAAGGAAAGGTGACTTTGTTTTCAAAATTAACGAGAAAATCAACGGGAGTGTCAAATATGACAAGTTTAAAAGTAGCCCTGCCCGTATTTTTATTTAAAACGATATTAATATTTTCAACAACAGAATCATAAATCGGGAGAAAAACTTTTGAAAAAACAAGGTTTCCGTTCGCCTTTATATTTGACAGAGAGCCGTTCAAAACAAGATTGGAAACAAATTCTCCTTCTTTTGCAATTGAGCGCTTAAACAAAAGGTTTATAAACCTTGCGGGGGCGGGGTTAGGAGTATAAAACTTAAGGTTTTTAAACTCGACATCATTTTTATTAAGCCTTATTCCGCCCGAGATTTTTATAAGGTCGTAAGGCACATGTTTTTTATTATGAAGAATATATCTGAAATATCTTATATAGTTAATATCCGCATAGTTTCCCGTGAATTTGATTTTTGAAGAAATCTCTCTTTTTGAAGCGGTGTCGCCAAGCCTAACGCCCATATAGTTGATGTCAGAGCCTTCATTTATCACGGCGGTAAGATAAGTTGTATAAGAATTTAATCTGCCTTGAATTCTGCCCTTTAATGACATATCGCCCGTTAATAAAACAGGATATTTCAAAAGCGGGTTAATTACCCTGTCACAAGTTTCTTCAGAAAGGTTAGCCGCCATATAAAGATTTAATTCAGGGTTTATATCGCCGTCAGATTGAATAAAACCGTCTATATATAAAGGAATTCCGCCATAGGTTAAATTGAAAGATTTAAGATAGGTTTTTTCATTTTTAAGTTTAATTTTGCCGTCTATAAGGTTAACTTTATTTCCTGTTTTTGAATCTGTAAAAGAAATTTTTGAAGGATTAATCTCGCCGTCGATTTTGTCAGCAAACAACTTGATATTGCCTGAAACAGAGCCTTGAAAATCTTTAAACGCATTGACGTTTTTTCTCTGGTTTGAAGGCAGCAATTTTGCAAAAAGATCAACATAAGACTTTAAAGAAGAATTGTAAAGGGTAACTTTTAAATTATTAAAAGGCTTTTGAGAAGCAAATTTATCAATATAGCCGTTTAAAAGAATATCGACATTTGAAGCCGAAATTCTAAGCCCGTTAAATTTCACGGATTTGCCCTTGAGAGAAATATCGCCCTGTTTAATGTTAAAATCGGAATTTGGAAGGTTAATTCCCTTTATATAACCCGAAAAATCAAATTTTGATAAATCAAGCTCGGCAGAATTTGGATAAACAAGTCCCCTTGCTTCGACATCAGCCTTTAGGGCAAACTTGCTTGAATTAAAAATTTGAGCCAAATTTTTTGCAAATATCCTGTTTTGAGGCGCAAAAAGCGAAATGTTATCTGTAATAAAATCTCCGACGGAAGAAGAATTAATATTATCCGAGAAAAATTTTAAATCAACCATGGAAGGAATACCGTGGACTATTTTATTTTTTGAGCCCTTTTGTTCAACTTTGCCGGTGATTTTAAACGGAGAATCATAAATATCCGCACTCAGATTGAAATCGGCGCTGTTTTCAAAATTGAGTTCTCCTTTAACATTTGTGGTTTTAATATCAGGCTCTATTGTAAGAGAATTCCCCTTGAAGGTAATTTTTCCTTTTGCAAAAACAGAGTCTGAACTTTGCCCGAATACTGCGTCAGGAGGAATATTTCCGTATAAATTCATATTAAAATCTATATTTCCCGAGTCGGGTTTAAAACTCTTTAAAAATTCCCCCCCGTCAAGCGCAGATGTAACAATTGGGGAAGTTTGCGCAATATTCATGGCTTTTTTTGCGGAAATGTCTTTCACGTCAACCAGAACATTTAAATTCCCGAGTGTGTCGGCTTTTCCGTCTATTGAAACATTAGCACCGTCAATTTTGCCCTTAGCCCCGTTAAAAGAAATATCAGACTTATCAAAAAGAACTTTTACCTTCCCTTCGGTTAAAACTGCGTTTAAATCTTTCAAAGTGACCGTTGCGTCATCCGTGACAAAATAGCCGTATAAATTAGCTTTTTCCTTACTTCCTTTTGTTTTAAGCTCAATTTCGCCCGCTCCTTTAAGAGTCATATACGGCAAAGGACCCATTCTTAAAGCCAAAATTTCTTTAACTGGCATCAAAACACCGTGAGCAAAGGCTAAATCAAGTTTGCCATGAGATTTTATATAAAATTCACCTTTCGGGTTTAATTCCATTTTAGACTTGCCCGTTACGGTTAAAACAGCGTCATTTGGTGCGTTTGCATACACGTCAATCAAAACTTCCTGACCGATAAATTCGCACGAACCGAAAGAGGTTTTGGCGTTTTTCGGCCGTTCAACAACATAGACATCGTTAAAGTTAATTTTACCCTTAACGTTAAAATCTTCTTTTGATTTAAATCTTACTTTTATATCACCGTCGGCAAGAGCGTTTGCATTATATTTCTTTAGATTTTTAACATAAGGTTCTTTCATCGGAATTAGAGTATCAGGCAAAATTTGCACAAATTTATGCAAATCAATATTTCTCAAGCCGATATTTAAATTCGGCTCAATGTTTTTTATGTTGTTTATGTTTTTTATTTTCCCCGAATATTCAACCTTCCCGCCGTCTGTCCAAAGTTCGCCTTTATTGATAATAAAGTCAGAGTTCATAAAGTTAAAATCAATTTCGTTTAAAACGGGTTTATTCGCAACGATAGTGTTTTTATCGCCCTTATAGTCAAAAGCTATGTTCAACTTATCTGCAAAAATATAGAGTTTGAAAATTCCTTCATCCGTAGAATTTGAATATATATCTATTTTTGCGTCAAAGTTATTAAATTTTAAATCGCTAAAATAACTTTTTAAAAATGAAATATTCAAAGAAGAAAGCAAAATGTCATGTTTTTTCAAATTAAGCTTTTTTCGGGATTTTAAAAGGTCAATATCAATCAAATATGGTGAATAAGAAGTTTTATTATTTTCGTTAACGACAAAATCGCCCTTTGTTGAAACGGCTAATTTTTTATTGAAATCAAGCCCGTTTGCCGAAATATATTTCCCGTCAATCAAAAACTTGTTTTTTGTAGCATAGTCATTAATTAAAATATTGTAATCTAAAATATTTATTTTGGAAGAAGCCAAATCAGGCTTTATAAAAGACTTTTTGCCGTTAAAATATTTAAAAAAATCAAATGTTCCGTCTTTTTGTCTGGTTATTAATAAATCAGCCTCGTTAGCCAAAAAAGTGTCTATGGAAAGTTTTCTTAACAAGAAGGGAAAAATGTTAATTTTTAAATACGATTTTTTTAATGTTAAAATCGGAGTTTCATTTTTTTCACTCAAAAGAAAAAGCTCATCTGCCCTGAAATTAAGGGCAAAAGGAGAATAATTAAAAGAATAATTTTCAACTTGAAGGGTCAGCCCCGTTGCTTTGTGAACACATTTATTTATAAGTTTAAAATCTGAAAGAAAGATATTTAAGGCGGTTAATAAAGCTAAAACACCAATAAATAAAACGGCAAGAACAGAAAATGAACAAATAAATATCTTTTTCGTTAATAATTTGTGTAACATAAGTAAATTATACAAAAAATAAGACAGTTTTTGCAAAAAAAGAAAAAATATTTTAAAATTTCAATATGAAAAAAGCATTTATTATTATATTTTCACTCATATTATTTCTCGGGCTTAATTTAAAAGCCTCTGCCGAAACAGGAAGCGGAAACTCTTACATATTAAAAGATATGTTTGTTCCGATACAGCCCGTGAAAACGCTGTCAACTTCCGTTCATCAGGAAGGCGACACGGTGTTTTTTATTGTTCCTTCCGATCTTTGGATTGGCGAAAATAAAGTCATTCCCAAAAACAGCATAATAAAAGCAACAATTGTCATGCTAAAAATGCCGATAACGGGAGTTAACGCAGCGATGAAAATTGATTCAAGCGAAATTAAATTTCCAAACGGTAATGTTTATGAAATCAAAGGAAGCGTGTCTTATAAGGGAGAAACAAAAATCGGCGGAACGCTCACACCGCCGTTATCATATAATAAAGCACTCCATTACAGAAAAGGAGAATATTATAACGGAGTGGTTGCACAATACGTGCCAAGCGGCGAGTACGAATTCGGACAGCATATTACAATTAAGCCGAATGAAATGCTCCAGTTAATTTTAAAGGAAGACTTTATACCATATTAAGATTTTTTCCATGTAAGAAATTTAATGTATAATAAGAAAAAAATGGAGGTATGTAATGAAATTTAAAGCATGTTTTGCACTTTTGGGCGCTTTTTCCGTGGGCTTACTTATGAATTCACAAGCTATGGCGGCAAATTACACTTATACTACGCCCGCTTCTTATAATAATGTACAAAATGAATCTCTGCAAGGGCGTGTCGTATATGTTCCTGCGGGTTCGGTTACGACTGTTATGCTCTCAACTCCCTTAGATTCGGAAAGTACGGCTCTCGGTTCGCCCGTAAGCGTAACTCTTGTTCAAGATTTTATGTATAATAACAAAATTGTTGCGCAAAAAGGAAGCGTCGTTTCTGGCACGGTAGTTAAAGCGAAAAAAGCCGGCTTTGGCAACAGAAACGGGGAAATACAGGTTATATTCAACAATATTACTACCCCTCAGGGATACAACATTCCTGTCAATGCGGTATTTAAAACCGATGACAATACGGGAATTTTAAAAGGCGGAACAAAAATGGACAGTGCAAAAGATTACGCAAAAAATGCCGTATTGGGTGCGGGAGCCGGCGCTGCTTTAGGAACCGCAATGGGAGCTTTGTCAAGCGGTTCTGTCGGAAAAGGCGCAATATACGGAACTGCAATCGGCGGCGGTTTAGGCGTTGCTAAAGGTTTGTCCGAAAAAGGTGAAAACATCTCAATTCCGCAAAGCGCATATCTTGACATATACTTTACTCAACCGATAACAATTTCTGCGCCTGAAGAATACAAATACGATTACTAATATAAACAACTTGGCTATTTTAAATAAGTAACTATTATTTAAAATAAAATCATAGAAGCAAACAAAAAAGAGAAAAAATGGCAATCAAAATAGGAAGAAAATATATAGAACAGGAAATTGAAAACACTTATGACGGCAAAACATTACCGAATATGTTTAGTGCCGATAATATGTCGTTAAAAAATTATATTTGCATTGCAATTGTTTGTCATATCGTGTTTTTATTGTCTACCTATCTGATAATAACTTATCTCGGTATAGATATTTTTAAATTGGCAAAACCTGATTGGAAAGACAAAGAAATAGTCTTTGTTTTGACCGAAAATGAGGCGCCGCCGATAAACAAAAATACTCCGTTTCGTTCTGATAAAAATTCTCAGGCGGGCGGAATTCATGACCCGAAACAAAAAATTTCCGCTCCTTCGAGTTCGCCACCGCCTGCTAATAAGACAAAACAGGTTCAAAAGCCGAAAACTCCTGAAGCGCCAAAACAGGTTCAACAACAAAAGCCTAAATTAATGCCGAAAACTGTTCAGCCAAAAGTTGCTCAAACACCGCAAAAACCGGCGCCGCAAGGAATAAGCAAGCCTTCAAAGCCTGCCGCACCTTCGCAAAAACCTGTTTTAAAACCGTCGGCAGCGACGCCGAAACCGCAAATGCCGAAACTTGCCGCAAACCCGTCAAGTCCGTTTAAGGTGGCTGTTCCTAATACAGGAGCACCTGTCGGAAAAGGCTTTTCAACTTCACAAGGCTCGGCAAGCACCGGAGGCGGGGCAAAAGGAACTCCTTCAGGTTCGGGAAAAGCCGGTTCGGGAATGCCCGCTCCGCAGTTTTCAACGACTAAAACCGCAAGCTCAAGCGGTCCTTCGGGGAACGCAAGCGGTAAAGGTGTCGGCAGAGGAAGCTACGGCACAGGTAACATGGGAAATCCCGGCCCCGGAAACCCGTCGGGAAAACCGGGGATAGACGCAATAAAATCTCCTCAGTGGGGACCATATATGCGTGAATTGGAATCAAAAATTAAGAGAAACTGGCACCCGCCAAAAGGTGACCAATCAAAGAGAGTTGTCCTTCTTTTCAAAATAGGAAAAAGAGGAGAATTGCTTTCGGTTGTGGTTTCTAAATCGTCAGGCTCCGCCGAAAACGATCAGGCAGCAATGCAAGCTGTACGTATGTCGGCGCCGTTTAGAGCCTTGCCGCCCGAATTTACGGGAAGTAGCGTAGATATTGACTTTACGTTTGATTATAACGTTTTGGGCGCAAGTTACAGGTAACAAAGATAATAGGGGAATAAAAATGGAACTTTTATTTAAATCATTTCTTTTAGACTGGCCGGTTTTAACACCGATTTTAATTTGTTCATTGCTTGTTGTTGCAGTCGGCATTGAAAAATGGCTATATTACAGCCGCAACAAAAGAGATATAGGAACATTCATTCAAAATTTACAAATTGCTCTCGGTAAAAACAATTTGGGCGCAGCAAAAAGAATTTCAAATGACCTTGGCGGAATAATTTCCGAGATGACCGAAGAAGGCTTAAGAATTTATTCGGAACAAAGGTCAGGTTTTTCAAGAGCATATGACATTTCAAGCTCACTTGCAACAAGAAAACTTGAAACTCACCTGAACATTTTAGGTACAATAGGCGGCGTTGCTCCGTTCTTAGGCTTATTTGGTACTGTTGTAAGAATTTTATACACTTTCCAAGATTTGGCAACCAAAGGAAATCAATCAGCCGAAGTTGCAACAGGTATCGCTTCAGCCCTTGTTGCTACCGCATTTGGTCTTGGTGTTGCTATTGTTGCGGTAATTTTATACAACTATTTCCAAAGTGTTGTAACCAGATTTGAAAGCGATTTTAAGCTTATAAAACTCGTATTTTTAAGCTTTATTGATTCAAGCGAAGAACTTTCCGTTGAAGAAACAGGTTCCGTAAAAATTTAAAAAGAGGAAATTATGGCAATAAAACTTTCTCATGACGAAAACGGCAAAAAACAAACGTTTAATGAAATAAATATAACGCCTCTTACCGATATTTTTCTCGTGCTTTTAATCATTATGATGGTAATAGCGCCAAGTTTTCAATCTGTTGATAACAACATATCTATTCCCCAAATATCAACAGGCACAGGCATTGAGGAAATGAACGCCAATGTTGCCGTCACAAAAGCGGGTGAATTATACCTGAACGGAGAAAAAATAACTTACGATTCTCTTGAAGAAAAGCTTACGGTTCTCGGAAAAACCGCCGGAGCAAAAGAAGTTATTGTGAAAGCCGACGAAAAAGCAAAAAGTTCAGATATTCTTGACATTATGCATGCCGCCCAAAGTGCAGGGTACAAAAAACTTGTGGTTGCGGGCGAACCTATGAGCGACAAAGAACAAAAAGACTTGGAAGAAGGAGTTCAATGAAAAGACAAACATTCAACGAAATAAATATAACGCCTCTTACCGATATTTTTCTCGTGCTTTTAATCATTATGATGGTAATAGCGCCAATGCTTGACCAACAGGGTTTAAAGCTTGCAATTCCGGAATTTGTCGAACAAACACAAAATGATAATCAGGAAAGCAAGATAATAACTGTCGTTGTCGATTCAAACAACAATTATTTTATTGATAACAACCAAATTTCTTTAAACAGTTTGGCAAAAGAAATTAAAGAGCGTTCAAAAACAATGACTGACGGGCTAATGATTCAAGTTCAAGGTGATTCAATGCACGGCGCAGTTGTCAAGCTTATGGATATAGCAAGAAAATCAGGAGTGAACGCTATATCAATTACCGAAATTTAAACAAAAAAAGACCGCCCTTATTGAGCGGTCTTTTTATATCTTAAGCAATGTCCTCTGCTGCCTTATCTTCCTTTTTTAAATTCGGAAGTTTTATTATTTCGGCAACATTACATTTTTTTCTGACTAAATCGGCAGTGACCGTAAATGTAGTAACATCTTCGTTTGAAGGAACGTCATACATAACATCAAGCATAATTTCTTCAACGATTGACCTGAGCGCACGTGCGCCTGTTTTTCTTTTAATGGCTTCCTGTGCAATAAGTTCAATAGCGTCGTCGGTAAATTTAAGCTCAACGTTATCCATTTTCATTAAACATTGATATTGTTTAATTATAGCGTTTTTAGGTTCCGTCAATATCATTTTTAGAGTTTTTTCATCAAGCGGGTCTAAAACCGTATAAACAGGAATTCTGCCAATAAATTCAGGAATCAGACCGAATTTCAAAAGGTCATCCGGCTGAAGCTTTTTAAGCATTTTTTGAGCCTGTAATTCCTTTTCTTTTTGGCTTACGGGTTTTGAACCAAAACCAACAGACATGCCGTCTGCACACCTGTGTTCAACAATCTTTTCCAAGCCGACAAAAGCGCCGCCGACAATAAAAAGAATGTTTGAAGTGTCGATTTGAATAAATTCCTGATGAGGGTGTTTTCTTCCGCCTTGAGGAGGAACATTCGCAACCGTGCCTTCTATCATCTTTAACAGAGCCTGTTGAACGCCTTCGCCCGAAACATCACGTGTAATGGAAGGATTTTCGGATTTCCTTGCGATTTTGTCTATTTCATCGACATAAATAATTCCACGTTCTGCCTTTTGAGCGTTATAGTCAGCCGCCTGATAGAGCCTCAAAAGGATATTTTCAACGTCATCTCCGACATAGCCGGCTTCAGTTAAAGTTGTTGCGTCAGCAACAGCAAAAGGAACGTTTAACATTTTTGCAAGAGTTTGGGCAAGAAGGGTTTTACCCGAACCTGTCGGACCTACAAGCAAAATGTTAGACTTTTGAATTTCAACATCATCGTTATTTTTTTCGGCACTCGTATTGTGCGCAATTCTTTTGTAATGATTATAAACAGCAACGGCAAGAACTTTTTTAGCGTCATCCTGACCGACAATGTGTTCGTCAAGAAAAGCCTTAATTTCTTGCGGTTTAGGTACAGATTCAACACCTTGTTCAATGTCTGAAACCTTTTCATCCTGTTTGACATTAAAAAGTTCTTCGTCCAAAATTTCGTTACAAAGTTCTATACACTCATCACAAATGCAAACATCTGGGCCGGCGATGAGTTTTTTAACCTGATCCTGAGTTTTTCCGCAAAAGGAACATTTTAAATTCGGATCGTCACTTTTTGACATAGTCTGATAACTCCTTAATTAAACATTTTCTTTTGTAATGATTTTGTCAATCATACCATATTCAAGAGCTTCTTCGGGGGTCATGATATAATCTCTGTCTGTATCTTTTTCAATTTTTTTGATAGATTGACCCGTATTCGAAGCAAGAATTTCGTTTAACGATTTCTTAATTCTTATAATTTCGGCAGCTTGAATTTCAATATCGGTTGCTTGACCTTGCGCACCGCCCAAAGGCTGGTGAATTAAAACTCTTGAGTGCGGAAGCGCAAGACGTTTTCCTTTTGTTCCGGAAGATAAAAGAAAAGCGCCCATAGAAGCTGCCTGACCGAGGCAGATAGTAGAAACGTCGGATCTGATATGTTGCATTGTGTCGTAAATTGCAAAGCCCGCAGTAACGGAACCTCCGGGAGAATTTATATAAAGCATAATGTCTTTTTCCGGATTTTCGCTATCCAAAAGCAAGAGCTGAGCAACGACGAGATTTGCAACCATATCGTCAATCGGAGTTCCGAGAAATATAATTCTTTCTCTTAAAAGTCTTGAAAATATATCGAAGGATCTTTCACCACGTGAAGACTGTTCAATAACAACGGGTACAAAACTCATTTATTTATCCTTTCATAATTCTATTATACTTGTTTTGGCTGAAAATTGTTAGAATGAAGCAAAATATCATTCACTTTTCTGATAGCCGCCTGTTGAGTAATTGCGGAAAAGAAATGATGGTTTTGCGTAACCTGTTTTAAAATCTCCTGAGGAGAAGTTCTGTAAGCGTTTGCAATAGCTGAAACTTGCTCAACAATATCTTTTTGCTCAATTTTAATGCCTTCTGTTTTTGCAATCTTTTCAATTATTAAAGAGTTTTTAATTCTTCTGATTGCTTCTTCACGGGCTTGGGCGGAAATGTTTTCTTCCCCTTGGTTTTCAACGATTTTATCCCAATTTTGCCCTTGTTGTTCGGCAGCCTGTTTTGTTTCTGCGATAACGGCGTTGATTTCTCTTGCTATCATAGATTCTTGAATATCAATTTTTGTGTCTGAAATAACTTTTTCAAAAATTGCTTCCATTTTTCTTTTTTCGTTTTCGTTTTCTCTTGAAGATTCGATATATTTCTTGATATCTTCTTTAAGAGCGTCAACAGAGTCAAAGTTGCCGACTTTTTTTGCAAATTCGTCATTTAATTCAGGTAAAATTCTCTGGCGAATTTTAACGAGTTTTATTTTAAATTGGGCTTTTGCGCCTTTTAATTTTTCTTCCGAATAATCAGCGGGGAAAGTAACATCAATAGTAAATTCTTCATCTTTTTTGTGTCCGACGATTTGTTCGGCAAAACCCGGAATAAAGTTTGAATTACCGAGGTCAAGCGCATATCCTTTTCCCGAACCTCTTTCTATGGGCTCATTATTAACAAAACCTTCAAAATCAATAACGGCAATATCTTTATCGTTTGCTTCTCTGTCTTCTTCAACGGTTTTTAAAGTAGAATATCTGTTTCTCATGGACTCAAGTTCAATTTCAACAGCATTCTCGGGAGCCTTATATTCTTCATATTCGATTGTGTTATCTTTGTATTGCCCGAGAATAACTTCGGGTTTTAATTCGGCGGAAACAACAATCTCTAAAGGTTCGCCAACAGAAAACTTAAAACTTTCAATTGCGGGTTGAAGGGCAAGATCAAGATTATTTTCGGAAACCGCCTTTGATAATTCCAAAGGAAGAACATCATCGACAACCTGTTCTTTAAGTCTTGCTTCGCCAACATATTTTTCAATAACGGTTAAAGGCGCTTTTCCTTTTCTGAAACCGGGGATATTAATTTGTCTTGCGGCACGTGAAAGTGCGCTGTTATAAGCCTTTTTAGCGACTTCCGCATCAACGGTAACGTTAATTTTAACAATATTGTTTTCCAATTTTTCAATCTTAGTAGCCATAATACACCTTTAAATTTACTAATAATTAATTCTAGTATAACTTAAAAATAAAAAACATGGTCAATTTGATGTATAATTTTAGGCATGATAAAAGATGAAATTTTAAAAAAAATCGAAGGGAAAATCGTGATTTCCTCTCAGGCAGGGAAAAATGAGCCTTTGTACAATGAAGTTGCAATGACTGCCTTAATTGACACGATAGTCATGCTTGGAAAAATTGATACATTAAGGCTTGCAGGCGAAAGAGACGTTAAAAACACAAAAGAAAAATATGGCAAAAACGTTACCGTAATCGGAATAACAAAACCCGATACAATTCCCGATAACTATAAGGAACTTGTTTATATCACGCCCGATACAAATTCGGCTCTTAAAATTGCAAAGGCGGGGGCTGATATTGTGGCTTTCGATTCAACCGTAAGAAATAAATTTGCAAAAGAAATTGTTGAGGTTATACACAGCGAAGGAAAGCTTGCAATGGGTGATATTGCAGACTTTGAAGACGCAAAATATGCATATTCTTCAGGCTGTGACATTTTATCAACCACTTTGAGCGGCTATACCAAAGAAACCGAAAACATGCCCGATGTTCCCGATTTTAATCTTTTGGAAAAAATTAAAAAAGAGCTTAAATGCCCCGTTATTTTGGAAGGAAAAATTTCTGATGAAAACGATGTAAAAAAAGCCTTTCAGTTGGGCGCAACCGCTGTTGTTATCGGCTCAATGGTTACACGCCCGCATAAAATTATCGAAAAATTTAAGAAAGGTCTTAAAAATGACTGATATTGCACTTGGAATAGATATTGGCGGAACAAAAATTTTTCACGCCCTTGTTAATAAAAACGGAGAAATCGTAAGCGAAATAAAAAAAGATTTTACCCCGAAAACCGCCATTGAAATTGAAAAGAAGCTTAAAGAAATAATTGCGGATTATGAAAACCAAACACAGCTTGCGGGAATTGCAAGCGCCGGCGCATGTGACCTTGAAAATAAGAAAATTTTAAGTTCAACCGCCAACATGCCTGAAAACTACCGAAACATAAACTTTAAAGCCCTTAATGACAAAGTTGAAGTCGTTCTTGAAAATGACGCCAACTGTTCGGCGTGGGCAGAATTTAAAACAGGAACCGGAAAAGGGCTTAAAAATATTGTGGTCTTGACCTTGGGAACAGGGGTTGGGGGCGGAATTATCGTGAACGGCTCTCTTTTAAAAGGAAAATCAGGTGCAGCGGGCGAAATGCATTTTAAAATGCACACGGAAGAAAAAAGGAAATGTACATGCGGCGCTTACGACTGTTTTGAAGTTTATGCCTCGGGATACGGTCTTAAACTTACATATAAAGACATAACGGGCGAAGATATTTCAACATATGAAATAATAGAAAAATATAATAATAACGAAGAAAACGCAAAAAAGGCTCTTAAAAGGTGGAATGAATATATCGCAATGGGGGCTGTCGGTTTAAACGACATTTTTGATACGGAATTAATTGCCTTTACAGGCTCTATGGCAGAATTTGCAGACATTAAATTTATAGAAGAATATATAAACAAATATACCGTAACAACAAAAACAAAAGCGGCAAAATGTACTGCGGGAAACTTTGCGGGTCTTATCGGTGCGGCTCTTATAGCGTTTGAAAAGAAAGCTCAGGCTAATTTTTCTCAAAAATAACAAGCTTTCTTACATAGTTATCTGAAAGAGGAAGGTTATAAGAAATGATTTTCGGGCGCATAACATCGGAAAAAAGCCCCAGAAGTTCTTTTGTTTCTTCTTCTGCGGTTTTTGCTTTATAACAAATAAAATAGCCTTTTTTCTTTAAATGTTTTGAAGAAACTCTCCATACATCCGACATTTTGCCAACGGCACGATTGGTAATAATATCCGCATTGAGCGGCTCAATTTCTTCTATTCTGGAATTTATTGCATTGAAATTTTTAAGAGAAAGTTCATCTTTTACAAGGTTTAAAAAATTTATCTTTTTCCCTTTTGAATCAACCCCCGCAATCTTTTTATCGGGAAAGAAAATCGAAAGAATTAAGGAAGGAAACCCGCCCCCGCAGCCGACATCCAATATTTTTTTAGAGCTTGAAAAGCCGTCAAAAAGCGTTATTGCAAGACTGTCTAAGACATGTTTTTCAAAAAGAACATCCATGTCGTTTTTGCTCATGAGGTTTGTGTGCGAATTATATTCAACAAAAAGTTTTTGCCAAGTTTCAAGGCGGCATAACGCTTCTTTTGAAGGGGTGAAATTAAACATTTTTTGAATTTCGTTTTCAATCTGAATCATAAAGCGCCTTCATGCCTTCAAAAACATAATTCCCGAGCCTTATTCTCATATCGTTAATTCTTGTTAAGACAATATCCGTATTTTCTTTTGAAGCCGAATTTCCAAGAAGTTTTTTTGCTTGAAAATAACAGATTAAAGCCTGTTCGTTTTGTTTGGAATTATAATAAAAGTCCCCGAGTTCAAGAAGCGAAATTGCGGTTTCAAAAGAATTTTCCGAATATCTTGCATATTCAAGCGCCGATAAAAGATATTCATAAGATTTATTCGGCTCAAAATCTCTGTAAATTTGAGCGATACTTCTTGCGGCGTAATAAGAGTCCAGATAACTGTTTTTGCTTTTTGAAAGCTCAAAAGCGAGTTCCAGAGAAGAAATAGCCGAGTCAATTTCGCCTCTGTCGGCAAGAATCATGCCCGAAGCGGAATAACATTTAATAAGATATTTGTCATTGTTTGAAAGTTTGGAATAGTTAATCGAATTTTGATATTCTCTGAAAGCTTCGTCATAATTTTCAATTTCTTCATAAATTGAAGCAATTTTATATGAAATTTCAGGTAAAAGCGGGTGGGCGCTTCCCTTTGAAGCAATAATGAGTTCTCTTGATTGGCTATATTCACTTATGGAATCTTCAAACGAACTTTCCATTTCATAAATTTCCGCAAGACCCATTTTAGCCCTTGCAAGAAGATACTGAGGAACATTTGCTTTATAAGAAATCAATTCGTTGTAACAACTTTTTGCCATTTGAAGAGAATACATTTTTTTATAAATCTGACCCGATTTAAGCTTGCATTCGGCAAAAAAGGCAAAATCGTCATTTTCTTTTGAAAGTTCAAACAACTCTTTTAACAAATAAAGTGCGGAATGGTTGTCGTTCAGTTTTATATAGTTTTCAACCGATTTTATATAAACTTTCTTTTTGTCCAAATAAGTTTGAGCAAGCGGATAAGCCTCGTTTTTTAAAATATGAAGCGCTTCTTTATATTTGTATTCTTTTTCTAAATCGGAAACCTTTTCCAATAAAAGAGTAAGCTCTGACTTATTTTCTTTCTTTTCTTCGGGTTTTGCCGCTTTAAGCTTTTCTCTTTCATCTCTTTGTTTTCTTAATTTATCAAGTCCGGACATATTTTTGTTTGTTGCGCCCGTCACAAACCATTGCGGATTGCTGTTTATTGCCTGTGCAACATAATTAAAGGAAGGTTTTGCAACGATTTTTTGGACCTTTGGAGTTATTTCTTCAAGGGCAGATATCAGCTTTCTTATAGTATCTCTTGAAAGCCTTAATAGCCTGTCTTTCAGGCTTTTTTTAAGTTCATTTTCATATACTGAAATAATGTTTGAATATAGAGAAATTTTATCTTGCAAACTGACATTTTCAATAAAATAGCTTCTTAAATATGACTTAATGTAATAGGTTCCGAAAAATTCCGAAATCGCATATTTTGAAAAAAGATAGGGAAGCTGTTTTGTGTCGCCGAGTGAATATGCTTCCATAAATTTTGAAGAAACATTATGATTTATGCAGGCTAGATTTTGCAATATCGGATAATAGTTGTTGGGAATGAGTGAAATTTGCTTTCCGATTATAAAATCGGAATATAAAATATCTTTGTTTGCAAATTCTTCCATAAGTTCGCTAATTGAGCCGTTAATCGACTCAATATAAGTCAGGGACATTTTTATATATAATTCATACCCCTCGCAGCAATTGTAAAAATTGTTTATACAGTCATCCGAAAGGTCTTGAAAAGAACTTTTTATAACCTTAAAAAATTCTTTTTGGGGAATTTGTTCAAAATCAAGTCTTTCAACGCTTACTGTCGGGTTTTGCGCAATTTCGGCTTCGTCGTTTTTTGACACGATGATAACTTTTACATTTTCCAAACCCGATATATGGAGCAAAAAATCATTGATTTCGGAATTATTTTGAATAAGTTCGTAGTTATCAATAACAACAACTGCGGGATATTGAAGGCTGTTAAAATAATAATTCACTTTATTTAAAAAGGCTTCTTCGGGGTTTTTGTTGAGTTCAATTTTGCCTTTCATGGCATGCTCTCTAAAAGAATCATAGAAAGAAAGCAAAAAATCGTCCGTCGAAGTCAGAGGAAAACAAATGTGATGAAAGTTTAAAATATCTTTTTTGTAAACTTTTAAGGCATTTTTCAATGTGGAAGATTTTCCCGAGCCTGCATATCCGCTGATATACAAAATATCGGAATTTGAATTCAAAAAGTCATGGATTTCTTGAATATAATTGCTGTAAAATTTTGTAAAAATATCTTCCATATCTTCCATTTTAAACGATTTTATGTTAATTATCCAGTAGTTGAAAGTTTTATAGTATTGTTAATTTTTGTAAAGACAAATTAAATTCGGGTGGCAATAAATATTATTTTCATGTGTTTTTTAATATGTGTGTTTTAGTGTGGAGCTTTCCTAATGCAATTCAGCGCATCTCAGTTAGATAAAATACCAAAAAATTCATATGTAGTCGTAGAAAAAGACTATGATAACGAGGATCATATTATTAAAAAACGCCCCACAACAGGCGCCAGAATTGTTGCGGACAAGCTTGTAAACGATGTCTTTTCATACACGAAAAAAGGCATGAGGGGCTCTAAAAACAGTAATTTTTACGAGTTTTTATCCCTCGGATTGGTTCCGAATTTAATCGGTTCGACTATGTTAATTTTAATTTCAAACGCCCTTAACGGTACATTTGGCGGACGTGACACAATGTTTGCCAAATTTAACGGCAAGAAAATGGCGGGCGGCGTTGTTCTTTACGCTGCGGGTAAATGGATTGGCAACAAGATTATAAACAAAGGCGTTAAAGCAAAAACCGGCATAGATATCGATATGCCTTATAAAAAAGTCATTCATGAACTTCCCGAATATAAGGGGGATACAAACACAACTTCGGTTGAGTTCCATAAAGTTTTTGAAAGTGTCGACTTCCCGAGATGGGATTTGATAAATAAAATGGGTGAGCACAACGGCAACAGATATGAATATTATGATGCTCTTGCCAAGAAAATGGGATATCATGGCGATTTAAATTCGGCAGATCAGGTTGTTCAGCCCAAAATCAGAGAGGTTCTTGTTAAGGCATCTTCCGCAAAAGCAATTAGCTCATATATTTGGGCAGCGCTTGGTTGCGCAATTGCCGCACAAGACTCTTTCGGAGACTTTATGAGCCTCAGAAATTCACCTTCTTTAGGTGCAAAAGTTAAAAAATTGCCCAAAGAAATTTGGCATTCCGTTAAAGAAAGTACAAAATCTCTTGCTAAGACAAGAATGGGTAAAGTTCTCATTGCGGGCGCAGCTTTGTCAAGCATGTTTGGCATAGTAAACGCAACCAAAGGCTTTAAGGCAGAAAAAGAAGATAAAACATCACAAGTCAACTATAACGAAAAATATATGGAGTTTTAATGTTAAACACCAACAATCAAAACAACATACCTCAAGCAAGCCAGCTTCTTCAACAAAGAATTCGTGACAGACAGCTCTACGAAAACTTTGTCAACAAACCGGAGCATATTACCTGTGACGCTCCAAAAGGAAGTCTTGTTAAAGAAAATCTTGCTCATCAGTTTGGTGCAACATTTACAGACACTTTTCAGGACGCAAAAAATTTAAGCTCCGCCCTTTCAACAGGAAAATCAAATGACCACTCGCTCGGAAGAATGAATGACCTTGGAATGAAAATCGGCGGCGGTCTTATTGCGGCAGCTCTTATGGGCACAAAAGCGGCAACAAATAAAAAACTTATGGAAGTTTTAGGTTTTGGAACATTCTTCTCGGTTATGTCTCTTTGGCCGAAAGTTGCCATTGATTTGCCTACAAAATTAAGATTTGGTTTTAACCCTCATCAAAAATATATCGACTCTCAGGGAAGGAAAAAAGCATTCTTCCTTGATAATCAATATCTGCCATGGGATGTATGGTCAAAAGAAGATATTGAAAAAGTTGCGGACAAAATGAAGGTTCCAAAAGACTTAAAAGACAGAGAAGAATTCACAAAAGAAAAAATGCGTACAATTGCCCTTCAAGGAAACACCTTGTGGATGTTAACCGCAGGTTTTGCAACACCTCTCTTGACTTCACTTTGCTGTAACAGAATTGAAGAACTAATCAAAGCGCCTTCCAACAAATTAAACCTCGCAATGATATCAATGGGCTATAAAAGCGACGATTGGTCAGCTAAAAACATATTCAGCGCATTTAATAATATGGGCAGATTTAAAAACCAGAACAAAGAGTTTAATGCCCTTATAAAAGAACTTGAAGAAGGCAGAATGCCTCAAGACCTGACGAAAAAACTCGACAAGCTCTTTAATCTTCATAACTATGTTAATTTTTCACTTGAAAATGAGCTTTCAAAAGAATTCGTCGGCACAAGCGATTTGGTTGGAAAACTCTTTAATAAATCAGAATTAGTCTTTGAAGACAGCAATTTAATCAAACATATTGCAAAAGGCGAAAGCCCCGAAACGGTTTCACAAATTTTGGGCGAATTGAATTCCGTCAAAAAGAGTCTTATTGATGCGGGCGAAACACCTTCACTTCATAAAATTATTACTGACATAACAAACAAAAGAGGCGCATTCTTTACATTGGAAGGACAGCCCGAATGGGTTAAAAAACTTGTCGGTTTAACCGAAGAAGAAGTTTCAGGCTTTGCGAAACAGGCTTCCAAATTTAGCAAAGATGACTTATCGCACGGCGCCGAAATTTTAAGAAATATCTACTCTCACGGGGTTATTCCCGCTCAAAAAGAAATGAGAAGATTTGCCAAAAATGTCCAGCTTTTAAACAGCATGTCGGGCGAAAAATATAACAAAGTTTTGAACATCGTAATTAAAGCAATGGGTATTAGCGATAAAGAACTCAAAAAAATAAACATTTCGCACGAAGCTCACGGCTATCATATTCAGGAATTGTTTACCCAAAAAATTCAAGAACTTGTAAAAGAAGGAAACGAAGCCAAGTATGAAAAATTTATCAAAAAACTTGATAAAGCAATAAATTCACTTGATAAAGGTTCAACAAAAGACAGTGCGGAAGGCGCTATCAGCAAGACATTCACAAAAGTTGCCGACAAATTAAGAACTCGCCTCGCCGCTTTAACAACAAAAATCGGCGCAAACGAAAATGAAGCTCTTAAAGGCACAAGACTCGGCGCATTTATGTCGGAAAGAGGCTTGAGCGAACTTGAAGAAATGGCTGCAAAAAGAAATATAACTTCGGTTGAAGCTACAATTGCGGGAATAAGAAGCGCATTTGAACTTGAAAAGAGAATAGAAAACGGTTCTTTCTTGAAAGACTGGCAGGAAGCCATTAAAAATGTTGACAATATAGGCGAAATAAAGGGCGGTACGGAAGGCTTATACAAAGCTGCAAGAAAACTTATGTGGCAAAGCACTTTTAACGACTTAATGAATAAAGGTCATATAAAAGGGAACGGCGCATTCTATAAGGCTATTGTAGAAACAGTATTCTCGGAACAATCTGACAATATAGACGTAAAAGCTTGGCAAGCGCAAACCAAAAAAATTCTTTTTGGCGAAGAATACATTCCAAATCCGTCTCTTAAATTCTTACCTACGCAAATAAAGCCAAACGGTGATAAATTTGCCGAATTTGGGGAATCATTATTAAGTGCGGGCAAAAAACGTGTTGACCAAATATGTAACGACAGAAGATGGATGAAAGTCTTTGGCGGCATAACCGCAGCACTTGTCGGCGTAACATTTATATCACAACTTTTCTTTGGCAAAGTCAAAGATGAAAATCTTTACGAAAAAAAGACAAACCAAGATAATATTGAAGGCAGGAAATAGAAAATGGGCATGAATTCGGTAAACAACATTAATCAACAGACTCAAATTCCGGTATATCAAGCAGCAGCTCAACAAACGCCGCAGCCTGTTTATTTTCCGGTTGCGCCCGTAATTTACAATATTCCTTCACAGTCAATTTACCCTGCGCCTGTTGTAATTCAGCCTCAGGTTCCTCAAGTTCAACAGCCTTCACAACAAACAAGCAACATGAGCAGCCTTTTGCAAGAATATTTAATTGCAAACAACAGACCCGTAAACCCGACTGCGGAAGTTAAAGCCGTAGACAACCAAACAAACGGCGGCGAAGTTTGGCATAACAATTTAAAAAATATGTTAAGAAACTCTGAAGCAAACTTTATGGCTCTTATTCCAAGAACAATGAATGCCAAAGACACAGACGGAAACGGGCTTATTCAAGGAAGTGAAATCAGAGGAAACTTTGTAAACGCAATAGACAGACTTGACGAGTTAAAAAACCTCGGCATAAACACCTTGCATATTCTTCCTATTCACCCAACGGGCAAAAAACACGCAATGGGAATAGCCGGTTCTCTTTATTCGCCGGCAGATTTACTTGCAATAGATCCCAATTTGAAAGACCCTAACACCCCCGGCACGGTTGAAGAACAGTGCAAAAACTTTATTAACGAATGTCACAAAAGGGGAATTTCCGTTATGCTTGACCTTCCAAGCTGTGTAAGCGTTGACTTTGCGGAAAAACACCCCGAGTTAATGGCATATGAAAAAAACGGCTCTGACAAAACTCCGGGCGGTTGGCAAGATATCAGAATGTTTAGAGTTTTTGACGACGAAGAAAAAAGAATTTTAAACCCGCATTTGCTTGAACTTCATAAAAAATACGTCGATATGTGCATTGACTTAGGTTTTGACGGAATAAGAGCGGATGTCGGAAGGGCAAAACCTGCGGAATTCTGGGACGTTATAATTCCTTACTCAAGAGCAAAAGACCCTAATTTCGGATGGCTTGCGGAAACTTATACTTATGAAGACGCTTCTCCTCAATTAAATATGCCTCATGACAGACCTATCGAACTTATGAAGGCAGGTTTTGACACTTATTACGGTCAATATCATATTTACGACCAGTGGACAAAAGCTTCCGAATTGAGAAAATATGTTAACGAACAGATTGACATGCAAAAAGAATTTCAAGACAGACAACCGAGAACATTAATCGGGTCTTTCTCAACACACGATGACCAAAGCCCGATGTTTTACGGCGGAAGCCCTTGGGTACAATTTACAAGCATTCTTCAATCAACCCTTCCTCTCTGCAATCCTTATTTTGTAGACGGGGTGCAATCGGGAGATTATTATCTTTATCCTTATGAACATGCTTATGCGCCCGAAACTCAGACAGACACAAATGAGTGCACCGTTCATAAAGGAAGAATTGATATTTTCAACCCTTCAAGAAAACCGGGCGGAAACAACCCCGAAATCGGTCAGCAAATTGCAAATATGCTAAACTTAAGAAACGGCGAATATAAAGACGTTATTACAAAAGGTTCGACATGTTGGTTAAAACCGACTAAGCCAAACGATGAAATTATTGCCTTTGCAAGACAATATGGCAATAAAACGCTTCTTGTCATCGGAAACAGAAATGTAAACAAACGCAACAGCGCTAAATTCGCAATCAAAGACATTGTGAAAGGTCAGGAATTAAAAGACTTAACCGTGCCATACGGCGAAAAGAGCTATTTTCAAACCGAAAACGGAGAATTAAACGTTGATTTGGCTCCTTCAAGAATGCATGTCTTTGAAATTTCCGCTCCGAATATTGAAAACGATGCGTTTGATGTATCAAAATTTGTAAACGGTGTGTATACGAAAGTAAAATAAAATTAAAGTTTTATAAAATTAAGTACGTTAAATAAAAGGTAAGGGCAAGGACGACAAAAGGAAAAGGAGCAAGTCTCGTGGATTTATCATCAATAAACAAGTTAAAGAAATCTGAAAATAATGCACAGGTTGCTTTTCAAGGCAGAAAAAGCGTTAAAGACAAGAAAGGCGCTCCCAGAGAATGCTTCTTTTTGCCGCATATAAATTTAAAAAAAGGTGAAACCCTCGGGATAGAATTTGTTCGCCTTGAAAGACAAAAAGACAAAAGTTATAAACTTGATGAAAATGCCACGGTGATGAGATATCCCGCACTTACCGACGAATTTAAAGACTTTGAAAAAGGTTTAAGAACAAGTGTTGAAGTTGACGTTTCAGCCCTTAAAAACACGGGTGAATACGGTTACAGATTTGCCGTTTATAACGACAAAGGAAAACGTTTAAAAACATTTTCCGACGATGTCGGCGTTAAAATAAATCATAAAGACGGTCCTTTTACCATTGTTTCCACAAGACAAGGTTTTCCCGCAACCGAAGGCGCTATGGAACATATTTTTACAGACTCTTACAATGTCAAAAATGCGCCCAAAAACTTTGAAAGAAGCCATTTTAACAAAGCCGGCGGAAATATTCAGGGAATAATTGAAAAAATTAATAACGGAAACGAGCTTGAGCCATACAGATATATTATGACAACTCCTCTTATCGGGGGCGGAAGCGTTTCACCGCATATGTATCACCCCGCAAATCACTTCAAGGTTTCTGACGGCACAGGCACTAAAAAAGACTTTAAAGACTTACAGGTTGCTTGTTTTAATAAAGGAAAAGGCTATGTCTTAGACGGCGCATTTACATCTTCCGGATATGAAGGTGTGCAATTGAAACATGCGCTTAAACATAAAGATTCGCCCTTTAAATATTGGTTTAAAAACCCTGAAAATGACGGTTATGCGCTTGGGGTGTTATCTGACGACGAAGAAACCGACAAATATACCGGTATCAGAATTGTAAACCCGAAACACGCTCCCGGTTACGATTACAACCCAAACATGCCTACATATATCCAATTTTATGACACAAGGCTTGTAAGCAAAGAACAGCTGGAAGACAAGGGAAAAATAATTAAAGAGTATGCAAAATCAAACACCGATGACCCTTATGAAGAAACAACATGGGATGATTCAATTTTAAGCAACACTTTTGAAGTTGACCCCGATTCGCCTTTGTACAGCACAAGAGATACGGGAACGCTTGCACAATGGAATAATGACGGTATTTTGCCTTCCATTTTAAGCCCCAAACATTTGCCTTATTCATTCAACAGAAAAGCAAAAGTTGGCGGAACAACGGGCTGGGACGGAAATATTGACCTTGTTAAATTAAATCTGTCAAACCATTCAAGTGACCCTAAAGTTATTGAAGGTTCAAAACAGGCTAAAAACCAAATGTATAACGTTGCAAGATATTGGACGGAAGAAGCCAGAAATGCCATTTTAATGAATATTGCGGAAAGAACCCACTATATTGAAGGCGAGCCGCTTGCAAACTATTTTGACAATATAGAAAAAACTTATAATCTTGAAAGAGGCTCTCTTGAAACGCTTCGTGCAAACATTGAGAAAGAAGACAAACGTGACGAATTTCCGAGCGCAAAAGTTCCTGACGCCTATGATTATAAAATTGCGCATGAGAAAAAAGACGGCACAACGCTTATTAACGAGGCAATTTTAAACTTCCCTCTGGAATCACTAAACTTTTCGCCCGAGCTTCTTGGAATATTATCCACGCCTTATATCACTCCCCGCCCTAATCTTAAGTGTAACTCATACGATTCAAGACTTGAGATTTTTAACAAAGTTAAAGACTCAAAAGATGAATATTATTCGCCCAATATGAAAGAGGTCTATGGGGAAATTTTGCCTTCAATGGTAAGAGAAATTCTTCATAATATTCAAGCAAAAGGCGAAGGCAAAACCGATCTTTACAATGCAAACGGCAATGATATAGGTGAATTAACGGAATATGGCAAATATTTTGTTAAGGTTGCCATGGATGACATTATGCAATTTTGCATTTCATACGCACTTTTCGGAGAAGACGGACTGCCCGCAAAGAACGGAAATTCTCTTGATTTTGAATTGGCTGACAATGACGCTGACGGAGAAGGAAAGCACCTAAACCTTAAAAGGCTTGAAATTTATGAGTCAAATTCAAAAAATGAAGCTGACGCAATTGCAAAAAAACTTAAAACCGGTCTTAAAGACTTAAGAAAAAATGAAATATACATTGATTTTCAAAACTATCTGAAGAAAAAATATACCACTCTGACGCTTGACGATTATAAGCTTGCCGATGCAATTATTGACAAAACGGGTGCAGGCTTAAACTGGCGTTTTGACGCAGCAAAAGACGTTGGCGATTTTGAAGAAACAAAAGGCAAAAGAATTTCGGCAGAAGATGTTTGGGATAACGTAATAGACTTTTGGAAACCCTTTGTTAAAAATGTAAGAGATGTAAACGATTCGGCATATATCGTTGCGGAAGTTACTTCTCTGTGGGATTATGCGAACTCAAATTGGGGTAAATACGGAAACCCTGACAAAGCTGAAAAAATGTTTTATGAAGAAGTTGGCGCAACAACGGGAAGCAACTATTCAACCTTCTTTGGTCTATACCCTCACCTTTTTGGTCAAAACATAGAAGACGGTTCTGTAAAAGACTTTCGTTCAATGTATAACTTCTTAAATCAGGTTAGAGAGTTTGTTAATCCGCCTGAAGAAAAAGGTCATTCTTCTTCGGAATTTATTCTCGGAAGCCATGTATTTCTTGACAATCACGACAAACCACGTGCGGCTCACCTTCAAGCCCTTGATTCCGCACTGTTTTGGAGCGACTTTAAAAATGACGCCGACAAAGAACGTGCCGAAGAAATTCTTAATACCCCTTACAATGACAACATGAGCTCAAAAGCCGTTGCAGTAGCGGAAAAATATCTCGAATATTTTGAAGCAAGAGCATGTGAGCTTCATTTAGACGAGTCTGACAGAGAAATAATCAAAGATTCAATAATTCATCTTGCAAACGGTTACAGCTTTAAAGACGTTAACGACAACACAAGCGATTTTAAACGTGCAGAAGCTTTTGGCAACAAGCCTTTTGAAATAACCATTCCGCATGTATTAAAAATTGCCGAGAAAAAAGGTCTTAAACTGGATGAACAAACCAAAGAAGATCTTGCAAACGGAGTTTTTGAAGATATGGTTGCGCCTTACGAAAGCAAAATGACTGCAATTTATGACCTTATGACGGCAACAGTCGGCATTCCGACAATATTTGCGGGCGACGAGTTTGCTCAGACAGGCTCTGAAACAAAGTCTAAAAACTGGGCTTTGGGTTGCAGAAACCTTACAATGCACGATTGGTTAAAAGACCCTAAAAAATTTCACGTAAGAAGTTTCTATAACAGGCTTCATCAAACAGCTCTTCTCGCTAAAACTAGCAAAGAAATGAGCGCTCTTGCAAACGGCACACCGATTGTAATCGGCGCAAAACAAAATGTACAGTCTGTTTTTGATATAGCCACAAAAGATGAAGTAATAAACGGTCTTATTAAATTAATTGATAATGATATTCAATATAACAAATCAGAACCGTTTAAAGATACAATTCAGGCATGCAAATTTTTAAACTGCATACAGGAAAAAGGCAGCAATGTTACCAAAGATGAGATTGTTAAAGAGCTTAAGTCAATGGATAAAGACGAGTTGTTTAACAACCTTGGAAAAACTCTTGATAAATGCAACGACGGCTTTAAAGACTGGATATGCAACGGTCTTATTTCAGGCTGCATGAGCAAAAAACCTTCAATCGGCACGGAAACGGGCGCCGTTGTTAAATATAATAACAAAGGAAGCGTTGTTGTTTCCATGATGACAAACGCATTTATACCCGATAAACCGGATGTTAACATACTTAAACCGGAAGCCGATGACGCCCCCGATGTTTCAAGCGTTAAACTCATAAACCCCGCCAATAAAGAACCGATTGCAAAAGAGGGCGCTATTTTCATAAGAAAAGCTTATGACCCGAAAGAGTGGAAATTTGTTAATGCGGGCAGATATGTCTATACAAAAGAGGGAACTCTTAAGCCTATGGATAAAAATGCCTCAGACAAACTTGATTCAACGGTTACGTTTTTCTGCAAAGCCGGCGAAGACGTATACAGAACAATGTAAGGCGTTTGTTTAACCGCCATTGTTCATAAGCGGAAAGGCAAGAAAAGTGCCGTCATCAAGACGCCACCTGAACCAGCCTGTTTTTGTAAGCCCGTCATAGGTGGTAATTTTTACTAACATCCAATCATTTTCAATAAGCCAAAGAGAAACATGCTTTGCAAAAAAGAACTTGTCTACAACGTTGCTGTTATTGTCGGATGACGAATAGAGCATTTTATTTTTATCGCCCACGTTTCTGAAAATATAAATTCCGTATTTTCTGCCGTAGACGTTAAAAAAGTCTTCCCAGCTCATATAGTCTGTGTTTTCGGTTTTCTTTATCCACCCGAAAAGCCTTAATTTTTGATTGTAACAAACACAAAACCACTCGTCATTGTCAGATTTCACCGGCAAAACAAAAAGGTTTTTTGAAGGCAAAGACACAAGAAAAGTTTCTTCTTCTTTTTGAGCGGAAACATCATTTAAAATTAACTTTCCATAACTCAAAGAGCCGACTGTTTCGCTTTCTGCGCTTGGGTTTTTATAAATTTTGTTTTCACCTTGAAGAAAAACTGCGCCTATTCCATAATATGAATTAGAATTCTCATAAGAGGGAAGATAGGTTGCCTGAGCCTTAAGAGAAAATAAAATTAAAAACAAAAATATCGGAATTATTTTTTTCATAAAAATATTATATTACATTTTGAATAATTTTTTTAACGATTACTATTTGGAAGTTTTTTGTAACAAGTTGTTAACTTGCCACCTTGACGGAAAAATTTCAGGGAGTACGATTGTATAAGCTAGAATTGTCATGATTATGGAGAAATTTCGCTCAAGCAATTATGGCAAAACGGCTAAGATTTAACTCATACGAAGCATTCAGCTGAATTTAATTGTAATTACATATATTAGAGGTACATAGATGTCAAAAACACAATATGCTAATAGAGTTACTCCAATGGGCATACCACCAACCCGTTTGAGTGAACTTCCGGATTTGATTGAAATTCAAAAAAAATCATTTGAGTGGTTTTTAAAAGAAGGCTTAAAGGAAGAATTACTCTCGTTTTCGCCCGTTAAAGACTACACAGGAAGATTAGAATTACATTTTCTTCCGAATTACACTTTTGATAACCCGAAATACACAATTGAAGAAGCAAGAATTCATGACGCTACCTATTCAAAACAGTTAAAGGTTATGATGCGTCTTGTTAACCGTGATTCGGGTGAAATTAAAGAACAGGAAGTCTATATAGGCGATATCCCCACTATGACCGATAAAGGTACATTTATCGTAAACGGTGCGGAACGTGTTATTGTTTCTCAAATTGTAAGAAGCCCCGGAATTTATTATAAAAAAGAAGTTTCTCCCACGGGAAAACGTCTTTATAATGCAACTTTAATTCCAAACCGTGGCGCTTGGCTTAAAATTGAAACCGATTCTAACGATTTGGTTTATGTAAAAATTGATAAAAACAGAAAAATCTTAGCAACAACTTTATTAAAAGCTTTGGGCATTACACCCGTTGAAATGGAAACGTTGTTTACCCACTTTGAATTTTTGAAAAAGACTTTGGAAAAAGACACAACAAATTCAACTGATGAAGCTTTGATTGAAGTTTATAAAAAACTTCGTCCGGGTGACCCTGCTTCGGCTGCGGGCGGACGTTCCATTTTGGAAGCAAGATTTTTCGATGAAAAGAAATATGATATAGGCAAAGTCGGACGTTACAAATTAAACAAAAAACTCGGTTTAAATTTACCCGGAACACAAAGAACAATCACAATTCAAGACATTGTTGCCGCAGTTGAATATTTGATTAATTTGACATACGACGAAGGCGTTCTTGACGATATTGACCACCTTGGCAACAGAAGAATTCGTTCAGTCGGTGAACTTCTTCAAAACCAATTCAGAGTGGGCTTAAGCCGTATCGAAAGAATTGTTAAAGAAAGAATGACCCTTCAAGATTCCGAAACTTTAACGCCTTTAAATCTTTTAAATGTTAAACCTTTAAATGCTGCAATTAAAGAGTTTTTCGGTTCATCACAGTTATCACAATTTATGGACCAGACAAACCCGCTTGCAGAATTAACTCATAAAAGAAGAATTTCAGCATTAGGCCCCGGCGGTCTTATGAGAGAACGTGCAGGGTTTGCGGTTCGTGACATTCACCCTTCTCAATACGGACGTATTTGTCCTGTTGAAACTCCTGAAGGTCCGAACGCAGGTCTTATCGGTTCACTTGCTACTCACGCAAGAGTTAACGACTATGGCTTCATTGAATCACCATTCTTTGTTGTAAAAGACGGTGTTGTAACAGAAGAAGTTCACTATTTAACAGCCGATGAAGATGAAAACTACCGTGTTGCTCCCGCTGACGTTCAATTAGACGAAAACAGAAAAATTAAAGACCCGTATATACCTGTCAGATATCGTTCCGAATTCACTATGGGCGATTCTAAAAAGGTTGACTACTTCGGTGTTTCACCGATACAGATTATCTCGGTTGCAACCTCGCTTATTCCGTTTATCGAACACGATGATGCTAACCGTGCGCTGATGGGTTCTAACATGCAACGTCAGGCAGTTCCGCTTTTAATAACACAAAGACCTGTAGTCGGAACGGGCTTGGAAAAAAGAGCCGCAAAAGATTCCGGCATGGTTTCGGTTTCTGACTGTGACGGTGTTGTTGAAAGAGTTGTCGGCGAAGAAATCTTTATAAAAGACAAAGAAGGCAAAATTCATCAACATCAACTTTTAAAATATGTAAGATCAAACCAAGACACTTGCATAAACCAAAGACCAATCGTAAGAGCGGGTCAAGAGGTTAAAAAAGGCGATGTAATTGCTGACGGCGCTTCAACAAATATGGGCGAACTTTCACTCGGCAAAAACGTTTTAGTTGCATATATGCCTTGGGAAGGTTACAACTACGAAGATGCTATTTTGCTTTCCGAAAGATGTGTATACGATGACGTATTTACATCAGTTCATATTGAAAAATTAGAAATTGACGCCCGTCAAACAAAGTTAGGGCCTGAAGAAATCACAAGAGAAGTTCCTAACGTTTCCGAAGATGCGGTTCGTCATTTGGATGAAAGAGGAATAGTCAGAATTGGTGCAAGAGTATACGCTGACGATATTTTGGTCGGCAAAATTACACCTAAAGGCGAATCTGAACATCCGCCGGAAGAAAAACTTTTAAGAGCAATCTTTGCCGAAAAAGCAAGAGATGTTAAAGATAATTCCCTTAAAGTTCCGCACGGCGAAGGCGGAAGGGTTGTCGACGTTAAAGTGTTTGACCGTGAAAAAGGGGATGAACTTCCCCCGGGAGCAAACACCGTTATCAGAGTTTACATTGCTCAAAAACGTAAAATCTCCGTCGGCGACAAACTTTCCGGACGTCATGGAAACAAAGGTATTGTTTCAAGAATTCTTCCGAAAGAAGATATGCCGTTCTTGCCGGACGGAACCCCTGTTGATATCGTGTTAAATCCGCTTGGTGTTCCTTCCCGTATGAACGTAGGTCAAACTTATGAATGTTTGCTTGGTTTAGCGGCATACTTAACGGGAAATCACTATGAAGCTCCGCCGTTTGATGAAATGTACGGCGCAAACCAATCTGAAATTGCAACAAAGGCCGAACTTTTAAAAGGTATTAAAGAATCAGGCTGCACTTGGGTTGGCGAAGACGGAAAAGTCACTTTATATGACGGCAGAACGGGTGAACCGTTTGACGAACCCGTTGCAGTCGGTCTGTCATATATCTTGAAACTTGTCCACCTTGTTGATGATAAAATTCACGCAAGATCAACCGGCCCGTATTCACTTGTTACACAACAACCTTTGGGCGGTAAAGCACAATTTGGCGGTCAAAGATTTGGTGAAATGGAAGTTTGGGCACTTGAAGCTTACGGTGCCGCATACACCTTACAAGAAATGTTGACCATTAAATCAGACGATGTCAACGGACGTTCAAGAGCTTATGAAGCCATTGTTAAGGGCGACAACATTCCTCGCCCCGGAATTCCCGAATCATTCAAAGTATTGGTTCGTGAATTACAATCAATCGGGCTTGATATCACCGTTGCTAAAAAAGGCGGTGAAGAAGTTGACCTCATGTCAGACACCGATGATTTAAGAAGATCTGCTCCGAAACGTGTTTTATCGGATATGGACAGTGAACTGTTAAATATAAACTTCTTTGAAACACCCGCAACTTTCAAGGATTAATTCCAAGAAAGGCAAAAGGTGCTTTTGAAATAAGATTTACTACACAACAATTAAGGAGAAAAAGAAGTTGTCTACAAGTATAGATTATTTTGACTATATAAGAATTTCAATCGCTTCAAGCGAAAGGGTATTGAAATGGTCATACGGGGAAGTCACAAAACCCGAAACAATTAACTATCGTACACTTAAGCCTGAACGTGACGGACTTTTCTGCGAAAGAATTTTTGGACCTTCAAAAGACTGGGAATGCTATTGCGGAAAATATAAAAGAGTTCGTCATAAAGGCATTATATGCGAACGCTGCGGTGTTGAAGTTACCGATTCCAAAGTTCGTCGTCACAGAATGGGGCATATTAAACTCGCTGCTCCCGTTTCTCACATATGGTTTTTAAAAGGAATTCCAAGTTATTTGGGCTTGCTTTTGGATATGACCTTAAAAGATTTGGAACAGGTTATATACTTCAACAATTACGTTGTTGTTGACCCCGGCGAATCACCCTATAAAAAACTTGATTTATTAACAGAAGAAGAATATGAAAACTATGTTTTGGAACATGAAGACACAACTTTAAAGGTTGGTATCGGCGCAGAAGTTATAAAAGAACTTTTATCCGAAATTTCATTAACAAAACTTGCTGATGACATCAGAGCCGAATTAGATTCTTCGGGCGGTTCGGTACAAAAGCGTGCAAAATTAATTAAACGTTTAAGACTTGTTGAATCTTTAATTGATTCAAATACGGAACCCACATGGTTTGTAATGGACGTTCTTCCCGTTACACCGCCTGACCTTAGACCAATGGTTCAATTGGACGGCGGCAGATTTGCAACATCAGACTTAAACGACTTATACAGACGTGTTATAAACAGAAACAACCGCTTATCAAGACTTCTTGAAATGGGAGCACCCGAAATTATCGTCAGAAACGAAAAAAGAATGCTCCAAGAAGCGGTGGACGCACTTATAGATAACGGCAGACGGGGAAGAACGGTTGTAGGCCCGAACTCAAGACCTTTAAAATCTTTATCAAACATAATTGAAGGTAAACAAGGACGTTTCAGACAAAACTTATTAGGTAAACGTGTTGACTACTCGGGACGTTCCGTTATCGTTGTAGGTCCTCAATTGAGCTTAAATCAGTGCGGTTTGCCGAAAGAAATGGCAATTGAACTTTTCAAACCTTTTGTTGTTAACAAATTGATTGAAAGAGGTCTTGTACAAAATATTAAATCTGCAAAGAAAAAAATCGAACGCTCAGAACCCGTTGTATGGGATATTTTGGAAGAAGTTGTTGAAGGACATCCCGTTATGTTGAACCGTGCTCCTACGCTTCACAGACTCGGTATTCAAGCGTTTGAACCAAAACTCGTTGAAGGCAGAGCTATTCAATTGCATCCTTTAGTTTGTACCGCATTCAACGCCGACTTCGACGGTGACCAAATGGCGGTTCACGTACCTTTGTCAATTGAAGCACAAACGGAAGCAAGAATGTTAATGCTTGCAACTAACAACATTTTGGCTCCTGCCAACGGAAAACCGATTATCACACCAACACAGGACATGGTCTTGGGAATTTATTATTTAACAATCTTAAAAGACCAGAACGCTCCTATCAAAGGTTATTTCCATGACTTTATGGACGCTATTTCGGCTTTTGAACTCGGAAACATCAAACTGCACGATAAAATCGTTGTCAGAGATGACAAAGGCGAAAGAATTGAAACCACGGTAGGAAGAATTATTTTCAACGAAACATTGAGAAAATCGGTTCTTCAATAACAAGTAATTAATAAAGAGGGAAATATTAGAAATGACAACATTAACTCCTGAAAAAAAGAAAAAAACAATTGATTATATAAATACAATTGTCGATAAAAAAGGCTTAAACAAGCTTCTTGCTCAAATTTATCTCGAATGGGGCGGGGCTAAAACAGCTGAACTTGCAAATAACCTTAAAAATTTGGGTTACAAATATGCTACAAAAGCCGGTACGACAATTTCAATTCATGACCTTTCAGTGCCTTCAATCAAGGGCGAACTTTTAAAACAGGCTCAAGAACAGATTGAACAATCAACTTACAGATATATGAAAGGTGAAATTACCGAAGTTGAAAGATATACAAAGGTTATTGACACTTGGAGCGAAACAACCGCAAAGTTAACCGATGAGGTTGTTAAAAACTTCGACAGATTAAACCCCGTATATATGATGGCGTTCTCCGGCGCAAGAGGTAACTTATCTCAGGTTTCACAGCTTGTCGGTATGCGTGGTTTGATGGCAGACGCACAAGGTCAAATTATCGACTTGCCGATTAAATCAAACTTTAAAGAAGGCTTATCTTGTACCGAATACGTCATTTCAAGTTACGGCGCACGTAAAGGGCTTGTAGACACGGCTCTTAAAACCGCTGACTCGGGATATTTAACAAGACGTCTTGTTGACGTTGCTCAGGACGTTATTATAAGAGAAGCTGACTGTCATACTGAAAAATCAATCAAATTAACCGCAATTCAAGACGGTGAAAATATAATTGTTCCTCTTGCAGACAGACTTCTCGGAAGAACCGTTGCTCAAGATATTTTAGACAAAGACGGAAATGTTATAGTTACAAAAAACACAACCGTTAACAGAGAAGATTTGGCAAAAATCAAGGCTTTAGACCTTCAAGAAGTTGATGTAAGATCAACATTAACTTGCGAACTTGAATATGGTATTTGCCAAAAATGTTACGGCTGGGCAATGACAACCCAAAAACTTGTCGATATCGGCGAAGCAATCGGTATTATTGCCGCTCAGTCAATCGGTGAACCCGGAACACAGTTAACAATGAGAACATTCCACACAGGCGGTGTATTCAAGGGCGCAGGCGCAATGAAACACGTTGTTGCACCTTTTGAAGGGGTTATTGAGGACGATGTCAGAACACGTGAAATGAGAACACGTCACGGGGATGTTGTTCAAATTGCAATAAAAGAAGCCGATGTTACAATTACTGACGGCAAAAAGAAAGAAAAATTGCATATTCCGATGAATGCAACCGTAAAATTTAAAAAAGGCGAAAAACTCAAAAAAGGCGATGAAATTGCCGAGTTTGAACCTGTTTCAAAGGGAGACGGAAGCCGTTTAACGGAAAAAGCTACAAAAGATATTACTTCTGACATTGCGGGTGAAGTTGTATTTGACGACTTTACCGCCGATGAAAAGAAAGACAGGCAGGGAAATGTTTCAAGAACCTCAAATAAATCAGGTATTGTTTGGGTTTTGGGCGGCGATGTCTATACACTTCCTACCGGTTCAAAAATTTTAGTATCAGACAACCAGAAAGTTAAAAAAGGCGAAAAACTTGCCGAAACTTTGATTGTGTCCGAACATGGCGGCGAAGTCAGAGTTAATAACTCTCTTGAAGTTGAAGAAGTTAAGTTTGAAGGCAAGAAAATTAAGAAAATTGTTGCCGGCAAAGAGTTAACAATTGTTATTGCTTCAATTCAGCCTTCAAATGCAGTGTTTGAACAAACCAAAAAAGAACAAATCTGGCATGTTCCGACAACTGATGAAAAATATATTGTTAAATGTCCGATTGACACAACCGTTGAAAACGGCATGATTATTGCCGAATTAATTGACGATGAACACAAAGTTACAAGCTCCGGCGAAATCAGATATAACGGTATTGAAGTCGGCGAAAATCAAGTTGTTACAAAAGGCGGCGAAGTTATCTTTATTCCTGAAGAAATTCACCAAATTTCAAAAGACGCTTCATTAAAACTCGTTGAATCAGGAACATACGTTGAAGCGGGAACGGAAGTCGTTAAAGATTTGTATACACACATTGACGGTATTGTTGAAATCAAAGAATTCAACGACATTATTCATGAAGTTGTTGTTCGCCCCGGTGAACTTTATACTCTTGATTCAATCAACGATCTTAAAGTTGATGAAAATGAAGTTGTAAGAGCCGGAACGGTTGTAGCGGGAAAAATCAAGGCAAAAGTTGATTCAATCGTAACAATTGTTGAAAACGACAACGACATGCTTGACGGTCTTGACGATTTGGATGAAGACATAACGGAAGATGTTGTTGACGAAGATTCTCTTGAAAGCAAACAGGTTCAAATATTAATAAGACCTGTTCAAAGCTTCACAATTGAGCCGAGAGACGTTTCAATTGAATTTGAAACAACAGACGAAGCTATCGAAATTGTTCCTTTAACACAATTGCAATTCAAAGACGGCGCACGTGTAAGAAGCTTGGATGGCGCAGTTCTTACGAGAACAAGCCTTGTTCTTTCAATGAGCGGATATTTGAGCCACCTTAAAGGTCTTGTTGAATTAAACAAAGAAGGTGATCTTAAGATTGTTGTTCTTGAAACTTTGATTGTAAGAAGAGAACAAGACGACGCCTCAAGAACATTGTCATCAATGCAAACGGAATTGTTGGTTGAAAACGGTCAAATTATTGAGCCGAGAACTCCTGTTACAAAGACACAGGTTTTATCAATTGACGATTCAATTGCAAGCATAAAGCAAACCGATAAAGACTTAAGAAGATTGCTTTTGGTTTCCGCTAAAAACGAACAAGTTATTCCTATCAAAGGAAAAGCTACGGTTAAATCAGGTGATTTTGTTAAACTTGACACTGTTGTTGCCGCTACGGGCGAAACTTCACCTTGCTCCGGCAGAGTGACGGAAGTCAGCAAAAACTCCGTAACGGTCAGAGTGGGACGTCCTCATCTTATAAGCCCCGGCACGCTTTTACAGGTAGAAAATAATGCACTTATATTGAGAGGCGACCTTCTTGCAACCCTCGTCTTTGAAAGACAAAAAACAGGCGATATCGTTCAAGGTTTGCCGAGAGTTGAAGAACTTCTTGAAGCAAGAAAGCCGAAAGATTCAGCAATTGTTGCCGAAGAAGACGGCGTTGCCGAAATCGAAATTGAAGACGATATTGCAAGACTTTATATTGTAAACGAAAAAGGCAGAACGGAAATTAAATATCCGATTGAAGCTAGCGTTATTGTTTCAGATAAACAAAAAATCGAAAAAGGTCAGCCTTTAACTTCAGGTCCTTTAAATCCGCATGACGTTATCAGGTTGAAAGGCGCAAATGCCGCTCAACAATATCTTGTTGATGAAGTTCAAAGGGTTTATCGTTCACAAGGCGTAGAAATTGCGGATAAACACGTTGAAGTTATCGTTCGTCAAATGATTAAAAAAGTTAAGGTTATTGATTCCGGAACAACAAAACTTCTCCCCGGAGAGCTTGTTGAGCTTAAAGTTGTTGAAGCTGAAAACGCTAAAATCAATGAAGCTGAAGGTGGAATTAAAGCAACATATGAAGCTTTGCTTCTTGGTATTACAAAGGCTTCTTTGAATACCGAAAGCTTTATTTCAGCCGCTTCATTCCAAGAAACAACAAGAATCTTGACCGAAGCTGCCGTTGAGGGTAAAAAAGACGCCCTCAGAGGTTTGAAAGAAAACGTTATTATCGGTAGATTAATTCCTGCGGGAACCGGTTATCATCACTTGATTAACGCAAACGAAGAAAAAGAAAAAGAAGCTCTCCGTCGTGCGCAACAGAAAAATCAGGCAAGAAAACCTTCCGCAATATTGGAAGAAATTGAAGGAATGTTCGGGACTCCCGACTTTACCATAGAATAATAATCGTAAAGTTGTCTAAAGACGGTTAGCAATTTAAAATAAAAGCAAACATAATAAACTAAAAAGCATAATACTAAATAAGGAAACAAAAATGTTAAGGAAAATTATTTTAGGGTTATGCTTTTTATTTTGCATAATATCATCGCCCGCTTTTGCAGACTCTGCCCCGATAACGGAACAAGAGGCAAAAGAGGTTGAAGCCTTTTTTGATGATTACATAAACGCCGCAAACACATATCAGGAAGACCTTATGGAACGATATACAAAAGATGCGGATATAAAAAGAGTGGTAATCAAACCAAACGGCACAAAAGAAACGGTTGATATTCCGATGGACAGATATAAAAAAGAATTAAAAAGGGGTAAAACAACCGCAAAGCTTGTTAAATATACAAACAAATATTTAAACAGAAAACTTGAAAAACTTTCCGAATCAACATTTAAGCTTAAAGCGAAAAGATTTCCCATGAAAGATAAAAAAGGGCTTGACGCAGAATTTACAATAGTAAAAACTCCTGACGGGTATAAAATAAGCGAAGAAAAAATGGAAACAACCGTTCAGAGATTTTTATCCGAAAAAAATTAAAGAAAAAGGCGCTGTTTAAAGCGCCTTACATAGTTGGTACTAGTCTAAGTCTCCGAGTTTTAATTCCCATTCGGGCATTCCAAAATCGACAAGCACTTGTTTGAACTCGTCAGAATAATCTGAAATGTTCCCCATAGAGGCAACGGAAATGAACTCGGTTGTATTTGTATGCGCAAGATTGATTAAATCTTCCGGAATTCCTGCGCATTCAAACTCCTCTTGATAAATTCTTTCATTCAATATTGATTTAACGGCGTTTTCATCGCTCATTCCAAAAGAATTGGTCAGATGAATGTTTTTTCCCTGTTTTAAATCGTGTGCGCCGGTTAATTCATATCTAAGCTCGGCTGCGGGCGGCATTATATTGCCGTAATCTAAAATATCAATATAGAAAGGGGTTAAAAACTCTTTTTTACCCGCCTTTTGCCACTTTTTTAATTCATCGTAAATATCGTCAATTAAATCAGATTGAAATTCGGGAATATAGTCTTCTTTAGGAATTTCCGCAACTTTGGTGCCGATTTCAAGTCTGATTTGTTCCATTTTTCTTTTTATATGTTCATCAGCTTCAATATCTACAGGGCTTGTAAAAACCGGTTCATCATCATTTTCATTATCATATTTTTCAACAGTTTTTGAAACGACATCTGAATTATTTTCTTTCATCTTTTTTGCCAAAGCAAACACGTTATAAATGTACGGAAAATCAATAAAGACGGTTTTATCTTTTGAATATTGGTCCGCAAGCTTTGATAAAACATCATCTTTTGAATTTTCTTTTCTTAAGTCTTTAACAAATTCATACCTTAAAAGGTCAGAATTTTCGCTCAGAGAGTCAACTTCGTTTTTTGTTAAAAGGGCGGAATCTTTCAGGGCGGAATTACAAACCGAAGTAAAGTCGCCGAAAGAAACGCCTTTTGTATTTTTCAAAAAATCGTATGTTTCAAGCGCATTGATTGTTGAAAAAACATCTAACTTCGGGCTTTTTTCTCTGTTAGAAGCAATTTCTATAAGTTCCGAAAACGCTTTTGGAGTAAGCTTCTTTGCGGAAACTGCGGTTTTAATTCCCGACAAATTTGTTAAATATTCATCCTCAAAGGCAACTTTTCCGTTTTTTATAATCTGACCTCTTATGTTATTTTTAACAACTTCAAGCATTCCGATTGTTTTATCATAGTCAAAAAGGGCAAGATCAATAACCTTTTGTCCGCTGTTTCTGTCTTCATAAATCGGCTTAAAATAAACATCGGGGTTTTTCCTGAAATATTCAATAAGATTTTTCAGATTCAAGTCAGGGTTGTTTTCTTTTCTCTTGCCCGAAAAATGAATATTTGAAGCGCTATAGTTTGTTTTTATAGGTAAAGCTGTTGATTTCGGAGTTTTATTTTTTGCATAAACGTGTTTATCAAAAATTATTGAGTTAACTCTTAAATTCATTTAAAATTTCTCACAAAAAAGGTATGTTATAAAAATGCCTATGAAAAAAATTTTTTGCCTTTTTTATTTATTTTTATAGATTATATTAAGAGCGTTAAAAATTGCTTTTATGTTTGCAACCGCAGTTGAACCGTGTCTTGCCCTTGCAATGATTTCAGCGCCGTTTTTATCTTCCAGATGAACAACCGTCATTGCAACAGAGGTTGAGCCCATAATTTCTTCATCAATGGCGCTTTGTTCATAGTGCAAAAGTTTAACATCAAAGCCCGATTTTTTAAGCGCCTGAACACAAGCGTCCACAGGCCCGTTTCCCTTGCCTTCAACTTTGAATTCTTTATCTTTATAAAAGAAATCAAATGTAAAAGTGTCGCCTTTCAAATAGTCAAAGCGAACAAGTTTAAAGTCGCCCTTAACGTTGAAGGTTTCATTAAAGTAAATATCAATTATGCTGCTTGTCGGAAGTTCGCCAACTTTTTCCGCCGCATTTTTAACAATGGGAGCAAGGCGAACGGCTTCTTGAATTGTAATCGGATATCCGGCATGGGTGATAACCTCAAAAATTGCGGTTTTTCCCGATTGGGAAGTGATTGCAAGTTTTTCATCATCGTTTCTTCCGATTAAAGAAGGATGAATTGGTCTGTATGCGCCTTTTTCCATATCCTTTGTTTTATATGCGCCGTCCTGATGAATGCCTGAACGGTGTGCAAGAGCGTCAGGTCCAATTAAAGGAGCTTTTTCCCAAATCGGGACTTTTGCCATTTGCGCAACGGTAAGGGCGGTTTCATAAATTTTGGAAAGATCAACGGGAACGTCAACTCCTGAATTATGAAGCGCCACTGCAACCTCATAAAAATTGGTGTTGCCCGCTCTTTCACCAAGTCCGTTAAGAGCGCATTCAAGTTGAACTGCGCCTTTGAAATAGCTTTCAACCGTTGTTGCCGTCGCCATGCCGAGATCGTTATGGTTGTGAACGGAAATTATAACAGACTCGTCAATTTCATTTCTTACCTTCTCAATCATTTTTACGAATTCGGAAGGATGAGTTCTTTCGACTGTGTTCGGCAAATTTAAAACACAAGCCCCCATTTGAACAATTTCTTTAAGCGTGTCAATTACAAAATCGAGATTTTCTATGCAATCGCCGAAATGTTCAACCGAAAATTGAATTTGTCCGTTTTTGTTTGTTTTAATTAATTCGTCATATGCGAATTTAACGGCGTCAACCGCAATTTTTCTTGCTTCCTCAGGTGTTTTATCAAGAACATATTTAACATGGAAGGGCGAAAGTGTTAAAAAAGTGTGAACTCTCGGAGTTTTTGCAACAGAAATTGCATCAATTGCAGAAATTATATCTGATTTAACACACCTTGCAAGCCCTGATACAACAAGATTGGAAGGCGCCATTTTAGATAATTCCCTGCAAGCTTCAAAATCCATATCGGAAGAAGCGGGAAAACCAACCTCTACGGCTTGAACATTAAGGTCAAGAAGTTTTTCAAAAATAATCTTTTTATCTGCAAGCTGCCACGGTTTTTTTAATGCCTGATTGCCGTCCCTCAATGTAATATCGTAAAAAAAAGGTTGTTTCATAATCTTCCCTGCTATTTAAAATTTACATCCTTAATAATATCATAAATCGGTATTGACTTTTCTTTACTATGACTGTAATATTAAAAATTGTTAATACATTCGAAGCAAATCGGCAATTTTTTTCGTGTTTTGACTTAAAAATGTTGTAACAACCGGTTAGTTAAATGAGGTCTATTGTTTGAACGTAACTAAAGTAAACAATTATAGTGGCGTGCCAAAATTCAGCGGGCTTAGGGCGGCAAGAATTTTGTCGAAAGCAAGCACAATCAACAGCTGGCAGCAAAGACTTGCTCTGGGTGTTGCAGCTATGGCAATTCAGCCCGCTATTGACCTGAGAAATAAACAGGTTGATGAAGAAACAAGAAAAGTTTCCGCAAACAGAAGCTTCGCCAAAGCTCTTGTCGGAATGGCAACCGGAATTGCAGTCAGAGGGGGCTGTATGAAAGCGGTTGAAATCGGTTTGCAAAAAGACAGAGCGACAAATTATCTTGCAAAAATAACCGCAGAAAACAACACCAAAGAAGCAATTGATAAAGCAAAAAATTTCATAAAAAATAAAGGCGGAGCAAAGCAATATGCTTCAATTATAGGAACAATCGTTGCTCTTGGGGTTATGTTATTTACAAACTTCCTTGTTGACGCACCTTTGACAAATAAATTGACGGATAAACTCAATAAAAAACTAAACAATAAAAACGAAGAACAAAAGCCAAAAGAGGCTCAAACCAATATCCCGCCCGAACCAAAAGAGGCAGTTTCACTTCCAAAAGAAAAAGAAGCGCCAAACATACAAACTTCTTTGGCTGAACCTGTCCTTCAAGCGCCTTGCGCACAATTTCCAAATTTGAATTTAAAAGCGCAAAATCAACCTTTGCAAGGCGAATTTGGCATTCAAAACGGTCAAAACCCCGTAATTATCAACAATAGAAACGGGGGTGTTTTATGAGCTTTAAAGAAAATTTAGGACAACTGACAGGAAAATTTTTAAATTCCTGTAAGAATAATAACGGAATGTTTCTGTTCGGCGCAATGGCAATGGCATGGTCACTTGCCTCTCTCGCACAAACAGTGGGACTTATTGCAAACAGAAAAATAACAAAAGATGAAAAGAAATTTCTTGTTCCTCAAGAAATTTTGGACGGAACGTTTAATATTGCAACATACGCCGCAGTAACCCTTCCTTTAATAAAAGGTGCGGAAATGTTAACAAAAAGCCGCATTGCAAAAAATGCAAAAGTGGTTGAAGGGGCAAAAACTATCGCCGCTATTGCCGGAGGCATTATTTCCAGCAACATTATAACTCCGCTTTTGAGAAACAAAACAAGCGTTTTAATTAAAAATAAAATGAATGAAAAAAACATTTCTCAAAACGCTCAAACCATTTATACAAACAGAAGTTATCCTTATTTTAAAGCAAAAAATAAGCCTTTGAGCATGCAAAATTATTTAAATTTGACAAAAACTTACCAAAATAACGGCTCGTTAAAAATCTAGCTGTCTATTATTTGTTTAAGCTTATAAGCCGCAGTTAAAAGCGGATCTATTGTTGATGAAAACGGCGGAGCATAAGGAAGATCAAGGTGCAAAAATTCGCTTATGGTAAGACCTGCTCTTAAAGCCGAGGCAACTACGCTTATTCTTTTATCGGCGTCTCCCGTGCCGACAACCTGAGCGCCGAGAATTGTTCCCGTCACGGAATCTGCAATAAGTTTGATTTTTAATATTCCAATCTGGGGCATATAGCCCGCTTTGTCGAATTCTTCAACCGTGCTTGAAATGGGCTTTATATTTATATATTCTCTCAATGAATTGGCGGAACTTTCCGACATTCCGGTCGCAGCTATTGAATAATCAAAATATTTGGTTATCATAGACCCTAAAACACCGTCAAAAGTTTCTGTTATGCCGTGTTCTTCCGCACTTGCGTTAATTGCCGCAACACGCCCCTGTTTATTTGCAATTGTGCCCAGAGCCATATAAACGGTTTGTTTTGTCGGAATAAAGCTTTGTTCCGTGCAATCTCCCGCCGCCCAAATGTGAGGAACGGAAGTTCTCATTTTGTTATCAACTCTAATTCCGCCTTTTATGCCGATTTCAATTCCCGCTTCTTTTGCTATGGAAATATTGGGCAAAACACCAACCGCAATAACACAAAAATCGGCAAAAATTTCACGTCCGTTTTTGGTTTTAACCCCCTCAAATTTTTCTTCTCCGATAAATTCAATAACTTCATCTTCAAACAAAAATTCAATCAAACCTTCGCCTCTTTTCAAAATTTCATCCCGAACACAGTCTGAAATTTCGTTGTCTAAAACACGAAGCATTTTTCTTGATTTTTCAATAACATATATTTTAAGCTTGTTTTTTACAAAAGCCTCTAAAAGTTCAATTGCAATATAACCTGCGCCGATAATTACAACGGATTTTGCGGTAATAGCAATTTGTTTTATTTTAACTCCGTCATCAATTACTTTGAGGTTAAAAATGTTTTTTAAAGGATAATTGTTTATTTTCGGCACAATTGGATTAGAGCCGATACAAAGTATTAATTCGTCATAGCTCACGGTTTTTTCATTGTTAAAAACCACCGTCTTTTCTTCGGGAATAATTTTTGTACACTCATGGTTTAAGAAAATATCCACCCCCGATTTTTTAAATTCTTCGGGTGACCTTACCATTAAATTGTTAACGTTCGGAACAACTCCGCCGATAAAATAAGGAAGCCCGCAGGCGGAATATGAAACCATATTCTCTTTTGTGTAAAGTTCAACAACATTGTCGGGGTTAAGTCTTTTTGCTTTTGCCGCCGCCTTTGGTCCCGCAGCGCAGCCGCCTATAATTATAATTCTTTTCATGATAAATTAATCATAAATAAAGGAGATAAATTTTGCATGTTACAGGCGGGCAATACAAGGGGCATAAAATAATTATCCCCGATTGTGCAAAACCCACTCTTTCAAAAACAAGAGAGAGTGTATTTAACATCTTGTATTCCATTTTTGAAAATTTTGAAGGGAAAATCTTCTTAGACCTTTTCTCGGGTTCCGGAATTATGAGCCTTGAAGCCTTGTCACGTGGGTTTATAACAATTTCCGTAGACAAAAACAAAAAAGCGGTTTTAACCGTTAAAGAAAATCTAAAAATTGCAAAAAACGGTTATGAGGTTATTTTGTCCGATTCTTTGAAATTTATTGAAAAAACAAGCGTTTCACCCGATGTAATTTATATTGACCCGCCGTGGGATGTTGATTATAGGGTCATATTACATTCGGTTTTAAAAAAGTTTAAAACAAGCATTGTTGTTGTTGAATATGATAAAAAGAGGGCAGATGAATTTGCGCAAATTTATGCGCAAACAATCACGCCCTTTAAAGAAAAGGTTTATGGTCGTTGTAAATTAGACTTTATAAAGCAAGGCTTATAAGGATTACTTGGAAGATGATTTGGAAGATTTGGACGGTTGAGTTTCAACCGATGACGACGAAGGATAGAAAATCGAGATTGAGTTTGTGTTAATTCTCGGAAATTCATCTTCCATTTCTTCTCTTTGCTGGTCAATATTATATGCAGCAATTTCAGCATTCGTGACCCTGCCGTCTCCGTTTGTATCAACTTGAGAAAAATTATTTAAAACCGTTTCCAAAAGGGAATTTGAAGTTCCCTGTGAACAAAGCTGAACAAGCTCATTATAAGATAAGCCCTTTGTTGTGAGTTTATTGGTATAAGCATTTATTTCATTTTCGGTAATTTTTCCGTCCCCGTTTGTATCAAAATTTGCAAAATTGCTTGCAAGATAAGACGAGAAGGAATAATTCATCATGTAAGGATACATGTTGCCTTCTTTTGAGGGATTAATAATATTTTCAAGGGTAATTCCGTCTTTTCCCTGTGCAAGATAATAAAAGCTTGACCTTATGCCGTTTAGAGTAGCGGCAAAAATTGAATTTCCGTTTGAAGTTTTAATAGACATAACAGTAACCTTACATTTTATCAACCATGTTTAGTTTAATGATAATTTCACTAAAGTAAACCATTCAAATAATGTAAAAATTTACTTGCCCACAATTATTTCAAAGTGCGGGTTGGAAAAATATCTGTTTGCAAAAGATAAAATATCTGACGAAGAAACATTTGAAATTTCATCTTTTAATTTATCCAAAAAGTCAAGGTCATATCCGTAAAGTTCATATTTTGAAAGAAATGACGCCATATCCATATTTGTTTCAAGTGCAAGTATCATATTTCCCAAAAGTTTATCTTTCGCTTCCTGAAGTTCTTTTGTTTGAACAAACTCGGTTTTTAATTTTTCAAACTCGGCTAATATTCCGTTTTTAGCCTCGTTTTCATTTTTGGAGTTTGTTCCTATATAAGCAAAAAATGCGCCGTCATTTGCGTATTGATTAATTTGGCTTCCAACCTGATATGCAAGCCCTTTTTCTTCACGCAAAGATTTAAACAAACGGGAACTCATGCCTGACCCCAAAAGGGAATCAATCACTCTTAAAGTCGCAAGGTCTTTCAAATTATATATTTGGGGGGTTTTATAGGCAACAATTATCCAGCTTGTTTCTTTGCCTGCGTTTGAAAGTTTTTTGGAAACGTTTTCATTCGGAATGTATTGTTCTTTCAAAAAATCTTTAACTTGAACTTGTTTTTGCCCTTTTTCCGTAAATATTTCATTAAATTCTTTGATAAGTTTATTGTCATCAACATCGCCTGACACGGCTATTACAAGATTTGAAGGTTCAAAAATTTTATTATAATAATCAATTAAGTCATCTCTTGAAATTAAATCAATATTATTTAAAATCACTTTTGAATTAATTGAATAGGGCGAATTGCCGTATCCTATGCCGTTAAATTCATCAAGGGCAAGGGACAGCGGGCTGTCTTTTAAAGATTTTACCTTTTCTTTGTAATTTTGTTTGGTCTTTTCGATTTCTTCAGTCGGAAAAACAGGATTGTTTATGACTTCATCCAAAATATAAAAAGCGTCATTTAAACTGTTTTTTGTTGCAATCAAAGAAACGCAAAATGCGTCAGAGCCGGATGAAACTCCAAGCTGAATTCCTTTCTCGTCAAGAAAGTCGCTTAACTCCTGATAGCTGTATTTTTTTGTTCCTCTTTTTGCATTTTGAGCGGCAAAATATGATACTCCCGCCTTTGGCTGAAGGAAATTTCCGCCTTTTGCATAAATATTCATTCCGACAATAGAATTGTTTTTGTTTTTTCTTACAATTAATGTTGCGCCGTTATCAAGCAGATATTTCTTTTCGTTTCCTTTCTCTTTTATGAGTTGTGCGCTGTTTGGAACAATTTTTGCCGCCGCCGCAACGTTATTAACTTCAACGAAACCTTTCGGCATGACTGTCGAAATTGCGCATTTATCCTTTATTAAAAATTTGTTTAATGCGGCATAAACGTCTTTTAGCTCAACTTCATCAATTTTCTTTAAATAATCGTCATACATTTTTATGTTGTCATAGTAAAGCGCAAAAAAGCCAAGTTCTTCGGCTATATTTGCAACAGATTCTCTTGCATAATTTGTGGATGTTCTTAAAATTGTCTTTGCCCTTGAAAGTTGTTCCTGTGTAATGCCGTCATTTTTAGCTTTTTCAATATCTGAGAAAATTCCCTGTTTAACCGCCTGTAATTTGTTTGGCTCAAAAGTTGAAGAAATAATGAAAAGCCCGTCGTCCAAATATTGAGAATAAGACGAGGAGACAGAATTAACGAGTCTTTGTTTTTCTTTTAAGTCCAAATTTAAAAGAGAACCGTTTGAACCGCCCAAAATGACCGCCAAAAGGTCAAGAGCATAAGTTTCTTTTGCGTTGGTAAATTTTGGCGCCTTAAACGCAATTGCCATATATCCTTGTGCAACATCTTTTTCCTCGTTAACGCTTATTTGAGATTTTATTTCGGGTATATTAGGGTAGCTGACGGGCGTATGGGTTTTTTGCTCCTGTTTGAAAGCTTCTTCAACTTTTTTTATCGCCTCTTTTGCATCAACATCGCCCGAAACAACGGTAATCATGTTATAAGGCGTGTACCAGTTATTATAAAATTTAAGAATTTCATCTCTGGATATTGATGAAATTACCTCTTTTGTGCCGATAACAGGGCGCATGTAAGGGTGTTTAACATCTTTATAAATTAATTTAAACAGGTTTGTATATAAAACATTTGCGGGATTATCAAGCCCCCTGCTTATTTCTTCAATTACAACCGGTCTTTCTTTTTCAAGCTCGTCTTGAGGGATTAGAGGGTTTAAAAGCATATCCGAGTGCATTTTTAAGGCAAGGTCAAAATCTTTTGAAGGAATTGTTATATAAAACTGGGTGAAGTCTTTGCTTGTGGCTGCGTTTGTTTGAGCGCCCTTAGATTCAAGAATTTTATCAAATTCGCCGGTCGGAACATTTTTTGACCCCTTAAAGAAAAGGTGTTCCAAAAAGTGTGCAACTCCGGTATTTGAGTCGTTTTCATTTATTGAACCCGTTCTTACCCAAGTGTTAACGGTTACAATAGGGTTATCTTTCATTTCGTTAACTATAACAAGCTGTCCCGAAGGAAGGCGCTTTGAGATGATATTTGAAGCAAATACGCCTGTCTGAAAGATTAAAAGAAGCAAAAAACAGATTAATAATTTATAATTTTTCATTTATTTATGTCCTTAACTTTTAGTTCACAACAAAGTTGACAGGAAGAAAAACTCTTTGATATTTTTAAGTTTTTCCTGAAACACTTATATTTCGGAAGGTTGAAAATCTCTTTGATTGTTTTTTCTTTTACATTCCCGATTTTAAATGATAAACATGGATATACATCGCCTGAAGGGTTAATCATAATGTTTGAAAAAGGATATTTACAAGGATGATAAATTTCGCTCGGATGTCTTTTTAGCAAGGAAGGGTCATCAGGTTCAAAAAAGTTTTTGATTTTTTGAATAACATCTTCCGTTTTTCCGCCTTCAAATTTTGGCGCAAATCTTATTTTGGTATCTGACTTTAAGGATATCATTTCTTTATAAATATCAATAAACTTTTCAACATCAAAATAGGGTTTAATATCGTATGAAGGCTCATAGAATACGGGTTCAAAGCTTTCTTTTAAAACGGAATTTTGTTTAAGGTCATTATTTCTCAAAAAAGAAATTGAGAAAAACTCAAACCCCATATCGGAACAATATTTGTAAAGTTTGAAAATATCTTCAAGATTGTTATTTAAAACAATGGTTTTTATATCAACCATTGGCTTTGATTTTTTTCTTTTTTGATTTAACAATTCAAGGTTTGATATAATTTTGTCAAAAATGCCCGCTTGTCCCCTGTTTCTGTCGTGAGTTTCTCCCCAGCCGTCAAGCGAAACAGACAAAAGCATGATTTTTGATTTTATTAAGTTATCAATATTTTTCTCATTTAAAAAAGTTCCGTTTGAAACAATGTTCACTTTTCCAAACACCCTTTTTGAAGCAAAATCTGAAATTTCCTGAAAATCGCTTCTGATATAAGGTTCACCGCCGACAAGAGTAATAAATCCGTATCTTGGAATTTGAGAGATAACATTTTTCCATTCGTTTAGGGAAAGTTCATTTTTATTTCTGTTTGAGCCGATATAACAGTAAGGGCATGAAAGGTTGCAATTGTATGTTAATTCAAGAAAATATCTTAAAGGTACAATTGCGCTGCCCGTTTTAATTAAATTTGTGTTATATGATATATCCGCATAGAGATTTCTTAAAAAATCAAACAGATAAGAATAATCTATAAGCTTCATATAGTGCCTTTTTTACAAAATTTAATTTTATATTACTACGCATTGGTGTTTTTGGTAAAATTGTTAAGAAGAAAGGAATTTTTGGTTTTTTAGCGGATATTTATATGGACATGGAAGAATTAAATCTAAACCTTAACGAAGTATGGAAAGAAGCGCTTGAACTTCTTAAAACAAGAGTTTCTCCCTCAACTTTTCAACCATGGATAACCCCGCTTATCCCAGTTTCAAAAAATGAAGCCGAATATAAAAAAGACACTTTCGTTTTAAAATCAAATCAGGCTTTTGGGGTTGCCCACCTTAATCAAAAATTTCTTCCCGAAATTCAAAAGGCAATATCCGAGGTTATTCCGCAAAATCCGCCTGTTGAAATTGTTTTTGTGCCGACAGACGTAAAAAAAGCTCCGAAAAGAAAAGAGAAACCCACAGAGCAAATTATTTTAATGCAGGAACAAATAGACAATCTTAAACAAATGCAATCTTTTTGCGCTCTAAATCTGAAATATACTTTTGAAAACTTTGTAAACGGTGAAAATTCAAACGTTGCTTTTCAAGCGGCAAAAATGGCAGCTGATGCCCCCGGACAAAAATATAACCCTCTGTTTATTACAGGTGCGGTCGGAATGGGCAAAACCCACTTAATGCAAGCTATCGGACATCAGATATTAAAAAATTTTCCGAAACTTAAAGTAAAATATGCAAAAACCGAGGAATTTACAAATCAGCTCATAGACTCTTGCAGAAAAGGTCTTGAATCATATTCCGATATGAAAAAATTCAGAGACCAATACAGAAATGTTGACGTTCTTTTGCTTGATGATATTCAGTTTGCGGAAGGCAAAAAAAGAACGGAAGAAGAAATTTTTAACACCTTTGACGCACTTTTTCATGCCGGAAAACAGATTGTCTTTGCTTCAGACAGACCCGTAGAGACGTTTGAAAAAACTCCGGACAGGTTAAAAAGCAGATATGAATGGGGTCTTTCCGTTGAAATAAAAGCGCCTTCGCTTGAAACAAGGGTGGAAATAATTAAAAAGCATGCGCTTCGTTCAAATTATGAAATTTCAGATGATGTTGCAAAATTTCTTGCAAAAAATTATTCCAAAAATATAAGAGAGCTTGAAGGGGCTTATAATAAAGTGAGCGCATATGCTTCAATACAGGGAATTGACCTTACCGTTGAAAGCGTTAAAGAAATTCTCGGCTTTAAAGAGGGAAATAAAAAAATTACTCAGGCTGATATTATTAACGCCTGTGCGGAATATTTCGGCACAACATATGATTCCGTTATCGGAAATCAGCGCTCAAGCGAAATTAAAGCGGCAAGACAGATGTCAATTTATCTTATAAAAGAAATTTTAAACTTGAGCTATCCCGTTATTGCCTCGACTTTTAACAAAAACCACACAACAATTCTCTATTCTTACGAAAAAATGAAAAAAGATTTAAAAACAGATAAAACTTTACAAGAAAAAGCCCAAGAGCTTGAAATTTCAATTCGTAAATAATTTGGAATATTTTTATAAAAAGGGTAAAATTCATAATTATGACACTTGAAAATCAAGACACAATTAATAACAGCAATCTGAAAGAAAAAACAAGAACCAGACAAAAACATAAAAACAAAAAAAGGAAATTTTACTTATCTTCCGTTACTCTTATTTTACTTGTTCTTGTACTTCTTTTGAGTTACAGCGCCCTTTTAAACATATCAAAAATCGTAATAGGACAAAGCCAAAAAGCGACATTAAAAGAGTTAAATGCCGAAGCAAGGGCGAAAAACGAACACCTCAGAAATGAAATAGAAAACTTTAACCAAACAAACAGGGCTGAATCAATTGCCAGAAATAATCTTAAAATGGCGGGCGAAAACGAGGTTCTTGTAATAATCAACACCCCGAAAGAAGAAGAAAAGCCCAAAACCAAAACGAAACAGTTCATTGAATATTTTGAAAAACATATTGCAAGAAAATTTGTTCAAAACGAAAATCAGGACGATTTTATTCTCCAGCAGTAATAAATAAAAATAAAGCTTTCTTGAATTTTTGTTTTCAAAAAAGCTTTATTCGTATGATGAGTTGTTCTCTTCATTTTTTTTGTGCATTCACTGCACATTATATGGGGTATGCGAGTTTGGGGGAAATTGAGGTTATTGATTAAAGATATATGGAATTTTTGTCATCTTTGAAACAAGATGCGGAAGCTTTAAGTGCGGAATATACCACCATTCTTCTTCTTTTGGCGTTTTTAACAATTAAAGCAACACAATCTGAACTGTTTGATGTTTTTGTTTTAGATTTCAAAAGCATACAGCAATCCCATAACATCCTTGTATAAATTATTTCGGCAAAATAAAAAGAAACTTTATTTTTTTCAGGAAAATTGTTACAAAATTTAAAAGTTTAATTCATTGTTTTTTACTTTTTCCATTAAGTCGGAGTATCCGCCTATTCTTTTGCCGTCAATTATAATTTGCGGGGCGGTTACTTCGCCTTTTATATCAAATTTTTTTGCAAGTTTTCTGAATTCTTCTTCTTCGTCACCGTCAATTTCATATTCGGTATATTTAAGCCCTTTATCGTCAAAAAAGCTTTTTGCCGCATCACAGTAAGGGCAATATGAAAGAGTGTAAATATCAATTTTCATTTTTGAAAATTCCTTTCTTATATTTTATCCAATATAAGTTTTACACTTTTTATTTCGTCTTCGGCAACATCCAATTTGATATAGTCTTCAAGATATTCTCTTGCGGAGTCTTTATCCCCTCTCGATAAAAACAAAAGCCCGAGTTTTTTATATGAATAGGGGAATTTTTCATTCATTGTAACGGCTTTTAAGTGGGCTGAAATTGCCTTATCGGGTTCATTGTTCGCCTCATATGCACAACCCAGATTATAGAAAATTATCGGACTTTGATGATATTCAAGAACTTCTTCATAGTTGGCAATTGCGCTGTAATAGTCGCCCATTTCAAATTGAAGTCTGGCAAGTTCATAGTTAACTTCATAATCTTCGGGGTTTTCTTCTTCCATTCTTCCCAAAAGCTCAAAAGCATCATCAAATCTGCAATCAGCGATTAGCTGTCTTACAAATTCAATGCCGTCTATTTGTTGTTGTTCTTGCCCGAGTTCTTTGTCCATGATTTAATTATAATATAAAAAGTAAAAAAAGGAATTTATATGTCAGGACATTCAAAATGGGCAAATATTAAACATAAAAAGGCAAAAACAGACGCTCTGAGAGGTGCAAATTTTGCAAAATTTTCAAGAGAGATTATTATTGCGGCAAAAATGGGCGGGGGTGATCCTGCGGGAAATTTCCGCTTAAGAACGGCGATTGACAAAGCCAAAGCCGGCGGACTTCCAAACGACAACATTAAACGTGCAATCGAAAAAGGTGCCGGCGGTGCGGGCGGTGACAATTATGAAGAATTAACATACGAAGGATACAGTGCCGGCGGAGCAGCAATTTTCATAGAAGCTGCAACCGACAACAGAAACAGAACAGCCGGTGATATCAGAAGCTATTTTACAAAATTCGGCGGAAATTTGGGCGCAGACGGTTGTGTGGGCTGGATATTCGAACCTGTCGGAATTATAACCTTTGACAAAGTGGTTGAGCCGGAAAACAAAAAAGAAAAGCCAAAGGTAGTTGAACTTGATGAAATTTTGGAAGCAAGCCTTGAGTTTGAGCCAAAAGACGTCTATGAAGAAGATGACGAAATTAAGGTGGTAACAACGGTTGATAACCTTCAGGCAACGACGGAAGGCTTGGAAAAGCTTGGATATAAAGCAAAAACGGCTGAAAATACAAGAATTCCAAGCAATTCAACAGAAATAACAGACCCTGAAATTGCAAGAAAAGTTCTTCTTTTAATGGAAAAGCTTGAAGAACATGACGATGTTCAAAACGTTTATTCAAATTTTGATATTGATGACGACTTAATGGAAAAAGTTAACATATAATGAAACTTAAAGAAGGTATAAAGCCAAACTTTGCCCAAATGGCGGCAATTGAAGCAATCGAGGGCGCTATTATGCTTCTTGCCGGCCCCGGAACGGGAAAAACCTTTACGCTGATAAGAAGGGTTGAAAACATGATTGAAAAAGGAATTGACCCTTCAAGTATTCTTTGCCTTACTTTTTCTGAAGCCGCAGCAAGCGAAATGAAAACAAGGCTTGTGACAAAACTTGGCGGAAAGGCTGCCAATGTTAATGTTTCAACCTATCACGGCTTTTGCATGGAAATTATAAGACAAAACCCCTCTGATTTTGATATGGCAAAAGAAGCGCAAGTCGCAGACGACGTTACAAGACAAACCATAATAAAAGAGTCGATTGATGAAGTTGAAGAAATTAACTTTCTAAAAGACAGGTGGGGGAATAAATATTTCTATATTCCGCAAATTCCGTCGGCTATTGAAACAATCAAAAGAGAAAGAACCACAAAGGAAGAATATTTTGATTTTTTGAAAAATTCACCCGACTGGGAATTGAAACTTGGCGAATTAAATCTTGAACTTAAAGAAAAAGAAAAGTTAAACAAAGGAACAATCACCCTTAAAAATAACATTGCAAACCTTGAAAATAAAATCGGAAAAGCCAAAGAATTTTACCTTGTATATGAAATATACAAAAGAAAAATGAATGAAAACGGGCTTCTTGATTTTTCGGACATGATAAATCTTGTGTTGGAAAAAATGGAATCTGACGATGAGTTTTTATACAGAGTTTCAAAAGATTACAAATATATTCTCGTTGATGAATATCAAGACACAAGCAAGGTGCAAAACGATCTTATATTCAACATTTTAAAGGGCGCAAAAACTGAAAACATCTTTGTTGTGGGGGATGATGACCAGATAATTTATTCTTTTCAAGGGGCAAGAAGCAGAAATCTGAATGACTTTTTAGAAAAATTTCCAAACGCAAAAATTATTTGTCTGACCGAAAACAGACGGTCAACCCAGACCATACTTGATTTTGCACAAGAAATTATAAAATATGATAAGTTCCGCCTCGGAAACACTCTGGGGGCGGATAAAACGCTTATTGCAAAAGATGAAGAAATTATATCAAAAGAACAAAAGATAAAGTTTAATATATTTACGGAAACCGTTCAGGAAAAAAATAATATTGTTGAAGAAATTGAAAAATTAATTCAAGGCGGGGTCAAGCCCTCGGAAATTGCAATTCTTGCAAGAAAAAACGAACGGCTTGAAGATTATGCAAGGCTTTTAAAACAAAAAAACATTCCGTACATACTTCAAAAACAAAAAGATGCTTTTTGTGTGCCTTCGTTTATTCAAATATATTTTTATCTGAAACTCCTTGTAAATTCTTATCTTGAACAGGATAAGCTCTTTGCGCTTTTATCAAGCGAACCTTTTAAGGTTCAAGACAAAATAATCGCAGACATTTTAGTTCAAAAGAAAAAAACCGGAAAAAGCGTTGTTGAAATTATTGAAGAAGTTGAAAATTCGCCCGAGATTGATAAATTTAACAAAACTTTTCGGGAACTCAAAGAGAAAAAATCTTTTACGCCCACCGTTCCCCTTCTTTATGAAATTATTACAAAAACGGGAATTTTAGACTATTATTCAAACAAGAGTGATAAAAAAATCGAAAATATTAATGCGATAAAAAGGCTTATTGATGAAGGAAATTCATATACCACTCTGCACAAAAATGCCCGTCTTAACGAGTTTGTATCTCATCTCAGTGCATATTTTGAAAAAGAAATTAAGCTTGAGCTTCCAAAGTCAATATATAAAACCGAGGCTGTTCAGCTTTTAACTTATCACGGTTCCAAGGGCAGAGAGTTTGAATATGTATTTATGCCAAATTTAACCGCAAAGGCTTTTGAAAAGTCTTCGGGGGGAAATCAGTCGCTTGAACTTCCGATTAAAAAATCAGTCTTTTCCGAAGACAAAACACTTAATTTGGAAGCTGAACTTTTAAGAATTTTATTTGTCGGAATTACGAGGGCAAAGTTCGGACTAAATTTAAGCTATGCAAACACAAATAACGGCACTCCCCAGATTGCAAGCATTTATATAACACGGGCGCTTGATAAAACTTCACCCCTTCTTGAACAGAAAATTTTCAGCTTAACCGAAGAAGAAAAACTTGACGAAACAATAAAAAGCCTTCAAAACAATTTTTTGGAAAACGAAATAAAAGACGAAATTCAAACAAGGGCAGAAAATTTCACGTTGAGCCAAACCTCTTTGAATAAATACATAAGCTGCCCGCTCAACTTCTTTTATTCCGAAATTCTTTCCGTTCCCGTATATGTTGAAGATAAAGACATTTTGGAATACGGTTCTTCAATTCACAAGGCAATTGACTATATGACAAAAGAAGCCATAAAAAGCGGATATTTCGGAAAAAAAGAAGATATGAAACAAAAGTTTCTTGAAGAAATGGACGAGCGTGTTTTTACAACTTTTGAAAAAAAGGAAGAATTAAAACAAAGAGGGATAAATTCAATTGAAAAGAATTTTGAAAAATTTATTGAATGCGACCCTAAAAACATTCTTTCAACCGAATATAGAATGGAATTAAACTTTGAAGGAACTCTTTTAAAGGGTTTTGCCGACAGAATTTCAAAAGACAATCAGGGAAATATTTACATATATGACTTTAAAACGGGCGGATATAAGTCTGTTAAAGCAAATATAAATTATTACAATCAATTGAGATTTTACAAATTTTTATATGAAAGCATAAACCCTGATAAAAAAGTGGCGCAAACTTCGCTTGTATTTTTTGAAGAAGGGTGCAAAGAAAGTTTCCCCGAGGCTGATTTAACCTGTAACGAGGAAATAAAAGATAAAATCAAAGAGGCAATTAAAGGAATTAAGAGCCTCAATTTTGAGCCGAAAGAAGATAAAAACACCTGTAAAAATTGTGCATATAAGCTTATATGCAGACTTTTTAAACAGGAAGATTAAAAAATTTCCTCAAATTTTTTCTTTTTTGAGTTGAAATGAAAAACCTTCATATCGTCTTTGATTTTAAATTTAATTGCTCCCAAATCTTTGGTAGATAAAACTTTTGAATGTTTAGACAAAATTTCAACCGTTTCTTTATTCGGATGACCGTATCTGTTTCTTCCGGTTGAAAGAATTGAATATTCAGGCTTCAGCCCGTTTAACATTTCATCGGTAACAGTGTGCTTTGCTCCATGGTGAGCGGCTTTTAAAACATCAATGTCATAATTCAGACTGTCTTTAACAGAATTATATGCTTCAATTCCCGCATCTGCCATAAATAAAAATTTGTAATCGCCCGCAATAAAAAGAGAAATTGTTGAAAAATCATTCCTTGAACGCAAATTTGATGTATGCGGAAGAAAGTTTATCAATTTCGTGTCTTTATCAAACACAAAAGTTTGTCCGTGTTTTGGGGCAATATATTTTATGTTGTTTTCGCTTATATACTTTTTAATTGCGCAAGAATTTTGAGAGCTGCACTCAAGTTTTGGTATTACAAGATTTTTAACTTTGACTTCTTTTAAAATATCAATAAGACCGCCCGAGTGGTCAGAATCGTAGTGAGTTAAAACAAGAGTGTCGATATTTCTTATGTTTTTGTCATAAAAATATTCAAGCGTAACCATTTTTGCACTTGAAGAATCTTTAAAGATATATCTGCCCGTATCTATCATTATATATTTATCATTTTTTGTTTTAATAAGACAATTATCAGCATTTCCGACACTGAAAAATATAACTTCCGCAGACTCCTCTTTAATTTGAATAAAACTTAAAAGAAAAAGGCAAAAAGCAATAAGTAATGATATGTTTAAGGCTTTTCTTTTGAAAAGATGTTTGAGGGAAAGAAAAAATAAAATAACGAGAAGATAAAAAGTGATAATTCCATATATCGAAGGGGAAGGAACTTTTATCGAAGAGTGAGGAAGCGAAGAAAAGAAAGCTGAAATCTTCAAAATAATTTGAATTACCAGATTTAAAATACTGTCCGAAACGGGAAGAATAAACTTTGAAACTTTTGGCAGAAAACAAAATGCGGTGCTCATAAACCCGAGAAAACTTACAATTTCAATAAAAGGAATAACGGCAAGATTGGCGAAAACCGAATAAAGCGAAAAAGTATTAAAATAGTATGCCTGAAGCGGAGCAGCCCAAAGTTGAGATATAAAAGGAATTGCAATCGAACAACACAAAACTGCGGGAGAAAATATAATCAGAAAAGATTTTATTAAGTTTGGAAAAGCTTTAATTTTCTTGAGATAACTTTTTTCTTTGCCGAAAAGAAGGGTGCTGAATGTCGGAGTACAGACAATAAGACCGAAAGTTACAAGAAAAGATAATTGAAAGCCGACATCTAAAACAAGTTGAGGCTTAAATAACAAAATTAAAATTCCCGCAATAAAAATTAAAGACACTCCGTTTGTTTCTCTGTAAATGAATTTTCCGAAAAGAATTATCATTAACATAACGGAAGCCCTTACGATAGAAGGCGGAAAACCTGTCATAATCGTATATAGAAAAACAACAAACATGCCTGATGAAATTTTCAATCTGTATGGCAAATTAACGAAATATACAAGACAAAACCACATGGAAAGAATGATTGCAACATTTAACCCTGAAGCGGCAAGAAGATGTAAAAGTCCTGAATTTATAAAAGACTCTTTAATATCATCCGGCGGGTTAACGGCGTCATCTCCGAAAACAACACCGCCTAAAACTTCCAATCTCGGAGATTTAATATATTTTGAATGTTCTTGCAAGACATTATCTCTTAAATCGTCCATAAAACGAAGAAAACAAACGTTTAAAACTTGAATTTTGTCCGCAATTTTCTTTTTAGATTTAATATCCGACAAAGAGGGAGAATCGACGTAAGAATATTCATTCTCATTTACATAAAATGTTTTTAAAATTCCTTTTCTTTGCAGAAAACTTTTGTAATCAAATTGAGAAGGATTTTGAGCATACACGGGCGAAGAAATTGTGCCTTTGAAATTGTAAATGTCTTTATATTTAAGCTTTTTAGTTCCTTTGTAATCTCTTAATACAACAAGCAAAAGTGAAGAATCAACATCATATTCTATATTCTTAAACACAAACTTCATCGGCTTAAAAGAAAATTTATATGTTCCCGTTCTTGAATTAATTTTTGGAATTTCTTCTATAGTGCCTGTTATTTCAACATTTTTGGCATTTAAAATTTTAGAAAAGTCGTCAGTAAGAACACATCTGTTTTTAGCGTTCAAATATCCTGCAATAAATATTAAATAAAGAGCAAAAATAAAAAGAGGCGAAAACAAACGAAAAGGGGAATTTTTGAACCCGAGGAAAATCAAAAGAAAAATGACGATTAAAGTATAAGTCAGGGCGAAATAAAAAGTATACGGAGAATAAAAGGTAAAAAGTCCGAATGTATACGCAACAAAGAAAATACCGCAAAGAAAAGTTTTATTATCTTTTAAGTTAAACCAAAAATCAGACAGCTGGGACATACGATAATTTTAATATAAAAATTGTAAATATTTGTAAATATAAAAATCTAAAAAAGGCAAGAAAATAATATGAATATACTTTGTATATATATAAGATAGTAGTACGAGGATATAAGGAGAAATAAAATGGTTGCTCTAAATTCAATACAAAATCCGAGCTTATACCAGTATCAACCACAAACGACGACTTCGACAGCAGGAACAACTGCGCAAGATCAGTCAATTTTTACAACCGCAGATGCATCAACAACTACGGCTCAACCGGTAAGTTCAGAATGTACGGACGGACAAGACGATGGTAAAATCGGCTTTTTTGATGCATTAGGAAGCGCTATCAGCGGAGCATTTAATGGAATCGTTAACGGCATTAAAGGCTGTTTTACAGATGAAAACGGTAATTTTAGTTTATGGAATACATTAAAAACGGTAGCTACCGTTGGTGCATGTTTTATCCCCGGTGTCGGACCAATTATAGGAGCGGGGCTTTGTGTATCAGGCGTTGTTAAAGGTGCAGGAACAATAATTAACGGTATTGATGCAGCTTCAAAAGCAACAACTGACGCAGAAGCAAAAGCAGCATTTGAAGAAATCGGAAGCGGTACTTTAACAACCGCAGCTTCGGCAGTCGGCTTAAAAGGAAGTGTCGGAGCAATTGCAAAAGGTCTTAGAGGTGCAAAAGGCGCAGCAGCAAGCGCAACAGAAAGTGCAGCAAGCGCAACAGAAAGTGCAGCAGCAAGCGCAGCAGAAAGTGCAACAAGTAGTGCAGCAAGCAGTGCAGCAAGCGCAACAGAAGGCGCAGCAGCAAGCGCAGCAGAAAGTGCAACAAGTAGTGCAGCAAGCAGTGCAGCAAACGCAACAAAAAGCAGCTTTTTATCAGACCTTAAAACAATTACTGAAAAAACCGGAGATTCAGGCAGATTTGTTTCAACTCTTAAAAACTTGAAAACTTCAGCAGGTTTTGGTAAAGACGGACTATATACAGCAGCATTCAAAACCGGAAAAGCAGCTGCAGCAGAAGCCGGAAAAAATCAATTCTTAGGCGGCGTTAAAAATGTAGCCAGCACAGGTGCCAAAGGAACGGCTATGAATATCGGACAGGCAGTAAGAAGCGTTAAAGACAAAGTCTCATCCGCTAAAGATAAATTAACCAACAAAGGTAATTCTAAAGGAGCAGCTGAAGCAGCTGAAACAACAGAAATAACTAAAGCGGGTGAAACGAGTGAAATAGCTGAAACAACTAAAACAGGTGAAACAACTAAAGCAGCTGAAACAACTAAAGCAGCTGAAACAACTAAGGCAGCCGAAACAACTAAAGCAGGTGAAACGAGTGAACTTAGCACTAAAAATACAAAAGAACCCGGCTTTACACAAAGACAAATTGATAAACTTAAAAACAAAGCTAGTAAATGGGATGAAAAATTATCAAACCGCAGCAAAACATACAGAAAAGTTTCAGACTCGGCAAAAGAATTAAAAGCATTCTATAACGAAGGCAAAACTGAAAATTTAACCGTAGAAGAAGTGTTTAATGATACCAATATGACCGGTGCAGGCGCACTCAGTGCAAAACAAGCAGCAACCGTAGGACTTTCAGAGGTAACTCAAAAAGGCAGTGACGCAGCAGCAGAAAAAGTAAAAGAAGCTCAATATGAAGCACAATATCAAAATTATTCACCGGTTTCATCAACACCGATAGAAAGCCCTTCTTATGAGCTTGAATCATACAAACTTCTTTCATCGGAAGAACTTGATGCAAAATTCGGAGCAATAAGCAACAATGCGGCAATCATAAGAGATGTAGCAAAAACAGGCAACCTATAAATTAAAATAAATACAAATATAAAAAACGGGGCGTAAAAAACCCCGTTTTTTAGTCTATAATTGTCACAGTCGCATTCGATTTTGTTCCCAAAGAACCGTTTGTATACCCGTTATAAAAACCGTCCTGTCCCATATCAAAAAGTTGTATTTGTTTTTGTTCTCCCGTATAATTTCCGTTGACATAAGGGTCATAATAAGGGTCAGTTTGATTATTTTTGTTTAGCTTTTTGTTTAAAAATCTGTTAAATTTGGCAATAAGACCGTCGCCGTCATAACAGTAAGACGAATAAGGGTCATATCCGTAGTTTGAATAGTTATAATAGGTATTTTGCGGATAAATTGGCGGAGTAAAACCGGTTAACGTGCCCCTTCTCGGATACCAAAAAGGGTTATTAAACCTGTTATTAAACCTGTTATTAAAGCCGTTATTAAACCTTCTTCCCCGATATCCCCAATTGGGACGATAAAAACCGTTGCCCATTGAAGCGGGGGAATATATTGAAGCCGAAATCGGCAAAGTGTTGGTGTCATCCGTTGCATATGAAATTTGGCAAAAGGATAACGCCAAAATTAAACCCAAAATTAAATTACTTTTCCTCATAACAGTAAAGAAGATACAACCAAGGCAGGTTTTTTATATCCGCCTTGTGTGGAATAAATAGTTTAATTATTTAATTGACGGATAGTAAAAATCATCTTATCGAGTTCGCTTAAAAGCTTTTCGTCTTCCAGAAGAATGTTTGAAGGGTCATAGGGAGTATTTGTCACGGGCGAAAATTGAGAGTAATAATTTGCGTCAAATTTTAGATTTCCCAAAACCTTTGCATGATATGCCAAATCAAGAAGCATAGTATAAGAATCGCTCATTCCTTCAGGTTTATCGGAATAAAGTTTTTCTATTCTTCTTGCATACAAATCAAGCAGATTTACATTGGCGTTAAATTTTTGAATGTTATCGTGGTTTTTAACAACCGTTCTGAAAGATTCCAAAAAGCGCATTATTCTTATCATATCCGAGATATAAGATGATTGCGCCTCTTTATTTAAGATAACATCTATAAACAGGGGGTCATCGGTTTTTGACTGTTGAAACTCATCAGGAGTAAATTCTTCGGCGTTTTTATTTTCGTCTTTAACTTTAGTTGTTTTTTTTGTTTTGTTTTCAAATTGTCCTTCTATAGCGGGCAAATTTCCGTAATAGCCGCCGCCTGTAGTATCAAACTTCGGCTTTTGTTTTTGTTTTTTTTGTTTCCAAAAAGACGTTTTTTTAAGTTTAGATGAGGAAGTTTTAGGGCTTTCAACCGAAATTTCGCTTGATTTGCCGCTTTTTACCTTAGAGGAAGAAATTTTATTAAACTTTTCTTGTTGTTCTTTTTGAAGCTGATTTATATTAATTTGCATCTCGGGTCTGTCAAGGTCATAAATAGGGTCCATTTCGGCATTAACAGCACCTTGAATAAAAAATAAACATAAAATTAAAATTACCCGTCGCATAAGTAAAATTATACTGAAAGAGAAAAAAAAGTAAAAAAATTAAACATTTTATACAAAAGATTTATTATAAGAATTTTGTAATGTTTGAATATCTTCGTTTAACCAATCAAAACATGCCTCTTTTGCCTTTTTGATTACTATATCAAGCTTTTTTCTTTCTTCGGCTGTAAATTCGCCCAAAACAAACCTCTCTGAAGGCATATTCACAGGCTGGGGACCGATTCCGACTTTTAAGCGGCAAAAGTTTTTTGAACCCGTTTCTTTAATTATTGATTTTATTCCGTTATGTCCGCCGTCCGAGCCGTCCGGTCTAAACCTTAAAGTGCCCAAGGGAAGGGAAATATCGTCGTATACGATTAAAATATCTTTAATATCAAGCTTAAAAAATTTCATAATTTCAGCTATCGCCTGACCGGAAAGGTTCATATAAGTTTTTGGAAGACAATACATAATATCAGAATCTTTCACAAAAAAAGACTTAAATTTTTCGGTCAAGTTTAACTTTTTTTCGTCCAAAATTTTATCCAAAACCATAAAGCCGACATTGTGCCTTGTATTGATATATTTAACTTCGGGGTTTCCAAGACCTGCAATCAGACGCATAATTTTTCCCTTTCAATTTTAATTATAATACAAATTGTTCTATCAGTTAAACAAACAGACGATAAAAAAATAATAAGTAAAGGTTAACTTCAATATAAATAAATTTAAAAGCAGGTTAACTTTATGAAAAACACAACTAAAGAGATAAACAAAAAAAGTTCAAAAAAGGTAAGTGAATTTCTTGAAAAAAACAATATTCACAAAAAAGATTTTGCCCAGATGATTGGGGTAACTTTGTCTTATGTCTATAACATTATAGACGATTCAATACCTTTTTCGACACGCTCAACAACAATAGAGCGAATTGCCGCCGTAATGGATATAATGCCTGAAGATTTTGAAGAATATGTTATTGAAGAAGACCCGATGCCATATAACAAAAATTTAGACTTAATTAAGGCTTATATAAAGAAAAACAAAATGAGCACGGTGGAATTTTTAAAGTTATTTGAAAGAAAGAAAAGGCTCAAAATTGTTGATATGTTAAGGGGAAAAGAACCTTTGCCGATTGATTATTGCGAATTGAAAAACATAAAAGACATTTTGAATATGGAAGATGATATTTTTTATGAACTTTGGAAAGATATTTTTGTGGAATATCTTGAAAAAGGCGGATTTAACAGAGAAAGAAACGAAGATTTATTAAACGAAATCTTAACTTCGTGTAAAAAACATTTCAAAAATTCCAAAACTGACAAATGTAATATTTCTTAAGACTGTTTGCATATTATCTTGCCTTAAGCGCATATTTAAGCTAACATGGGCTTACTTAAGGAAGGAACGAACATACATATGAAAAGTTCAACACTGCACAGATCAACGCTATCCAGAGAGAGAATGTCTATGGTTCAAAATGTTAAACCGCAAATATACGGGAATATTCAGCCGGATTTAAACCAGTATATCAAAATTCAAAAAAAACCCGAGCTTGATGTTCTTTGGAGAGATTTTGAAAAAAGCGTTCAATCTAAATCAAGAGCAAAAGCGCCTATTGTTTACGCCGGTTTAGGCTTTGTCTTAGGCTTGATTTTTGCCGGCTGTATTTTTGCAATTGTCGGAATTTCTATGTATTCTGATGTTCAAAAAGTTGAAAAGGGTGAAATTGCAGCGCCTCAAGTTAAACAAGAAGCGCCCGTTTCCGTCATTCCTTCAGGAACCACAGAAACCAAAACCCAAAATTCACTTACGTCTGAAGAAAAATATACAATTCAAGAAGGTGACACTCTTGATAAAATTGCCTTCAGGTTTTACGGGCAATATGATCAAGAGAAAATTGACATGATTATGAAGCTTAACAACATTAAAGACCCAACAAGAATTCAAATCGGTCAAGTCTTAATTATCCCTCTGAATTAGGATTTAATATCCAAAGAATAGTATCGAGAGGATGAATTTTTATGCTGATTAGATTTTTGTTGTCGGCAATAATGTTGGGCGCATTTATGCAAAAGGCTTCTGCGCTTACGATTGATGAGGAAATTGATAAATATTTCGCTCCGTTTTCGGACGCTTTTTCAAAAATAGTATTCTTTTCTGTCGGCAGCGAAAATGTTCAAATTCCCGTGTTAATTCTTCTTTTAATAGCAGCAAGTATTTTTTGCACTTTTTATCTCAGAGGAATAGGCTTTTGGGGTTTTTCTCACTCGTTAAAGCAAATTTTCGGCAGAAAACCCGAATTTAATGAGGCAAAAGGCGATAAAGACGGCGAAGTTTCATCCTTAGGCGCTCTTGCAACCGCACTTTCCGGAACTGTGGGTTTAGGAAATATTGCGGGCGTAGCTATTGCAATTTCCGTAGGCGGCCCCGGAGCAATGTTTTGGATGGCACTTGGGGCAACGTTTGGAATGGCGCTCAAATTTTGTGAAGTAACTCTTGCGCTTAAATACAGAAGATTTAACGCCGACGGTTCGGTATCGGGCGGCCCTATGTTTTATATAGCTCACGGTCTTACCCGCCACGGTTTAAGGTGGCTTGGTGAACCTATGGCGGTGCTTTTTGCAATTATGTGTGTTCCGGGGTCTTTGGGCGGCGGCTGCATGATGCAGATAAACCAAGCAACTCAACAAATAATAAATATTACGGGCGGAACTTCAAGCTTTTTTGCAACCCACAGCTGGGTTTTCGGGCTTTTTGTCGCAATTATAGTCGGTCTTGTCATCGTTGGCGGAATTAAAAGCATAGCAAACGTTACATCAAAAGTCGTGCCGATTATGTGCGGAATTTACTTAATTTCAGCTTTAATAATAATTTTATTACACTTTACTCATATTCCTGATTGTATATATACAATCATAAAAGAGGCGTTTGTGCCAAAAGCTGTGGCGGGCGGGGTTATCGGAACAATTGTTATGGGCTTAAGGCGTTCAATTCAATCAAACGAGGCGGGTTCCGGCTCTGCACCGATTGCATACGCCGCAGTCAAGACAAAAGAGCCTGTTTCTCAAGGGTTTGTTTCTTTAATCGAACCGTTTTTTGATACGGTTATAATTTGTTCCATGACGGCGTTTGTTATAATTATCACAGGGAAATATCTTGATTATTCGGACGGAATGACGGGTGTTCAGCTGACTTCATCGGCTTTTGCTTCCGTGTTCGGTTTCTTCCCGATAATTTTAGCCTGCGTAATTATACTTTTTGCAATTTCAACGATTATTTCTTGGGCTTATTACGGTCAAAAAGCTTGGGAATTCTTGTTTGGAACAGGTTTTAAAAGAACAAAAGTTTATCAGCTTATGTTTTGCACGTTTATTGTTGTGGGTTCTTCCATGAACATAAACAGCGTTGTTGATTTTACGGACGCAACAATGCTTGCAATGGCGCTTCCAAACCTTATTGCAATTTTCATTTTAATTAATGAAATTAAAAACGACCTCATTATTTATTGCGAAAAACACAATATAAAAAATGCAATTATAAAATCTTGGTTTAAAAATGACGCAGCTTGATTTTTACAAAAATAAGTTATCGGAACTTGAAAAAAGAAGCTCCAAAAGAGAAATTAAAGACATTTCGCAAGACGGCAAATTCCTTTTCTATAATGGGCAAAGGCTTTTAAACCTTTCTTCCAACGATTACCTCGCAATAAGCACCGATAACAATATTAAAGACAATTTTTTAAGCCAATATAAGGGCAAAATTCAAAACCCCTCGGCAAGGCTTTTATCAGGCACCAATAAGGTTTTTTTAGAGCTTGAAAAACTTATTTGCACTCTTTTTATCAGAGATAGCGCTTTACTTTTTAATTCGGGCTATCACGCAAATGTGGGAATTTATTCAAGCCTTTTGACAAAAGACGACGTCGTATTTACCGACAAATTAAATCATGCAAGTATTATTGACGGAATAAGATTATCAGGCGCAAAGCTCATTCCCTTTAAACACCTCGACTATGAAGATTTGGAAGAAAAATTAAAGAAATACAGAAATGAATTTAAAAATTCCGTTATATCAAGCGAAACTCTTTTTAGTATGGACGGCGACTTTTCGGATGTAGAAAGGCTTTGTAAATTAAAAGAAAAGTATAGTTCGCTTTTAATTTTAGACGAAGCGCACGCTTTCGGAGTTTTTGGGGGCGGGTCAGGCTATGCAAAAGAAGTTTATAAAAAAGAAAACGCCGATATAATTATGGGCACTTTTGGAAAAGCAATAGGTTCATACGGCGCATTTGCAACGGGAAACAAGGTTTTAATCGACTATCTGACAAATTTTGCACGCTCATTTATTTTTTCAACCACTCTGCCCGAAATTTCCGTGTCATTTACAAAGTATGTCATTGAAAATTACATTTTAGGGGGTCATCTTCAAAAAAATCTTTTTGAGATTACAAAATATACTCACGAAAAATTTAAAGGCTTCAAAATTTTGGGCGATAGCTATATCGTTCCTTTGGTTTTGGGTGAAAACAAAAAAGCGGTTGATTTTTCAAAAGAGCTTATAAATTCGGGTTTTTATATTCTTCCGATAAGATATCCTACCGTCAAAAAAAATGAGGCAAGAATAAGAATTTCGCTTCATTCAAAGATTGAAAAAAATGAAGTCGACAGGCTTTTTTGCTCTATCGACTCCATTAAAAATAAGTTTATTTAACAACCAGATTAACTATTTTATTCGGAACAACAATGGTTTTAACAATTGTCTTGCCCGAAATAAACGGCTTTGTTTTTTCCGAATTAACGGCAAGCTCGGTTAATTCTTCGTTTGTTTTTCCTGTTGTTGTTTCAATTTTATCTCTGATTTTTCCGTTAACCTGAACAACAAGGGTGATATTGTTTTGTTCCAGTTTTGTTTCGTCGCATTTCGGCCAATCGAGATTGTGAATTGAACCGCTTCCGCCAAGAGTTTGATAAATCTCCTCAGACATAAAAACGGCAACGGGAGAAATTAATTTTAATAAAGACAAAAGCGCAAAGCTCAAAACTTCATAATTTATGTCGCTTTCATCTCTTATATATTCATAAATTGAATTGGTAATTTCTCTGTATTTTGAAACAACGGTATTAAACTGAAACTCGTTTTCTATATCTTGAGTAATCTTTTTAATTCCGAGATTAACTTCTCTTACAAGCGCTTCATCTTTTTTGGTTAACGAAGCGGGAAGCTTATAATCAAGCTTGATTTTATCCTGATATTTTGAATAAAGTCTGTAAACACGGCACAAGAATTTGTAACAGCCTTCAACGCCCGCATCAGACCAATCAAAGTCACGTGCCGGAGGCGAATCTGAAATTATAAAAAGTCTTGCGGTATCTGCCCCGTAGGTTGCAAAAATTTCATCGGGGTCAACCGTATTTCCCTTAGATTTTGACATCTTTGAGCCGTCTTTTAAAACCATACCTTGAGTTAAAAGGTTAGAAAACGGTTCATCAAAGTCAAGAAGTCCGATATCACGAAGGGCTTTTGTGAAAAATCTTGAATACAAAAGGTGCAAAATGGCATGTTCAATTCCGCCGACATATTGATCAACAGGGAGCCATTTATTTACAAGTTTTTTATCAAAAGGCGCATTGTCGTTTTTGGCGTCAGCATACCTTAAATAATACCAGCTTGAACAAATAAAAGTATCCATTGTGTCGGATTCTCTTGTTGCTTTGCCCCCGCATACGGGACAGGTTGTTTCCAAAAAGGTTTTGCTTGTTAAAATGGGAGATTTGCCCTGAACGGAAAAATCAACATCCGTCGGCAATTTAACAGGCAAATCTTTATCGGGAACAGGCTGACATCCGCATTTTTCACAATATACGACAGGAATTGGAGCGCCCCAATATCTTTGTCTTGAAATAAGCCAATCTCTGAGCCTGAATTGAACTTTCGAATGACCAAAACCGTTTTTTTCCGCAAATTCGGTTATTTTTTTCTTGGCTTCTTCGTTATTCATGCCGTCAAATTCGCCTGAATTTACAAGGTAGCCTTCTTCTTCAAACACTTTGTTCGGGTCATATCCCTCGTTATTTATAACTTGAATAATAGGAAGGTTATATTTTTTTGCAAAATCAAAGTCACGGCTGTCATGAGCCGGAACAGCCATTACAGCGCCCGTTCCGTAGTCGGCAATTGCATAATCTGCCACCCATATCGGACAAACACGCCCTGTAAAGGGATTTATAATATGCGTTCCCAGAGGAACTCCGGTTTTAACCCTTTCGGTTGAAAGCCTGTCGATTTCAGACATTCTTTTTGCATTTTCTCTGTAAGCTTCAACTTTTTCCTTATTTTCAGGTGTTGTAAGCTTTTCAATATCTTTATATTCAGGCGCAACAACAAGATATGTTATACCGTATGAAGTATCAGGTCTTGTTGTAAAAACAGGGATTTCAAGATTTTCGTTTTCTTTTACTTTGAATTTTAAAATTGTGCCGTATGACTTTCCTATCCAATTTGCCTGCATGGTTTTGACGTTATCGCCCCAGCCGGTCAATTTTTCAAGGTCATCAAGCAAAACTTCGGCATAGTCTGTTATTTTCAAAAACCACTGTTGAAGATTTTTCTTTGTAACCGTTGAATCGCATCTCCAACATTTGCCATCTATAACCTGTTCGTTTGCAAGAACGGTTGCGCATTCTTCGCACCAGTTAACCGGCGCTTCTTTCTTATATGCCAGTCCTTTTTTATAAAGTTGTATAAAGAGCCATTGAGTCCACTTGTAATATTCTTCTTTGCATGTGGCGACTTCTCTGTCCCAGTCGACTGAAAGCCCCAGCATTTTAAGCTGTTTTTTCATATAGTCAATGTTGTCAAGCGTCCAAGTTTTGGGGTTTGCGCCATGCTGAATAGCTGCATTTTCCGCAGGCATGCCGAAACTATCCCAGCCCATGGGGTGCAAAACGTTATATCCGTTAGCTTTTTTAAATCTTGCAATAACGTCCGTAATCGTATAGTTTCTGACATGACCCATATGAAGTTTGCCCGAGGGGTAAGGAAACATGGAAAGAGCGTAATATTTGGGCTTATCAGACTCATTTGGCGTCTTATAAGTTTTATTTTTGTCCCAAAATTCCACCCATTTTTTCTCGATTTTCACAGGATAATATTCAGCATTTAACATATAAATTCCTTTAATATCGTTTGACTTGAATATTATATCGCAAAAAAATTAAATAATTAAAGTGGAATTTAGATTTTATTGAAGTTTGTATTGCTTATTTAGCCTTCTTTTTTCTGTTATGAACGGCTCTTATCAAGCCTTTAAAAAGCGGGTGCGCTTCTTCGGGGCGAGATTTAAATTCCGGATGAAATTGACATGCAACATGCCAGTCATTTTGAGGATATTCGACAATTTCCGCCAAAAGACCGTCGGGCGAAGACCCTGAAATTAAAAGCCCTTTTTCTTCAATAAGCTTTTTATATTCATTGTTAACTTCATATCTGTGTCTGTGACGTTCTTCAATGTTTTTCTTTCCGTAAGCCTTATAAGCTTTTGAACCTTCTTTTAAAACGCAAGGATAACTTCCGAGCCTCATTGTGCCGCCATAGCCCGCAACATCTTTTTGTTCGGTCATAAGGTCAATAACGGGGGTTTTTGTGTGTTCAACAAACTCGGTTGAATTTGCATCTTTTAAACCTGCAACATTTCTTGCAAACTCAATAACCGCTGTTTGAAGCCCGAGGCAAAGCCCTAAAAACGGAAGGTTGTTTTCTCTTGCGTATCTTATGCAATTCAATTTACCCTCAATTCCACGAACCCCGAAACCTCCGGGGACAACGAGAGCATCTACATCTTTGAGCATTTCCGCAGTCTTTTCCATATCGGTAGCATTATCGCTTGCAAGCCATTTGATGTTAATTTTGTAGTCATATTCAAACCCTGCGTGTTTAAGAGCCTCAACAACGGAAATATAGGCGTCGTTCAAATCGGTATATTTGCCGGCAAGAGCAATTGTAACTTCGCTTTTCGGGTGTTTAATTTTATCAACCATTTTTTCCCAAGTGGCAAGGTTGGGCGCCTTATCTTTTACATTTAAAAGTTTAAGGGCAATTCCGGCCATATTTTGCGCTTCAAGCGCAAGAGGAACTTCGTAAATGGACTTCATGTCTTTACATTCAATAACACAATCTTTTTGAACCGAACAGAAAAGCGCAATTTTTTCTTTTTCATTTTTGCTTATCGGAACTGCGGTTCTGCAAACAAGCATTTCGGGCTGAATTCCATAACTTCTTAAAACATAGACCGAGTGTTGAGAGGGCTTTGTCTTAAGTTCGCCGGAAGTTTGAAGGTATGGAAGCAAAGTAACATGAACCGAAATAGAGTTTCCTATTCCTTCTTCAAGCCTGAATTGTCTTATGGCTTCAATAAACGGCAAGCTTTCAATGTCACCAATAGTTCCGCCGATTTCCGCAATAAGAAAATCGGGCGAAAAATGTTTTGTTGCCATTTGAATTCTTGCTTTGATTTCGTTTGTAATGTGGGGAATGACTTGAACTGTTGCGCCCAAATATTCTCCCTTTCTTTCTTTTGAAATAACGGTTTGATAAACGGAACCCGAGGTGACGTTATTTAACTGGTGGAGAGAAGTGTTTGTAAATCTTTCATAATGTCCGAGGTCAAGGTCGGTTTCCGCACCGTCATCCGTTACAAAAACTTCGCCGTGCTGAAACGGGCTCATTGTTCCCGGATCAACATTTATATAAGGGTCAAACTTTTGAATGGCAACACTAAAGCCTCTTGCCCTTAAAAGTTTTCCGAGGCTTGCCGCCACAATTCCCTTTCCGAGAGAACTTACAACACCGCCTGTAACGAAAATATACTTTGTCATACCTTGTTTATCCTTAAATATCCTATAAAAAAGTCCCCAAATCAGTTGATTTTAGGGACTTTAAAATAATCTTGTTCAACTTCGGGAGCATTCGCCATTAATTCTTCTCTTGAAAGTTCAGAGGTCACGACATCTTCTCTCATAACGTTGGAGAAATCAATCGGATGATTCATAGGCTCAACCCCCGTGGTATCAACCTCGTTTAACTGTTCCATATACATTAATATGTCGCCAAGCTGTTTTGAAAATTTAATCTTTTCTTCTTCCGTAAGTTCAAGCCTTGCAAGCTTTGCAACATGTGAAACATCATCAATACTAATCATTTTTTTATTCCTTACTGTTTAGATAATAATACAAGAAAAAAAGAAGAGATGTAAAGTGTTTGTAAAAAAAATAAAGTTTAAATATAATAATTTACATGGAAAAATCTAATATTTTAATAGTTGAAGACCACGCACTTACACGCTTTGCCCTTTTAACCTCTCTAAAAGACGAAGATTTTACGGGGGAAATTTTTGAAGCGGAAAATGCCAATCAGGCGTATAAAATTTTGGATGAAAACAAAATTGATATTGTCCTTATGGACTTGGGGCTTCCCGTAATAGACGGGGTTGAGGCTTCATGTTTTATCAGAAAAAAATACCCCGATATAAAAATTATTGTAATAACCTCTCACAACGAAGAAAAAGAGGTGGAAGGCTGTTTAAAAGCCGGAATTAACGCATATTGTTCCAAAGATATAGAGCCAAACAAGTTGATTTCGCTTATTAAAGATGTTTTAGACGGCGCAATGTGGTTTGACCCTTCCGTTTCAGAGGTAATTTTACAAAAAACGGCGGGCTTAAAATTTGAAAAAAATGAAGAAACTCAAAATAAATATAATCTGACAACAAAAGAATTAAAGGTTTTATCTTTGCTTGTAGAGGGCAATTCCAACCTTGAAATTGCCAAAAAAATGAAAATTTCAATCAACACAACAAAAGTGCATATGTGCGCAATTTTACAGAAGCTTTCGGTGGACGACAGAACTCAAGCGGCAATTAAGGCGCTCAGGGAAAATTTAATAAATGGATGAACTTAAAAAAATTTTATTGATTGATGACAACCCGAACCCGACCGCTGATATGCTCACTATGTACGGGTATGAAACTTTTGTTTGCAAAGACGGAAAGTCGGGATATGAAGAATTAAACAAATCTCCCGATAAGTATGACCTTGTCTTGCTGGATGTAATGATGCCCGTTATGGACGGGTTTGACACCTTAAAATTAATCAGAAACCACTCCGTATTGAAAAACATTCCCGTAATAATGTTAACCGCCATAGATGATGATTACAAGCAAATTTCAGGGTTAAAATCAGGGGCTGACGATTACATTACAAAACCTTTTGTTTTTCCAAACCTTCTTGCACGAATAGAGGCACTTTTAAGAAGGTCTGTTTGGAATAAAAACGATATTAAAAAAAATGAAGCGATAAATAATCTGACGCAAAGGGAAAAAGAAATATTAAAAATGGTTGCTCTGGGGCAATCTAACGCACAAATTGCAAAGACACTTTTTATAAGAGAAATCACCGTCAAAACTCATCTTAACAACATTTACAGAAAAATTGGCGTCGAAAACAGGGTACAGGCAACAATTCTTGCAATTAATTCCGGTATAAACGAAATGTAAAAAGTTCTTGACCTTATATGAAAAATTTACTAGGATAACGAAAGAAAAGGAACATTTTTGGAGAGAAATATGTCAGAGCTTTCAAAAGATAAATGGATAGATTTACTTCTTTATGACAAAGAAGGCTACGAAGTTCATAAATCAGGTGAAGTCGGTGTTATAGATTTGTCTGAGGTTGAAATTGCTTCAAACGAAATTTCGGATGTTAATCTTGATAACATTGATTTTACAGGCTCGACATTTGCCGAAACTCAATTTACAAACGTTAACTTTTCTAATTCTGATTTTACAAGCTGTGATTTCACTCACTGTAAGTTCGTTGAATGTGATTTTACCGGCACGGTTCTTTACGGAACGGATTTCAGCTATGCCGATGTTCACTATTGCAACTTTCAAGACGCCGACATGGCAGGCGCCATATTAAATGAAGCAAACCTTGAGGAGTCAGATTTTGCGCTTTGCGAAAACTTGCCGGCATGCAGATTTGACGAGGGAACAATTTGGCCTGATGTTGATAAATTGCCCGAAGATTTTGATTCCACCTATAGTTATGACCTTTCGTCCTTAAAAGATGATGAAGAAGAACAAAATCAAGATTACATGTATTAAAATTTATGTTAGCATGTAACCATGAAAAAGTTACTGTCGTTAATTATATTTTTGGGTCTGATTTCGCCCGTTTTTGCTTTTGATATAGATACATCAAGTGTGCCGGACAAGGTAAAGCTTGATGAACAGGCGAAAGAAATTAAAGGAAGCCTTTTTGTAACGGAACATGAAGAGGCGCAAATTATCGTAAACAAACAACAGGAAAAAGATGTTGAAGACCTTGAAATTATATGGGCGGCGACGGTTAATAACAACCCGATTATTAAGTTTACCCTTGAAAAGCTTGCAATTCCCGAAGAACAAAGAAGAATACATTCCTCTTTAATGGCAAAAAGTTTGAGCGCAATTATCAGCGGGGCTTCACTTTTGCCTTCATTTTTGGGAATGAATTATATGACCCAGTCTGCCTCGTATGCTACGGCAAGACTTGCAAACAACCTTTTAAACAAGAAAAATAACAACATTCTTGCAAACGCCCCCTTAACGGATACTGAAGCAATTGAGCTTGCGGGACTGATTGAAGACCTTCAAGACGAAATTGTCATTGCATATTACTGTTATAAAGATTCTTTAATTCGCCTTAAAAATTTAAGAGAACAGATGTTAATTAAAAATAAAAACTTTAATGACGCTCTTATAAAGGGCGATAACCTTGAAATTACGGTAAGTTCCGCAGAATGGCAATCAAAACTCATTGAAGAATACGAACTGAAACAGGAAGCAAAAAGATATTACTTAATGCTTCAAAGGCTTGCGGGCGCAGAAGCGATTGATAAATTAAACCTCGTTGTATACGAACTAAAAACTCAAGGGGTTGAAACTTCCGACTTAAATTTTGATAAAAAAGAATTTAAGGCAGAAATCGACGGAGGTAAAAAATGAAAAAAAATCTTTTGCTTTCTTTATTAATTCTGTCTTTTGCTCCATGCTACGCAAACATAACTTATGACACTTTGAATATTCAGGCGCCGCCTTATTCAAGAGTCGGAACGGGAAATTCGCCCGAAGTTCAATATAAAGAGGTTAAGGCGGAAACAAAAAAAGACGAAGTTGTTGCAAAAACAATTGACAGTGAAAAAGAAAATTTAAGCCTTAAAGATTTAAATATCAAATATCTTTCAAACGAAATAACGGACGAAATGAACGCTGATTCCGCAAAGGTTTTGTCAGATTTATCAATTTTATATAACGGCGCAATAAGAAGAAGCGAAACTATAAGATATGCAATATACAAGCTTTCAAACCCCGAAGAAAACAAGCCGAAAGAAGGGGCGGTTAAAAAAATATTAAAACCGATTGCAAGCTTTTCTTCAATAGCGGGAACCGCAATGTCGGATAACCCTTACATGGCTGCGGGCGCTCTCATTGGCGGCGGGTTAATCGGCGCTATGACATCTGACGACAAGGCGATAAACTATAAATTCACAAAGGTAAATGACGCCGATATGGTTGTTTTGGTCAGAAAAATTGATGAACTTCAAAAAAAGCTTTTATTTTTGTATATGGACTATATTTCGGCAAAAGAAGTGAACAAATCTGCCGAAGATAACCTTCAAAAAAGAAAAATAATGTATGAAGAAGCTCAAAAATCAGGCTCAAGGGAACAGTTAATTATCGCTGATTCCTATTACAGAAACGCACAGGAATATTCAATAAAAGCAAAGGCAAAATATGACCTTGCAAGAACAATATTGGAAAATCTGACAGGAAAAGAGGCTCTTGATACAATTGAAAATGCCGATAAAAAAGAAGAAGCAACTCAAGTTATCTAAGAAGAAATAAAACAGGAAGAAAAAGACACTCAAGCGGAAACTTCAAAAGAAACATCCGCCGATAAAACTTTAAATCAACCTGAAAAAAGCGGCAAAAAACACTCAAAAAAATCTATTTAAGATTATTTTTTTGCAAAAAGATTAATTATTTTATCCAAAAAGCCTTCTTCTTCAACCTCAGGTTCTTTATACGAAGGGTTTTGTTCGCTTGGTTCAAACACGGCACCATATCTTTGCGCCGCTTGAATATCACCCTCTTTTGTATAAAAATCAATCAAAATGCTTTTTGCAGTTTCGTCTTCATCAATCTCATAAACTTTTTGCCAAAAATCAATTGCGGTATATTTTTCTTTGTTTAATTCATAAATTTTTGCAAGCTCAATTAAAACGTCCTTATTTTTTGGATTAATCGTATAAGCGTTATTGAATTCAACAAGGGCGTCATCCGTTTTCCCGAGGGCTTTATTCATATATCCAAAATTATATGCCGCCATAAAACTGTCATTTTTGCCTTCATAACAAAGCGCTTTCATTTGGAAGCCGATAGGGTTCGGCCCTAAAATTCCGACATATTTGTCAATATATTCAAACGCTTTATCGTAATTTGAAATGTTGTAATAATATTGTGCAAAAAGCATGGAATAAAAGGCTTTTTCTTCGGGCTTTAATTCAGGACTGTCAAGGTTAATTCCTTTTAAAATTTCATAAGCTTCATCATTTTTTTCATCCTGTAAAAGAATTTTTATCTTAAGACCGTCGTTTTTTACCACGCTTAAAGCGTTTTCATAATCGCCCATATCAAAATAAAGTTTTGCCATGACATCTTCAAAATTAGCTCTGTCTTTAAAGACTTCCTGTCCTTTTTTTGCAATTTCAAGCGCCGATTCCAAAGCGTCCTCTTTGCTGTAAAGCTCAATAAGCTCCATATATGAAGTAAAATGCGAAGGTTCAATTTCTATAATTCTTGAAAACTCGTCAATTGCCTTAAGGGGTTTGTTTGTCACCTTTAAAAGTCTTGCCATTTTTTCTCTTGCTTCAATATTTTCAGCGTCAAGATTAAGAGCTTTTTTGCAATCGTTAATTGCATATTCAAGCTTGCCGTTAACGATATTATAATTTGCCCTTGCAAGATAATATCTGAATTTATCGGTCTGTTCATAAATATCCATAAGGGCTGAAAGCGCCGATTCATCGTTTGGGGCAAGTTCCAAAATATTGTTATATAGTTTTTCCGCTTCTTCTAAGTTTCCGTCCGCCAACAAGTCGGAAGCCTTTTCGTGCAATTGATTAATATCCATTTTATATCCTTATACGTATAACTTTGAAAATTCTAAACTTTCTTTAAAATTTCTTTTTTCAATTATTTTACTGACCGCTTTGTTATCATATTTAACCTTTTTATGTTCAAAAGAAAATTGTCCTTCCTGATTAATCGAAATTAAAAGGTAAACCGGCATTTTATCAGCCGTCATTGACCTTCCGACACTTCCGACATTTACAAGGGTCTTGCCCGAATTCAGGCTGTATCCGCATGGAATGTGTGTATGCCCGCATAAAATAACGTCGGCTTTTGAATTTTTTACCGCTTCTTCAACAAAATCAAGGGGCATATCGGGATAAATGTTTTCATCTTGTTTTCTTGGTGAACCGTGGCATAATTCAAGTTTTACGCCCAAAATCTCAACCTCTTTTTTAACGGGCAAATTTTTGAGCTTTTCTTTGTTTTCATCTTTAATTTCAACATCATCAAGCTTTAGAGCGCCCGCCATAATCGGATTTACTTTATGAAGATTTTCATAAAGCGATGAAGAATAATCAACGATTAATTTGTCGGTATTTCCCTGAATAATTTCCGTATTATCAAGAGAAAAAAGTTTTTCGATTGTATAATTAGGGTCATAGCCGCCCATAGCCAAATCGCCCAGAATAAAAATCTTATCGGCACCGTTTTTTTGAATGTCCGATAAAACATTATCAAGGGCAAGCTTATTACCATGAATATCAGAAATACAAGCAATTTTCATGCTACAATAATATAACAAAAAAGCAGGGTTTACAAATTATGGAAAAAATTCAAATAAAAATCGGGGATGTAAAAATCGGGAACAAAGCGCCGGTTTCTGTGCAATCTATGACAAATACACGGACGGACGATGTTGAAAAAACGGTTGAGCAAATAAAAGAATTGGAAAGTGTCGGGTGTGAAATTGTCCGTCTTGCGGTTTTAAACGAGAATTGTGCAAGATCGCTTAAAGAAATAAAAAATAAGGTAAATATCCCGATTATTGCAGACATTCACTTTGATTACAGACTTGCGCTATGCGCCCTTGATATGGGGGTGGACGGGCTTAGGCTAAACCCCGGAAACATAGGCGGCAGAGAACATGTCGAGGCTGTTGTAAAGGCTGCAAAAAAAAGAAATATTCCGATAAGAATAGGGATAAACGGCGGTTCGCTTGAAAAATATCTGTATGAAGATAATTCCATGACTTTGGCTGATAAAATGGTCAAAAGCGCAATGGAACATATAAAAATTTTGGAAGATTTAGACTTTAATTTAATAAAAGTTTCTCTCAAATCTTCTCATGTTATGGAAATGATTGAGGCTTACAGAAAGATATATAAATTAATTCCCTATCCGCTTCACCTCGGTGTAACAGAAGCGGGAACAATGAGAGGGGGAATAATTAAATCTGCAATCGGTCTTGGGGCGCTTTTATCCGAAGGAATTGGCGACACGATAAGGGTTTCTTTAACGGAAAACCCCAAGGAAGAAGTTATTGCGGCATATGACATTTTAAAAGCACTTGAATTAAGAAAAAAAGGAGTGACTTTTGTGTCATGCCCAACTTGCGGAAGATGTAAAATTAATTTAATTGATTTGGCACACAAGGTTGAAGAAAGATTTAAAAACCTTGATAAACCGATAACAATTGCAACAATGGGCTGCCCCGTTAACGGCCCCGGCGAAGCAAAAGACGCAGACTACGGCATTGCGGGCGCAATTGGTGAAGGTTACATCTTTAAAAAGGGCGAAATGATTAAGAAAGTGGACGAAAAAGACCTTCTTGACGAATTTGAAAAAATTCTTTTAAAAGATATAGAATAAAATTACTTCATATAGTTGGTTTAAAACAAAAAAATATATATAATAATATAGTATAAATAAACTGTAAGGAAAAAATATGAAAAAAATTGTTTTACTTCTTGCAATGTTAGCTGTTACTCAAGCTTCTTTTGCGTATCTTGAAGAGTATACAACTTCAGACAACAAAACGCTTCAAGGAACCGGCTATTCGCAAGATACTTTAAGAATTATAGACACAGCAAGGGTTTTAAATCAGGGTGCGGAAAAAGATTATGTTCCTTTTTACGGCAGAGAATATTACTCAAAAAACCCGATTAGAAAATGGTATCAGGTTGCAAAAAGATATTTTGACCCTGCGTCTGATGAACGTGTATTTGGAGTAAGAGAAATTCATTATGAAAACGGTATGTTCGACTTATCTCCCGGATATTCCGCAAGATTTTCTCCTAACGACAGATATAACAGACTGTTCAAAAAAGATTTAGATCGTCTTGACAGCGCCGGCAAAGTAATAAAAGGCAGCGGCGGCTATGAAAACGAACAGGATAGAGTTGACAGATTAAATGTTGACGGTTATCCGCTTGAAAATCTTTAAAAAAATATAAGAAATATTGAAATAAGTGCGCAAAATTCTTAAAATGCGCACTTATTTTTTAATTAAATGATATAATTAGCTAAAAACCATAAGCAAAGGAACAGTAATTCATTATGAAAATGAGCAAACTATTTGTACAGACCTTGAGAGATTTTCCTCAAGACGCAGAAGCAATCAGTCACAAACTGCTTGTAAGGGCGGGATATATAAAAAAGCTTTCAAACGGAATTTATTCATATTTACCCTTGATGAAAAGAGTTATTTCAAAAGTTGAACAGATTGCAAGAGAAGAATTGGATAAGGCAGGCGCCCAAGAGCTTTCAATGCCTTTTGTTCAGCCGGCTGAATTATGGCAAAAATCAGGAAGATGGCAAGTTTACGGTAAAGAGCTTTTAAGAATGAAAGACAGGCATGATGTTGAATTATGCCTCGGACCAACCCATGAAGAAGTTATAACCTCAATTGCGGACGGAATTTTAACCTCATATAAACAACTTCCCGTTAATCTTTACCAGTTTCAATTAAAATTCAGAGATGAAATTCGCCCGAGATTTGGTCTTTTAAGGGGCAGAGAATTCATTATGAAAGACGGATATTCCTTTCACACAAGTCAGGAAAGCCTTAATGAAGAATACAAAAACATGTGGGAAGCCTATAAAAGAATTTTTGAAAGGTGCGGGCTTGAAACAAAAGCCGTGCAATCAGATTCCGGCGCAATCGGCGGAAAAATAAGCCATGAATTTATGGTTTTAACCGAAACTCAAACCGGCGAAGACGATGTGTTTTATTGTAAATCTTGTGATTACAGCGCAAACTCAAATCATGCGATATCAAAACTGAATGATGAAATAACAACTACAAGGTTTGAAAAAGAAGAAATTATAGACACCCCAAATGTCAAAACCATAAAGGAACTTGCCGAATTTTTCAACGTTAGTGAAAATAATATTTTAAAATCAGTTTTATATATTATAGATTCAAAGCCTGTAATGGTAATGATTAGAGGCGACAAAGAAGTTGAAGAAACTAAACTTTTAAATGCGGTAAGAGGTTTAGAAATAAGAAAAGCAACCGAAGAAGAAGCCGCAGAGATAACCGGTTCAAAAGCGGGCTTTTTATCTTGTCTGGGGCTTGATACAAACAAGGTAAAAGTGCTTTTTGATTTGTCGGCAAAGGGAATGAAAAACTTTGTTATGGGAATTAACGAGGTTGACAAACATAAAGTCGGCTGTAATTTCAAAGAAGAACACGATTTTATTGACCTTTCGCTTGTAAAAGAAGGTGAAATGTGTCCCGTTTGTAAAAAGCCGTTATTTATTACAAGAGGAATTGAAGTTGGCAACATTTTCCAACTCGGAACAAAATATTCCGAACCAATGGGCGCAACTTATACTGATGAAAACGGGGAAAATAAACCCTTTATAATGGGTTGTTACGGAATTGGAATTACAAGAACCGCAGCTGCGGCAATTGAAAAACACCACGACGACTTTGGAATAATCTGGCCGCTTGCAATTGCGCCTTACCATTGTGTCGTAATTCCCGTAAACATTCAAGAAGAAGACCAAAAAAACATGGCTCTTGAAATTTACAAAAAACTTCAAGAAAAAGGGGTTGAAGTCGTTTTAGATGACAGAAACGACAGAGCCGGCGTTAAATTTAAAGACGCTGACTTAATTGGCTTTCCTTTCAGAATAACCGTCGGCAAAACCGTAAAAGACGGTCTTGTTGAATTTAAAGAAAGAGCGGGCGGTGAAATTTCAATCATAACGCCCGAAGAAGCGGTTGAAAAAGTTTGTGGCGCACTCAACAATTTAAAAGGAATATAATTTGAACCAAATTGATTTTTCAATTTCAATAGCTCATCTTTATCCGGATTTATTGAACATATACGGCGATTTGGGCAATATTGTGACAATAAAAAACAGGTGCAGCTGGAGAGGCATTGAAGTTAAAATTGAAAATATTAAGTCCGGTTACAGATTTAACCCTGAAGATTTTGAGTTTTATTTTATCGGGGGCGGTCAAGACACACAGCAAGTCTTGGCTTCCGTGGAATTGTTAAAAAACAAAGAAAGACTTCATAAGGCGGCGGAACAAAACGCCGTTATTCTTGGAATTTGCGGAGGATATCAGCTTTTAGGACACTACTATCAGCCTCTAAAAGGGGAAAGAATTGAAGGTGTCGGGCTTTTAGACGCCTATACCGTTGCGGGCAAAAAAAGGTTCATAGGAAATGTAAGAGGAAAATGTCCCTCGGTTGATTATGCCACTATTACAGGTTTTGAAAACCATAGCGGACTTACTTATCTTAAAGGCGAAACCGAGCCCTTAATAAAACTTTCAAAAGGCTTTGGCAATAACGGAAAAGACAGAAAAGAAGGCGCAAGATATAAAAATGTCTTTGGAACATATCTTCATGGTCCAATTCTTCCAAAAAACCCGAAATTTGCCGACTATTTAATTTCGCTTGCCCTAAAGAAGAAATATAAGTGCGAAATTCCCCTCTTTGAACTTGACGACGAAATTGAAGAAAAAGCGCACAGTTCTTCTTTAAAGCTAAAATAAATTTTATTGTTCACCTTTATACATTTTTACAATGTCATTATATGCCGCTTTTTTGTCATTTTCTCTGAGCTTATACCAGCATATCGGCAAAAATACGACAAGCGGAGATTTTTTCCAATTATCATGATAGAGTTTGTAACTCGGCAAAAAATCGTTAAAGTTGAGCCAAGGTTTTCCTCCGCCAATATAGTGAATAACACCTTTGAAATCAAGCCCGACTAACGTGTCAATTGCGTAATATTGCATATTCCACTTATCATCAAGGCGTTTAATATCTTTATTTAAAACCGCATTTATTAAGTCTTGGTCAGGATACATAAATTTATTTTTTCTGATTATTAAGGCTTCTTCACTAATTTCATAAGGATATTCTTTTTCAACTTGTCTTCTTTTTTCAATTGCATTTTGAATTGAAATATCAACTTCTTTTCCGGTTTTTGCCTTCCTTAAATCAAACCACTGATTTCGTTTTTCTACGCTTTTGGAAATAATTTCTTCATATTTATGAACTCTGTTTAGAGAGTTTACACACTCTTTTGAAATCTTGCACGGTTTATCTTTTTTCTTTTTACAGTCGGCTTCAACCGCCTGACAAGCTTCAAGTTCTTTTATTGCCTGTTTTACGGGGTCAACATATATAAAATATTTCCAATTTTTTTTGATATACCCTGTAAGCTTCTCTTCGAGTTTTCTTTCTCTCCACTTATCAAGGTCCATAAGCATAATTCCCGAATTGAAATAATATTTACCGAAATTCATCATATCGTATTCAACATATTGAATATTTTCAATCATGCCGGTTGAATAATTGCCGAGATTAGTATCATAAAGCGGTTTAATATCAGTTGTAACAAGAATATCCGAGTCCATATATAAAACTCTGTGCAAGTTGCTAGGAAGAAGACTTGGAAGGGTAATTCTTGCCATGCCGATTGGAGTTATTCTGTCAACAAAGGTATAGAAGTTTCTTCCTTCATCAAAATTTTTGGTAGACGTGTGATAAAAGGCGAGTTTTACCCCTCTTTGTTTTGCATAATAGTTCATTATTTTTTTATTTAATTTTGTGATGTTATCTTCAACAACATGGAAGTAATATTTTGAGTTTGAAGTGTTGTTTTTTAATATAGATTCCATAAGAAGCATTGTATAAACGGGGTAATTGTTATCAATAGTAAAAGCTATATTTATATAATCGTTAATATCGTCTTTTTTAGAAGAAGCAAAAACGGGATTTATAACAAATAAAATTAAAGCAAATATGAGAAACAGTTTTCTTTTCATAAATATTACTCCTTAATATTTTTCGTTTTAACTAATAAAAATGCGCCCGAGATGAGGAAAAATACAAAGAAATACATATAAAATTTCCACATTTCGGTGTTATTCATAAAGAAATGGGACGATAAAAGAATAATTACCGTCAATATTTTTGGCACGACATTATTCACAGACATTGCCATGCCTCTGCAAGATGAGTCGACATTTTTGTGAATTCTTGCAATATGCAATATGGTAAATAAAAGCTGAAAACCGATTATTATACAAATTGTAAGAAGTATAACAAGGTTGAGTTGTACATTTTTTGAAAAACTTAAAATAAAAATTCCTATAAAACAGAGGATGAATGCAATATACAAAGGAACTCTCATATTATAAAGTTTGAAAGGCACTCTGCCCGCAAAAGCCGAGAATACCGCCCTTAAACCGTGATTGGCACAGGTTACAACCCCAAATAACGTTATTGAAAAAGCCGCTTTTAACATTAAAGGCTGAAAAGCAAGAGCAAGCAAGATTGAAAGGGCAACAAGAAGCCCCGAATATAAGATGTAATCTCTTATTTTGTCGTTATTCCAGACAAAATTTACACCTGAGAGAAAATCTTTATATCTTTCAGAAATTTTAAGTTTTCCTTTCTTTGCCGAAGGAATGTCTTTTAACATTAAAAGCATTAATGAAGAAATCGACAAAAGAATAATTTCAATAATAAGAACATTTGAAGAGCCGAAATTTTCATATAATTTTGCGCCGATAAGACAAACAACCGCAGTTCCCGCCGCAAGATAAAAATTCAGATATCCTAAATATTTTGGCATATGAGATTCCATTTTTATAGTTGCAAGATAATCATAAAGATATCCCGAATTTGCAATATCCATGGAAACTTTTGAAATTGCATATAAAATTTCACCGCAAAGAATTATCCAATATCCGCTGTGGAAAAACCACAGAACATTTGCTATAAGATATACAATAACGGAAATTACAAGTACATATTTTCTCGACACGCAGTCTGCAATATATCCGACAGGAAGCTCAATTAAAATCGAAACCAGATAGAAAATTCCCTGAAAAAAGAAAAGTTCCTTAACGGAAAGTCCGTTTTCCTGATAAAAAAGAAGGGTGATTGGCGTTAATAAAAGCATAGCCCTTATAAAAATTGCAAGATAAAAAACTCCGATATTAAAATATTTTCTTAGCCCCAAGGCGGAAAAATTCATCTTGCCCCCTAAAACAAACCAATTCTGGGCAAATCTGCGTCAATTAAAAAAGTTGTGACTTTTGTGCTTGCATACCCTAAAAGTAAAACCGAAATAAAAATTACAGGCAAAAGTCTTGTCTTAGAAATAAGATGTCTTTTTTTTGGGAAAAAAGCCACCGCAAAAGCAAATAAGAGCCAACATACAAAAAGAAAAAGTATAAAAGGAGCAGTATAAAAACAAGCGTCCAAAATCAATACTATCGGTATAAAAGGCACCATTAAAAGCATAATGGAAGTGTGAATAGGCAATGAATAAACAACGATAATAAATAATAACGGAGGAAGAACAATCGAAACCGTTTTATAAAATTGTTTTCTCTTAACATCCATAATGCTTTTCCAACTTTCCAAAATAATTCTATCAATAAAACCAGTATATCAAAATTAAACGTTTAAGACAAATTTGATAGATTATTTATTATTTTTTAAAATAGATTGGAAATAAAGTTTTGTTTATGCTAAAAGTAAAAGCAAACATTTTTAATTTTTGCAGGCTTTTTAGAGCTTAAAATACAAATTTTTAAAAGTGTCCTCGTAGTTCAGCAGGATAGAACGTCACCCTCCTAAGGTGAATGTCGGAGGTTCGAATCCTCTCGGGGACGCTTTTTGTTGTTAAAAAAAGACGCTTATTTTGTTTTAAGCGTCGTAACGAAAAGAAAATTGTAGTATGAAAAAATAAATTTTTTGTCGTTTTCTCTAATATTGCGGTTAATTTAACCAACATTCAGATAAAACATGTAAAAGAAATTTGTTGCGAACAATTTTAGCACATTAAAAGAAATTTTTAAACCCCTTTTAATAAGGAGTTTAAGAGCTTTTTGCAGGTTTTATGCTAAATTCACACCCGCAATATTTTTGTCTGTACATGCCAAAATCATACGCAATTTTTGATGTTTTTTTAAATCCGTCATGCTTTTTAAAATCAAATTCCATAAATTCAATATTTGTTCCCAAAACCGCAAGCCTTCCCATTTCAAAAATATCTTTGGAAACTTTATGAGGAGACACGGAAAGTGTAGTTGTGATTTTATCTATTTTAAGCTCAAGAGCCTTATTGACAGTGGCTTTTAGCCTGTAATAAAAACATTTTTTACACCTATCCGATTTTTCGGGCAAATTTTCATATCCACGCACACGGGAAAGAAAATCGTCGTGAGAATAACTTTCTTTTATAAGTTCAACATTATTTTTTGCGCAATATTTTTCAAGCTCAAGATATCTTCTTTCAAATTCACTTTCAGGATAAATATTTGAATTAAAAAAATAAACAACGGGCTCAAACCCAAGCTCCCTTAAGGCAATAAGCGGATATGAAAAACATACGCCACAGCATGCATGAATTAAAATTTTATTTTTGCTGTTCATTTTTGTGTCTTATTCTTGATTGTTTAATTAATTCCTTGAGTTTGTAATCGGGAATAAAGCCCGAGTGCGGAATTCCGTCTATCATAAGTGTCGGAGTTGCAACCATGCCTTCTCCGATACCTCTGTATACCTGATTTTCAAGATATTCTGCCGTTTTTGGAGAATATGCCGTTTTTTTAAGCTCATTCGGATCTAAGCCGATTTGCTTAGCATACATCAATATTTCTTTTTCGGAATTTGGTCTTTTATTGTAAATGAGGCTGACCATTCCCCAATAATTGCCCTGTTCTTGAGCGGCAAGAGCATATTTTGCAAGAAGACAGGCTCCGGGGTGAATTTGGTGTCTTACAGTCGGGTTACACTCGCTATCAAGCGGAAAGTTAACATGGAATACGCCTACATTTTTTTCTTCAAGAACAAGTTTATGCAAAACGATGTTCATATCTCTGCAAGAAGGGCACATAAAATCGCCAAAAATGTATATGCCTACATCTCCGTCAGGGTTACCGAGGTTATTTCCCGTAATTTGGTAGATGTTTTCTTTCATATTGTGAATTTCATCAAATGCCCTATCGAGTTTTAGTTTGGGAGCAAGTATTAAAGATTTTTGGAAAAAGCCTAAAAGGCACACAACAATAAGACATACAACAAGAAAAAGAGTTGTATATTCCCTGACACCCGAAATAAAGTCGAGCACCGTTGTTTTGATATCAGTTATAAAAAAGTCTTTCTTTACCGCACAAAGAGCGATTAAGAAATTTAAAATATAAGTACAGAAACACAAAATACATATTTTATGAATTTCATGCAAAGAGATATATGCAAGGCTCATTGAACACAAAAAAGAGAAAAAGCCGATTGTTGCAATGTATGATTGAGGGTTTTTAAAAACGTTTAATAACGGAAAGTTAATTTTTTCTCTGATTTTATCGACAAAATCAAGAAAAAGAAAAAGTAAATATAATATAACGCCCCAAATTGCAAGCGGAACGCCGAGAAAGAAGGCGTGTTTAGTTGAAGCAACACCGTCGCAATCAACTAAAGAATTAATGGAACAAAAGCTTTTTGCGGCGCCTTCAATAAAACTTGTTTTTATATATATATAAATAAGATCAATGCTTAAAACAAGCCCGATTAAGCATAAAACCGCAATTACAATACGTTTTTTATTTGACATAATTTCCCTCTTATTAAAAAATGAATATAATAATTATAGTTCAAAGTTTCATGTTTTTACAATTAATCTTTTTTATAAAAGCGGTACAAAATAGTGTAATTAAAGTTTTTCGGTTTTGTGTCGATATTTTATAAAAAGTGTTGCAAAAACAGCGACTGCAACATTAATAAAGCAACTTTTAAAAGGGTATTAATTCATTAATGTAAAGTTATGTAACAATATATATAAAATATGATTTTCGTATATACTATTTGTTTTTATATTAATGTAAGTATCCTCTAAAAGAAAGATTAAAGGTGGTAAAAAAATGGGTTTAGCAGCATCACAAGCAAGAATTTTACTCTTGACGGCAAAGAATGATTCTCTTGAATTGCAAGCACAATTAATTTCAAATGAACGTTTACTTTTGTCTCAAGAACAAGAAGGCATTGCAAACAAGTATTCCGATGCAACAAGCAATACGGTTTACAAATGTCAGGTAAATGACCCTTCCGAAGATAATAAAAACGGGTCAACATCAAAAGTTATGACACTGGAGTCGTTAGCTGAATCATACAGCGGTGGCTCAGGCGAAAGAATTTACGTTAAATATGGCGACAAATACATCGGAGCTTCCGCAGTATATGACCCTTCCAAAAAGGAACCTTGGTCAATAACATATTACAGCGCAGGCGCTGACGGAAAAAGCGAAAAAGAACTTAGCAGCGAAGACCCGCTTGTTACAGCTTTCAACAGCTCAGGTGCAAACAGCATTCTGCAAACACTTGCAAGAAATGAAAAAATTGAAATTTTCGTTGAAGCTCCCGCAACGGACAGCAGGGAATCGAACAACGACGTTAACATCGGCGGCAAACAATACGTAAGAAAATCTCCCGAATCACTTACTAATGTTCACTCAGAATATTACACGGAAGATGACGCAGCAGCTCAGGCTGAATATCAAGCTGCAATGTCCAGAGTTAACACGCTTGATAAAAAACTTGAAAATAAATTAAATCAAGTTGAAACACAGAAAAAAGCAATCGAAAGTGAAATGGACTCAGTCAACCAAGTTATTAAATCAAACATTGAAAGAACCTTTAAATATTTCGGATAAATAACACGCTAAATTAAACCCAATTTTTACTTACATATAAAAAACCAAAGGCAAAAATGTCTTTGGTTTTTATTTTACAAGCCTTCTTGTTTGAATTCCCGCCTTTTGAAGCTCGTCTTTCAGTTTCAAAACGGGCAGAGTGTCATAATGAAAAATTGAAGCCGCAAGCGCAGCGTCCGCATTTGTTTTCTCAAAAACGTCAATAAAATGTTTTGAATAAGGTCCGGCGCCGCCTGAAGCGATGACGGGAATATTTACGGACTTTGAAACCAGATTTAACATATCAATATCAAAGCCTTTTTGGGTGCCGTCAAAATCCATTGAGGTTAACAAAATTTCACCGGCACCGAGTTCTTCAACTTGTTTTGCCCAATCAGCGAGTTTTAATCCTGTATTTTTCTTGCCGGCATTTATAAAAACATAAAAATCATCATCACACCTTTTGGCGTCAATTGCGACAACAACGCACTGAGAACCGAAATATGAAGCGGCATTTGAAATTAAAGAGGGAGTTTTTACTGCGGCAGAATTAATTGAAATCTTATCCGCTCCGGCTCTTAAAATTGCTTTAAAGTCTTCAATATCTGAAATTCCCCCACCCACAGTAAATGGAATAAAAATATTCTTTGAAACTTTTTCCACAAGCTCAACCACGGTTTTTCTTTTTTCGTTTGTTGCGGTTATATCAAGAAAAACAAGCTCGTCTGCGCCCGAGTTTGAATATTTTTTTGCAAGCTCAACGGCGTCTCCTGCATATTTCAGATTTTCAAAGTTTACCCCTTTTACGGTTTTTCCCTCTTTTACATCCAAACAGGGGATAATTCTTTTACATGGCGACATTTTAAAATCCCAGATTTAATTTTGAGAATTGAATTATTTGGTTTTTGCCGCTTTGTTTTGCGTTATAGAGGGCATGTTCGGCATATCTTATTATTGTGTTGGAATTTTCTTCAACGTTTTCCAAAAAGGGATAACTTGAAATTCCGCCCGAAATTGTTATCGGGTGGCGTTCTTCTTCATGAGCCGGAATAAATTCCATTTTTTCAATATCACGTCTGAAACGTTCGGCAAAAATAAACGCCTGAGATTCTGAAGTGTTGGGAAGAATAAGCAAAAATTCTTCATCCCCGTATCTTGTCAAAACATCTTCTTTTCTGATAAGCGCTTTCAACATGTCGGCGATTTTTTTAAGCAAAATATCGCCCCAGTCATAGCCATACATATCATTAACGGTTTTGAAAAAGTCAATATCGATTAAAAGACAAGAAAGGTCTGTGCCATAACGTTTTGAACGGGAAATTTCGGCGTCTAATCTGGCATGTAAATATTTTCTGTTATAAAGCCCCGTAAGTTCATCCGTCACGGAAACTCTTGATAAAGAAAGCTTATATTCAACCGCCCTTACGATTGATTGATATCTGATTTTTAATTCAAGAGGGTTAATCGGCTTTAGAATATAGTCGTATGTGATTGCACGAACGGTCATATCAGAAACTTCATCCGCCGCAATTAAAACGCCGCAATCAAATTTTGTAACCATTGCCAAATTTTTAATTTCATCAAGGGGCATATCAAGCACAATAACCCCCGCATTAAGCGTTTTATATTCGGAAAGTTTTGAAGAATCTTCTACCCTGATATCATTATCGTCGAGGTTAGAAAGCATTTCGGCAATAGAAGAACTTTTATTTTTTGAATAAACAACTACATTCATATTTAACTCCTTAATTAGCGTCTAAGACCATATCAGTAACTCTGTATCTCGGAACTTGTATTTTTGAATTTTCGGTTTTAAAGATAACATAAAATCTGTCAACATAAATAATTCTGCACGCAGTTTTCTCATATCCGCCCAAAATCGGATATTTTCTGTATGAGATGTAATCGCCGAAAAAATCATCTTTTTTTGAGCGAACAACCGAATAATCAACTCCGCCCGATGAAATTTGTATAAGACCATCCGTAACAGCTTGAATTCTTCCGGATAAGGATGAACCGTTTGCATGCACCTCATCGGTTGCAAATGAGGGTAAAATTATAAAAGAAAAAATTATAAATAAAATGTATATTTTTTTCATAAAACAAAGTATATCATGTTTTCAGCCAATAGTTAAGGCTTCTTTATCAACTAAATAGTTTAAATATTTAATAAAAAATGCCCGCAAAAATAAAATTTGCTATATTGTAAGTATGCAAAACTTAAACTATTCCTTAAACACAAAACATAATTACGTTCAAAACAACACTGCAACAGTTATTCCATATCAAAAAAAATATGAAATAAAGCCTGAGCATAAAAAATTAAAAACCAAACAAAAAGAAAAGAAAAACTCTTTTGTTTCGTTTTGTTTCTGGGGAATAGTTATGACACTTTCGCTTTCGGTTTGTTTTGAGAATTTTCTTTTTCCCGTATATATAAACAGGGTGAAAAATCAAAATTTAAATTTTGACGCAAAAGAAGTTTACGCCCCGACACTCAAATATATAAACAATTTAAACTTTCTCGGGGAAAACCTTTTGGCTCCGGTTCCCGTAAAGGGAAAAGAAAAAATTGCTCCGATAATATCAAACGGAGAAATTACCCCGTTAAAAAACGAAATTGAAGGAATTTTATCAAACTATAAAAATATGCATGCGGGCATTTTTGTTTATGATTATACAACGGGAAAAACCGTGGAAATTAACTCTGATGAAGTTTTTCCTTCCGCAAGTATTATAAAAATTCCCGTTCTTTTAGATTTATTTAACCGTTCAAAAAATTTGGAAAAAGAGGGTTTTGCACCGATTGACCTTGATAAAAAATTAACTTTTACCGAAGCTCACAGAACCGAAGGCTCGGGAAAATTACAGTTTACAAAGGCAGACACTGACTATTCGCTTGATTATCTTGCAAAAATTATGATAAGACAGTCTGATAATTCCGCCACAAATATGCTTGTTGAAGAAATCGGCGGAATTGGTGAATTGAATTCGTCATTGCGCCATTGGGGCTTTTCAAAAACTCAAATGTCAAACTGGCTTCCCGATTTAAGGGGAACAAACACAACCACCCCGAAAGACATTTCAACAATGTTATATAACATTGATAACCAAAAATTTATTCCGATATCATCAAGTGCAAACATAAAAGAGTATATGTCAAAAGTTGAAAACAGAACTTTAATAAAATCTCAAATGCCTGATGATGTTGTTTTGGTTCATAAAACGGGCGATATAGGAACAATGCTCGGAGATGCTGGAATTATATTTACCCCAAGCGGCAAAAGATTTATTTTAACTATTATGGTTAAGCGCCCGCACAACGATTATGGCGCAAGAGAGCTTATTCAAAAAGTTTCAAAAGCGGTTTATAATTCTTTAAGCTGATTTTTATTTATGATGACATTCGCACTCGTCGTCTTCGCAAAAACATCCGTCATCGGATATTATTTTTGCAACCGTATCAAACTCTTCATCGTCCTCAATCATTTCAAAGGAATAATCTTCGCCGTCTTTTTTAAGGCGCATTAAAACAACTTCTGCATCTTCGTCGTCTTCATCTTCATCGGCGGCAATCAAAAGTGCATAGTCCATGTCATTTACGGAAACAATATCCAAAATTTTTAATTCGATTTCTTCACCGTTTTCACCAACTGTCTTAATTATTTGCGGTTCGTTTTCTTTAGCCATTTTGCTCTCCTAAATATGATTGTAAAATTAAACAGGCTGCCTTGGCATCCACCAGCCCTTTATTTTTTGTATACTTCTTTTTTTCTTTTTTTAAAATTTCTTCAGCTTCAAAAGAAGTCAGTCTTTCATCTTTATATATTATTTCATAAAATTTTTCCAATTTTGACATAAATTTTAAAGTTTTTTGGGCTTGAAAACCAAGCGTGCCGTCCATATTATACGGAAGACCCGCTACTATTTTTTTTACATTATAAGTTTGACAGTATTTTTTTATTTCTTCAATCGCCATATCGTCCGTAACCCTTAAGATAACCCCAAGCGCAGAAGAAAAAAGCCCGAACGGGTCGGAAATTGCAACGCCTATTCTTTTTTCGCCAATATCAAGCCCGAGAATTCTATCTTTAATTTCCACTTTTTGTCACCCAATTTTTTTCGATGTAATCAATAATAAGGTCAGTATTTTCATATTTAAGGGGGGAATTTTTCTTTAAAATAAGCCCTTTTGCATCCATAAAAATTTTTGAAGAAAGACAGTGTTCATATATACTTTTTTTGAGTATTTCTTTCAAAAACGCTTTTAAATCGCTTTCGTTCAGCATAATTGAATAATAAATATCGGCAAGATTTTCTTGATTGTTGTTTTTTAAAAAATGCGCAAGGAATAAAATTCTGTGTTTTATTAAAGATGACAAAAGCTTGTCGGAAGAATAAGTTTCTATAAGTTTTTCGATTTCATAGACATTATTTTTGTTGTAAAGCATAACTTGTTTAATAAAATTTGAATAGCTGAGGTTGTTTTTTGAATATCTGAAAAACCAGTTTTCAATATATTTTGAACCGTAAGCCGCCTTTATTTTAAGTTCGTTTAATTCAACCTTTTTTAAGCCTTCTTTTAACATGTCAAAAAGTTTTTTTTCGCTTGAAATAACATCTTCTATGGCTCTTTGCCAGCAAAAATATTCATAAGGGATATTCTTGTTTAAAGAAATTCTTCTCATTGTAAGCTCCTCAAGAATTGTTTTTGCACAAGCGGGGCTTATATAAATTTGTTCAAAAGTATCGTTAAAAAATCTTTCCATTATTGAGTTATAGTCGTTTTCTGTTATTTTGGAAAACCCGAAACAGGAAAAAGGACCGATTTCCGCATTTATGGCAATAAAAAGAACGGTATAGGCATTATTTTTTGATTTTCTTGAAATAACGAGAGAAAAGTTAGAGTTTCCGTCAGGAATTGAAGCCCTGACAACGGGCTCATCCAGTTCACACAAAAGATTTTTATAAAAATTCTGCAAGTTTTCTTTTGAAAAAAGTCCCTGCATGGAAAGTTTTCTATACATTTTAGACGCCTTTTGAGAAACCTTTTTATCTTTATTAAAAGAAAGATATTTTAGCGCCCTGTACAAAAACAATGACTTATTTTGTTTTAATTCTTCAAGACAAAACAAAATGTTTTCAACATCCGTTTCGCCAAGCATAACCAGCGACAATATATTTGCCAGCTCATCGTCCTCAAAATCTTCAATAACGGATGTTAAAAGATCAATTCTTTCATCTTTTGAAGTTGAAAAATAAAAATCAAGAAAGTCTATTTGCGCTTCACAGTCTGTTTTTGCGCTTTCAAGAAATCTTTTTGTTTCTCTGTGAATTGCTTCTTTGGGGTTAGAAAGGTAAGAATCAATTTCGCCGGTATGAAAGTTTACCCCGATACTTGTAAGAACATTTATAAGAAAAAATTTCTTTTCGTCTTTTACTCTTTTTGATTTCAATTCTTCAAGAATAAATTCCAAAAACTTCTTCGGACAAAGCTTATGCGCAACAGCAAGAAGGGTGCTTGCGGTTTTTTGATTTTTATAGTCAATTTCTTTAATTAAAAGTTGAGAAACAAATTCAAAATCGGCGTCTTTAATTTTTTTAATTTTTAAAAAAAAATCGTTCGCTATATCATCATCAATTGCGCTGAGTTTTTGAAGAGGTTCCAAAAGCTCAAAAATAATTGCTTTAAGGCGGAATTTATTTAAAGGCATTTATTTTTGCACTCCCCAAAATAAATCAAGAATTTTTTGCGCCTGAGCTGATAAAAGCCCGTCTTGGAGAATTAAATATTGAACCGCAATAAGAGTGCATTCCGAACAAATATTAACATCCGGACCTTTTACCATTTTGGGGACTTCAAGATTTGACCTTTTACAAAAACTGCAATATTCAACGGGCTTGTTGTCAATTTTTTCCCGTTTGTCTTTTTTGCCAAACGCCAAAACTTTTTTTTCTTTATCTGCCATTTCTCTCCTTTAGCTTTCTCTCAGTTTTTTAGCCTTAATTGAGTTTATTATGTTATTTAGATATTTTTTCTTTAAACCTTCATTAAGGCATGAAATGTTTGATATTGTGTTTGTAACTTTTGAAATTTCTTCTTTTTCAAATTTATTTAATTCCATACTTTTTACATCTTCGTTTGAATAATAAAAAAGTGATTCATTCCCCTTGAAAGAAAGATTTGAAACAGTTTTATTCCAAACTTTGTAATCATACCTTATCTCATCAATTTTAATGTTTAAAGGAAGAAAATAATCTGAAAGTTTAGAAATTAATTCCTTTTTATAGAAAATTAATTCCTGCATGACCTGAGGGCTTTTTACCGCAACAAAAAGAGTATTACCCTTAATATCATACGGAAGTGAAAACTTGGCGAATTTCGGACCGCATACATTCTTCCAAAACCCGAAAGCTGTTGCTTTTTTTATTGAATTTGAACAGGCGTTTTTTTCAAAAAGCTCCTCAATCAATATATCAGAAATTTTTGATATCTGTTCCAAGCCCACTCCTTAACAAAATATATCCGATTATACCAGTAAAAATATTTCATTTGCAAAAATATGAAGGAAATTTAAACATATTTATAAAAATTTACAAAAAGAGTTTTTTTGGGCACTTTTTTAAAATAAATAATTTTTATATATATGAGAGATAAAAATTGAAAGAGAGATTAATCGGAGAGAAAAACCATGCAAAACTCGCTTTACGGGAGCAGGTTTTATTTCACTTCCCGTGCAGGCGAACAGCTTGTAACATCGAATAGTGAAAGAAAAAAACTGCCCGAAATTGGAGAGTACATCTCGACAGTCAATCAGGCTGCGGTTGTAACTCAAAATGAAAATTGTGCAATAAGATATAATTCGCTTGCGGCGTTTTCGCTAAGAAGAAACAGTACGGTCAATTATTTCAACAACTGTATGAAAAAAGCGCAAATGCTTGAAAAGATAGCATAAAATTTTATTTTTATACTATACTTTTCTTATGAAAAAAATTGAAAACATAAGAAATTTTAGCATTATTGCTCATATTGACCATGGGAAATCAACCCTTGCAGACAGGCTTCTTGAAAAAACGGGAACCATAGATAAAAGAGATATGCAGGACCAATTGCTCGATACAATGGATATTGAGCGTGAACGTGGCATTACAATTAAGCTGAATGCCGCAAAAATGAAATATAAAGCCTCTGACAACAAGGAATATATTTTAAATTTAATTGATACTCCGGGGCATGTTGATTTTTCTTATGAAGTTTCAAGGTCGCTTGCAGCTTGTGAAGGCGCTCTTTTAATTGTTGACGCTACACAGGGTGTTGAGGCGCAAACTCTTGCAAACGTTTATCTTGCAATGGAACAAAACCTTGAAATCATTCCGGTTATCAATAAAATTGACTTGCCTTCCGCAGATGTGGAAAGAGTCAGAAAAGAAATCGAAGAAGTCTTGGGAATTGACGCAAGCTATGCAATTCCTGTCAGCGCAAAAGAAGGCACGGGAATTGATGAAGTTTTGGAAGCAATTGTTAAATACGTTCCCCCGCCGCCCGATACTTCAGATAAGCCGCTAAGGGCGCTTGTTTTTGATAGTGCATATGACCAATATTTAGGCACAATTTGCTTTTTTAAGGTCATGGACGGCTCAATTAAGCTTGGGGACACTGTTCAGTTTATGGCAACAGGCAAAAAGTTTGAAGTTGTTGAGCTTGGGTTTTTAAACCCCACAAGAAATCCGGTTGATGAACTTAAAACGGGTGAAGTAGGATATTTTGCAGGCTCAATCAAAGAAATTACAAGGTTTGTGGGCGACACGATTACAAATGCCGAAAATCCTGCCAATGAGCCTCTTGAAGGATATAAAGAAGCAAAACCAATGGTCTTTTCAGGGCTATACCCCGTCGATAATGACCAGTATCACGATTTAAAAGACGCTCTTGAAAAGTTAAAATTAAATGATTCTTCCATAACGTTTGAACCCGAAACCTCATCTGCCCTTGGTTTTGGTTTCAGGTGCGGTTTCTTGGGCATGCTTCATATGGAAATTGCTCAGGAAAGACTTGAGAGAGAATATAATCTAAACCTCATAACAACTGCGCCTTCCGTTATTTATAAAGTTTATAAAACAGACGGCACAATGATTGAGATTGATAACCCCGCCAATCTTCCCGACGCTCAATACAGAGATTATATCGAAGAACCTTATGTAAGAGTTAATCTCTTTACGCCAAACGATTACGTGGGCTCACTTATGGAGCTTTGCCAATCAAAAAGGGGAGATTTTATCAATATGCAATATATTGATAAAACAAGGGTAAACCTTGAATATCATATTCCCTTGTCTGAAGTCATTACAGACTTTTATGACCAGCTGAAATCAAGAACAAAAGGCTACGCAAGTTTAGATTATGAGTTTCATTCATACAAACGCTCAGACCTTGTTAAAATGGATATTTTACTGTCGGGCGAAACGGTTGACGCACTTTCCGTTATCTGTCACAAAGATTCGGCTTACGGAATAGGGCAAAAATTAACTGCAAAATTAAAAGAAATCATTCCGAAACAGATGTTTGAAGTTGCAATTCAAGCTGCCATAGGCGGAAGAATTATTGCAAGAACAACCATAAAAGCAATGAGGAAAAACGTTTTAGACAAGTGCTACGGCGGTGATATTTCAAGAAAAAGAAAACTTCTTGAAAAACAAAAGAAAGGTAAAAAGAGAATGAAATCTGTCGGAAGGGTTGAAATCCCGCAAGAAGCGTTTATGGCGGTATTAAGCTTAGGAGAAGAATAAATGCTCTTTTTGGGCGCATTTTTAGTAGGGCTTATAGGTTTTTATCTTTCTTCTTTATTTAAAAGAGGAATTTACTTTTTTATTATCTGTTTTGCCACAATTGTCTTTAATATTGAGCTTTTATCGCTTTTTAAAGGAATTGAGGGAAATAATATAATTATTTTAAGCGCCTTTGAAGCCTTTATTTGCCATATAATTTGGGAATTTAAAAAAAGACCGAAAATAAATTTTGATTTTAAACCTCTTTTGTCGGAACTAAAAAAGAGTTTTTTGGAAGATAAAAGCCTTATTGTTCTTTTGGGTTTTTTATGTTTTTTAATCGGTGTAAGTTTTATTCTTGCCTCACTTTCGCCCGTTAATGAACCTGATGCACAGGGCTATCATGCTCTAAGGGCATTATTTTGGGCGCAAGACGGTTTTATCAGTCATTTTGAAACTTCCGACATAAGATGTCATTGCATGCCGATTAATTCAGAGCTTATATACACTTGGATATATGCTCTTTTTAAAAATGATACCGTTCTTGGACTTTTACAATTTTTCTCATATTTTCTTGTTATTTTTTCCGGCTGGAAGATTATGGAAATTTATGAAATTGACCCCAAAAAAAGGCTTTGGGCAATTTTTATGTTTTCTTCACTTGCGGGTGTAATAAGCCAAATGTCAAGCACACAGACAGATTTGACAACAGGTGCGCTTATAGCGGTTTCGTTTTATCTTGTTTTGAGTTATAAAAAACAAAAGCTTATATCGGAGCTTTTCTTTGCAAGCCTTGCCATGGCGCTTGCAATGGGTACAAAAAGCACAGGTGTTATTGCAAGTTTGCCCCTTTTAATTTATTATTCAATTCTTTTGAAAAAAGATTTTTTGAAATATTTCGGTCTTTTGATTTTAAATTTTGTTATTTTTTCAAGCTATAACTACATTTTAAACTTTATAAACTACGGCAACTTTCTTGGCGCAACAACTGCGCTTAACGGACATATGTTCTGGGGCGGTATAAAAGGCTTTTTTGCAAATTTTATAAGATATATTTTTCAATTTTTTGATTTTTCCGGCTTTACTTTGGGGTTTTATATAAATAAACATCTTTTATATATGCAAAGCTTTGTAATAAGCCTTTTTTCGCCAAATGTCCATATAGGAGAAAATGTTCCTCTTGATTTTACAAACATTTCAATGACCGAACAGCTTCTTGGCTTTGGAATTTTAGGTTTTACAATTTTTCTTCCCTCAAGTATTGCCGCATTTTTTGATAAAAAAATGAGAATTTTTTCAATTCTTTTTTGGTCACAAATAATCGTCTTAAGCTTTTCAATAGCTTACATGATTTATTCAATCAGATTTATTGTAACTTTTATGTGCCTTGCAATTCCGATTTTCACCGTTTCATATATAAGAAAAATGAATATAGTTAAATTTTTTATAATTCTTTTCTGTTTCTTTTATATGACATACGCCTCTTTATTTCTTTCACAAAGACCAATGTTTTATTTAAAAAAAGAATTTATAAAAACTCATGATATAAAACTAATTCAAGAAAACATGAGAAAGTTAAACTATAAATTTTATCAAAGCTTTAATGAATCATACACCTTAAAAACTGCGCTTGAGCCGTATTGCAAAAATAATAACCTTATAGGAATTGCAAACACTGCGGGATATATGGTCTATAGCGGAAAATTTCTTGAGCTTTCAAACAACTGCAAAATAAATATAATTAACATTCCCCATATAAAAAATTATGACCTTACATTATATGATTATCTTGTTCTTCAAAACGCCGATTATCAAGAATCAACCGCACTTAACAAAAACGATATTGAAAACCCGCTTTTTGTAAACCATATGGCAGATTGTCACTATGAAACAATGGATAGAGAAAATATAAGCTTAAGGCTTGCAGACATTGACGAAATGAAAAAAGTAAGCAGCGCACAATGCAGAATTAACCCCGAATTTATACAAGATATAGGCTTTAAATTTGAAAAAGAATTTGAGGCTGAAATTCCAAAATATCTAATAAACAGAGCAAACGAAACAGTAAAGTCGTTTAGTATTTATAAAAAAGTTGTAAAGAAATATTAATATAAAATTAAACCCGCTAAAGAAAAAAAAGAAAAACTCCGATATAACTAATAACAAATAAAAAGGAGACTTTTTAGTGGAAAACATTGCAAAATGCGGTTATTCAATGCGCCTGCCCGATTACAATATTGGTAATACAGGCGGCATTAAGCAGCCTGATGAAGACTCCGGTTGTTTTGACGGCAAAGATTGGACAACCAACGCCGCAAATGCCGTCGGAACAGCATTCAGTAATATGGACAAATTTTTGGAAAATTTTGAAAAAGACATTCAGGCATAATTATTTTTTGTTTACTTTTAGTCGAATTAATAATAACCTCGGAAAGGACGAACTATATGACAGGCACAATCAATACAACAAATTCGTTGTTAAGTACATTGAAAAACAAATTTATTGACAACAACAATGTTGTGACAGCAAGCATGGAAGATTTGGAAGGCTTGTTTGAAGAAGTTGATTATTACAACTCGGGAACCGAAGGTGCCGAGTCAATTCAAAAACAAATTGACACGCTTCAAGCGGCTATAAGCGCCCTTAAAACTGAAGCTGAAACTCTGCAAAAAGAAATTGATGAGGCAAATTTAAAGATTGACGAAAAAAATAATCAGCTCGTTGATATTATCGGACAAATTAATGCAGGGACGGCAGAATATCAAACTGCCGTAAGAAAAGCAGCTAAAGAGGCTTCAACCACGGCAATTAACGAATATAGAGCAAACAAAAGTCAAAGTTTTGAAAAATATTTCAGCGATACATTCTATGATGTTCTTAAAGCAACTCTTGATGTAAACCAAATAAAATCTTTATATGCAGAATATGATAAAGTTAAAAACTCGATTTCACCTGTTGCGGATAAAATTCAAGGTTATATTGACAGAGTTGACGGGCTTCAAGGAAAATTAGACACAACAAACGCTACAATCAACCTCTTATCAAGCACCAAAAACAAACTTTCCACAACAATGGAAGGTGCTTATAAAAATGTTGATACAGACAACAAAATTCCAATCTATTCGGGCAAAAAAGAAGCTATTGCAAACGAAATATTAAATATGAAAGGCGCAAATGCCAGCGAATCGACAGGCATAAGTTCCGTCTTAAAAGAACAACAACAAAAATGGAAAGACCAAATTCCTCAGGCAACGCTGAAGAAAAATACATATGATGCAAAATCAGCCGGAGAAGGCAAAAATGTTCAGCTTACAAACCTTGGCGAAGCAATTAACAAAGGAATGTTAACCCAACTTCAGCAATCAGGCATGACAAAAGATGAAATCATGCAATTTATTGCAACAAACTGGGAAAGCGTCAGCATTTCAAAAAATAAAGAAACGGGCGAATGGACAATTCCAAAAGGACACGACGCCAAAGGAAAAGAAATATATAATGAAATAATCGACTTCTGCACAAATAACAAAAAAGTTAATCTAACGGCAGACTCGGTTAACGAAAAAAATGTTGCAGCCTTGAAAAAAGCAACTTCAGGAAGCGGCGACAATAACATTCTTACAAAAATGTATAATGCGGGCTTCACCTTTAAAGAAGCAATGTATATTTTAACTCAAGCCTTCCCTGATTCAGGAATCGGTTATAATCTTGACAGTCAAAGCGGCGGAAGAAACTATACAATTGTTCAAGATTCAAAATCAAGCGGCAATACATATAAAAACATCGGCGATTTAATTCAAAAATATTGGTTTACCGAAGGGGACGCAAAAACCAACGATGACGCTGATACAAATGTTGCTGACGAAAAAAGAAGTGACCCGATTACATTCCAACAGGGCGATACAACTTATACATTTATCAACGACAGAAACGGAGATGCAAAATTCAGCTATACCGATGACAAGAATAATGACCTTCTCGGCTCTAAAAACGGCATAGAAGAATTAAAGGCATACGACACCGACGGAAACGGCAAAATTGAAGGCAAAGAGCTTGACCAAATTGTTCTTATGAGCAACAAACAAATAGAGTCAGTCGGCGAAAACGGTTCAAAAGATGTTGATGAATACAAAAAAGGCGGAAATTACAAAGGAAAAGGCGTATATACCAACTCGGTTGACTTTAATATCGCATACCAAAGCGCAAGCGACATCGGTATAACAAGCATTGACCTTTCAACTATATCTGACAAAGATAAAGAACAAATGAGCGCAAACGGTTCAAAATTGTTAAATACGTTTAATATAACAACAAACGGCAAAAAGCTTGATAAAAATATACAGGCAAAAGAAACCGACAACACAAAATCAAATCTTGAAACCTTCTATAAACAAGTTGCAGACAGCTCAAAAACAAAAAGTGACAGAATTTATTCTCACCTTTCAAAAGATGAATATGCAAAAGCGGTTAACCCCGAAAATTATTCATCTGATGACGCCAAAGCAGCTGCCGAATTGCTCAAGAATATGAAAAAAGACCTTCAAGACCAGTTAAAAGGCGCTATGGACGCTGAACAATACTTTGATCAATTCGACTTGAATATTGACTGGGCAGAATTCCAAAAACTTTACGGCAAAGACGGAACATACTTAAAAACCGTAATTGAAAGAGGCTCTAAAGCTGCGGAAACTGATATGTATACTGATAACGACCATATTAACGCAACGGCGCAAACCGATGTAGGAAAAGCGGTTGACAATTATAACGCCGAAATTAAAGTAAAACAAAAAGGTCTTGCTCAGGCAAAAAAAGATGCCGAATTAAAAGATAAAAAAGAATAAAAAATAAAAAAATAAAAAGCCTGTCTTGCTTCAAAGACAGGCTTTTTTGTGTCTTTATAAAAAGATTAACAATTGTAAAAAATTTAAAATTTTTCTTAACAATATCTAAAGTTTGTATGCCACAAAACCGATTTAGAGGGTATATAGCATTTATCAAGGGAGACTAACATCATGACAGCAATCGACAAGAGCCAGTCAACAATTGACCAACTTAACAAATATGTTGACAGTAACGTGCTAAAAGAAAACATGAACTACACCGAGGAAGATGTAGAAAGATTGTTCTCTGAAATCGAATACTATAACGAAGGAAAAGACGGCACAAACAAACTTGAAGGTCAGATTAAAAATCTTGAACAAAGACTTGCCGAACTTCAAAAAAGGGCGGATGAGCTTCAAAATGAAATTGCGGAAATTGATGATAAAAACAGAGTCAGACAGGAAGAACTCGTTAAATTAACGGCTCTTATTGTCGGAGAAGAAGGCGAATATCAGGAAGATGTCGAAAAAGCTGCGCAGGAAGCATTGGATGAAGCTTTGGCAAAATATAAAGAATCAGGCGGAAAGGGCGACTTTAACGATTTTTACAGTGAAGCTTTCCAAAGCAAAGCTTCAGAATTAAATGCTCATGAAATAATTATTAAAAACTGGACAAGTCAGGCTGAGTCACAAAAAACCAAAATTAATGACCTGACCGGAATAATTCAATCTTATTTAATTCAAACAAATGCCCTCAAGGGCGAATTAAACACAACATGTTCAACCATAAGCATGTTAACAAGAACAAAAAATAATATGTCCGACACAATTATTGGGGCATACAAAAATGTTGACACAGACACAAATACACCTGTTTTTTCAGGAAGAAAAGCGGATGTTGCAAACCAACTTTTGGAAACCTATCAATCAAGATATACGGTAACAAAAAACGAAACCAAAAGCGATGCCGAAAAAGCCGCAGAACAACAGGAACTTCAGAATAAATTTATCGGTCAAAAACAAGGCACTTTCGTTGCTGAAACCGTAGTTGACGGTGAAACAAAGAAAAACGATATTTATAACAAAACTTCAAACCCCGAACTTGCAAATCTCGGCGAATTAATTGAAGGCGGAATGCTTGAAGAATTAAAAGGCGCAGGCATGAGCCCTTCGGATATTATGTCTTTTGTAAATGAAAACTGGCAGATTGGTCTTAAAACTCCTGAAGAAAACAATGGTTCATGGAGCATTCCATACGGACATGGCACATCAGGACATAAAGATACAAACAAAAAATTCGCAAAAGACGCTGATGGAACAAGTAAAATTTATGACGCCTTAAGAGAACTTTTTGACATTGATGACACGGAAAAAACAAAAACTGCAGACAGTGTAAACCAAACTCAAATGCAGGAAATGAAAAAAGCCGTTGAACAGGATAACATCCTGACCACAATGTATGAAGCCGGATTTACATATAAAGAAATGATGTATACTTTATCCGCACTTTTCCCCGAAGCCGGAATTGAATATACGGTATCAGACCAAAACGAAGGTCAAAACCCTGCAAACCCTAACGACAAGGCAGACTCAAGACACTATAAAATTGTAAAAGATTCTGACGCAAGCGGAAATTTATATTCAACAATCAGTAAAGAAATTTTAAATAAATGGAATGTCGGCAGCACTGAAATTGTTGAAGACAAGCCGGAAATTCCTGATGACAAACCGAAAGATGAAGGTTTTGACCCGATGACCTTCATTAAAGACGGCAAAACATTTACCTTTATTGAAGACAGAAACAATAACAAAAAATTTGATTACAAAGACGGCAACAACAATGACCTTCTCGGTTCAAAAGACGGTATCTATGAGCTTCTTCAATACGATTACAACAAAGACGGCGTTATTGATAACAAAGACATTGTAACCGATGAAAACGGAAACAAAGTTCAAATGACACTTGTTGACGGTTCAAAACGTGATAAAACCGCACTTGATATGCTTGCTTTGATGACAAACGATCAAACGGAATCAATTGATAACAGCAAAGATATTGATAACTATAAAGACGCAAAAGATTACAAAGAAAAAGGCAAATTAACAAACTCTGTAGACTTTGATATTACATATACAAGCGCTTATGAACTCGGCATTGATTCAATTGACCTCAAAGGGTTGAACGCTAGCCGTGACGGCGAAAAATTGGCTACAGGCGAAGAACGTTTCAACAATGACAAAGTTTATGACGGTTTTCAGGAAGAATATGAAGACATTAACGGCTCTTCGGTAATTAACCGTTTCGGAATTACATTCAAAGGCGGTGAATCTGTAACGGCTAATGAAACTTTAAATTCTAAAGAAAACCTTGAAACCTTCTATAAACAAGTTGCTGACCGCACGGATATCAACACGGAAAAAATCTTCTCGAGTTTTGATGTAAACACTGTTGATAATACATTTATCTATGGTAAAGACAGAACAGGCGAACTTAATCTGGGTGCTATAGATAATATAGTAAAAGATCAAATCACGGTTGACGGCAAAAATATGAGCCTTGGCGATTTTGTAGAAAGTTTAGACAGCCAAATTGATGATATGCAAGCAATGCTTGAAACAAAACTCGAAAATTCAAAATCTGCGGATAATGAATCGCTGGATGAGCTTCTTGGTTCTATTGAAACAACTCTTGAATGGATACAAAAACAGAAAGAAGAAGAGGAGACACCTCCTCCGCCTCCTCCAACAGAACCTGAAGACAATCCAAATCCGGATCCTCCAGTTGAAACAAAACCTGCGGAACCCACACCAACAGAACCTGAACCGACTCCGACAGTTCCTGAACCCGAACCGGAACCGACACCAACGGAACCTGAGCCTGAACCCACTCCAACGGAACCTGAGCCTGAACCCACTCCAACGGAACCTGAGCCGGAACCGACACCAACGGAACCTGAACCGGAACCGACACCAACGGAACCTGAGCCGGAACCGACACCGACCGTTCCTGATTGTGAGCCCGAAGATGATATATTACCCGACATGTTCGATGACACAAAAAGAAAACTTGAAGAATAAAAAGTTGAAAGCCTGCACTTAAGCAGGCTTTTAATTTATCTTTCCGTCTTTAATATTTACAATATCAACATCTTTTAAAAATTCATCATCAAAAAAGAAGGTATCCACACTCGTTATAATTGTTTGAATTTCGGGCTTTATTGATTTTAAAAGAAAATTTTGCCTTTTATCATCAAGTTCAGCCAAAACATCGTCCAATAAAAGAAGGGGGTTATCTCCCGTTTTTTCTGAAATTATATCCAGCTCCGCCAGTTTAAGCGCCAAAATCATCGTTCTTTGCTGACCTTGAGAGGCAAACTTTCTTGCATCATTTCCGTTAATTGAAAATAATATATCATCTCTGTGAGGACCAATCAGGCATGTTTGACGAATAATTTCTTTTTCTTTGGCGCCATAGAGGGCTTCTTCAAACTTTTTTGTCATTTCTTCAATGGGAATAATTTCTTTTATAACGTCAGAATCATAAAAAATATCGGCTTCTTCAAATTCTGAAATTGATTTATGTTTAATTTTTGCAACTTTTTTAAGTTCATCTAAAAATTTCATTCTTAAATAAACGATGTTTGAACTTGCAATTGCAAGCTGAGAGTTAAAAACCTCAAGCATATCAGCTTGAATTCCATAATTTGCAAGATAATTTGCCTTTTGAAGGCGAATTTTATTAAACTTCGCAAGCTTATCATAATATTGAGGATAAACCTGCATAATTGCCATATCAAGCCATTTTCGCCTGTCTGAGGGTTCGCCTCTTAAGAGCATTAAATCTGAACTTGAAAAATTTACAACGGACAAAACCCTGATAAAATCTTTGTGCTTACTTTTTTTAAGTCCGTTTACCTTTAAAACTTTATTTTTTGGCGGATTTATCAAAACATCAAGATTGATATCAACGCCGTCTTTTAAAACAGCGCCTGAAATTGAAGTAAAATCTTCACTAAACTTAATGAGTTCACTGTCTTTTTTTATTCTGTTTGAATTGAGGGAAGAAAGATAAAAAACCGACTCTAAAAGGTTTGTTTTGCCTTGAGCGTTTTTTCCCGTAAAAAGTGTCTTATTTTTTTTAAAATCAAACTCAATATCCGAATAGTTTCTAAAATTTTTAAGTTTAATTTTTTTTAAAAACATTTAACAATGCCCCCGGTTTATATTATAATAAATAAAGTATTATTGGAAGAATAAAGATTATGTTTGATGTTATTACAATAGGTTCAGCCACGCTTGATGTTTTTATAGAATCAGACGATGCAAAAATTGTTTCCGTATATTCAAAAGAAAAAAGAAGCGACTTTATGTCTTTTCCATACGGAAGCAAAATTGAAATTGACGATTTTTCAAGGAATATCGGCGGGGGCGCAATTAACACCGCCACAAATTTTGCAAATCTCGGATTTAAAACATCAACCGTTGTTAAAATGGGCAACGATGAAATGGCGCCGTTAATTGAAAAGAAAATTAAAAATTTCGGAATAGATACATCAAATGTAATTCATTCAAAAAAAGGTTTGACCGGCTTTTCAATCATTCTTGTAAGTTTTCAAGGGGATAGAACCGTTCTTGCACACAGAGGCGAAAATGCCCGCATAGAAAAAGAAGATATTGATTTTGACAACCTAAAAAACACAAAATGGATATATCTTGCTCCGCTTGCGGGGGAAAGCAACAAGCTTCTTGATAAAATTGCCGCTTTTGCAACTAAAAATAAAATAAAACTTGCAATTAACGCAGGAACTACCGCAATCAAAAAGGGAGCAAAATATTTCGGCAAAATTGTTGAAGCTTGCGACATTTTAATTTTAAATAAAGAAGAAGCAAGCCTTTTGACCCAAATAGAAGTCAGACCCGACACAAAAACCGAATTTTTCTCAAGAGAAAAAATTCACCCCGACTTAAAAGAAATTTTCAAAGAATTAAGAAACAAAAACCACTCAATAATTTTAATAACTGACGGCAAAAACGGCGCAATTGCTTATGACGGCAAAAAGTTTTATAAAGCGCCCGAATTTCCGGCAAAAGTCAGATCAACGCTTGGTGCGGGCGACTCTTTCGCTTCCACCTTTGTTGCTTCGATAGAAAAATTCAAGGGAGACATTGAAAAATCGCTCTGTTTCGCTTCTGTCAATTCGGCTTCTTGTGTTGAAGTTTTCGGCGCACAGGAAGGGCTCATTAATTTTAAAGAAATTGAAGAAAAATTAAACAAAAACAAAGAGTATAAAATCGAAGTTATATGCGATTAGACAAATTTTTAAAAGTTTCAAGAATTATAAAAAGAAGAACTGTTGCAAATGAAGTTTGCGATATGGCACGTGTTTTTGTGAACGATAACCCCGCAAAACCTTCAAAACAGCTTAAAGCGGGCGATATTATTTCAATTGAATATAAAACAAGAACACTGAGAGCTAAAGTTTTAATAATTCCCGACGGAAACGTCAGTATTAACGAAGCTTCAAGCCTTTATGAAATCTTGAGCGAATAATAAAAATTTCATCCGTTAAGACTATTACATGTTTTATTTTTCATATAACTATATGAAGCCAAAGACATGCTCATTCATGTATTATGTAAATGTAAACAATTATTAAGACTTTGGGGAAAGTGATACATAAATGAATGAGAATTTTGAGTTAGATTCCTATAAAAAGGTTGTGCGTGTTTCGGATGAAGAACTTGCAGAACTTTGGCAAAAATTTCAGGAAGACAAAACAAACAGAATAATAAGGGATAAACTCATTGTTCAATATATTTATCTTACAAGATATGTAATCGGGCGTATAAAAGTCAGCCTTCCGCCGAGTTTTTCTTATGAGGACATTTTAAGTTACGGAATTGAGGGGCTGATAGACGCCGTTGAAAAATATTCAACCCAAAAAGGAGCAAAATTTGAAACTTACGCTCTTATGAGAATAAGAGGAGCAATTATTGATAAAATAAGGTCAAACGACTGGCTTCCAAGAACTTTAAGAAAAAAAATAAAAGAAATAAAAGAAGTGAGCCAAAGGCTTAAAAACGAACTTGGAAGAATTCCGACAAATTCTGAAATTGGCGATAAACTTGGACTTCCAAAAGAAAAAGTTGACGAAATTTTATCAATGGATACAAGTGTTGAATCTTTGTATGACAAAAAATCAGTCGGGGACGATTCGGTTGAAATTATAGACACAATAGAAGACATGAAATCAGAACGCCCCGAAGAAATTGTCGAAAAGAAAGACGCAAAAAAAGAACTTGAAAGAGCGCTGAAAAGGCTTCCCGAAAGAGAAAGAATGTTACTTATTTTCTATTACCGTGAGAATATGACATTAAAAGAAATAGGGGAAGCCATTAATGTATCCGAGTCAAGGGCATGCCAATTGCATGCGCAGGCAATTATGAAATTAAGGAACATTTTAAGCGCTTCAAGACAAGAAAGACTTGTTAAATCAATAGTTTAATATTTTGTTTGAGTAAAAATTTCAACAATAGAAGGCGCTTTTAGCGGGTGTCGGTTACAATATTTAACATTTTTTGAGTTTTTAATCAATTTTTTTAAAGAAAAAATCTTTATATAAACATAAAGAGGATTTTATCAGAGGATATATTGTGACCGATATTAATAATATTAATTTTCAAAAAAATACTAATTTTATCGGAAATCAAAACAGTGTCCACCGTTCAGGCGGAATAGGTCAGATTTTATACGGCTTATTTTCTGATAAAAACAAAGGGGTGAACGGCGAAATTGACGAAGCTGTTTTTCAAGGCAGCACAGGTGATTGTTGGCTTTTATCCGGCGTTTTATCGCTTTCGTATACTCAAGAAGGTAAACAGGCAATAAAAGACGCCATAAAACAAGATGAAAACGGAAATTATCAAGTTACATTTAAAGGAATAGATAAGACATATACCGTTTCACAAGAAGAACTTAAAAGCAAAAATGTATCAACTATATTCGGCGGGCTTGGCAAAAAAAGCGAATATTCTACGGGCGATGATGATATGCTTCTTTTGGAATTGGCGGTTGAAAAAGCAAAATCTGATAAAGATGTGGAACTTCCGACAGAAAACGGCTTAAACGGCAGTAGCGCATATTATTTATATCAGCTTTTTTCAGGAACCACAGATTACGCACACAATGAAAAAGAAAGTGATGTAAAAGGCCTGTTAAATTATTATCAGCAAAACAAAGAAAATACTTCCGCCACCTTGGGAGTTATAAACGGATTTTCTTCTTTAGAGGGAAATCACGCATATGCGGTTAAAGATTATGACGGAGAAAAAATGACCCTTGTTAATCCATGGAACACTTCAAGAGATACAACCGTTTCAAACAAAACTTTAATGGATAATCTTGGAAAATATGACATTTCCGTTATCGACTATAATTCATAAAAAAAAGAGCCTCAAATAAAGGCTCTTTTTTTATTGTTTGAATATTGTTATTTTACTGCTGACAAGGGTTTAGGACCGGCATTAACAATTTCTTTAGGCATGTTAGGATATTTTGAAGTGAAGTTATCTTCAAACATTTGTGCCAGTTTGTTTGCTGCGACATCGTAAGCGTTCTTATCAGCCCACATGCCTCTTGCGTCAAGCATTTCATCCGGAACGTTCGGGCATGATGTAGGATAATCAACATTAAATACGTCATGGTGTTTAAATTCAATCTTATCGAATGAACCGTTAAGAGCTGCCGTTACCATTGCACGTGTGTATGATAATTTCATTCTCTTAGCGCCTGAAGCTGCGGAACCGCCAGCCCAGCCGGTATTTACAAGATAAACTTGAGTGCCGTATTTTTCAAGCTTTTCGCCAAGCATTTCAGCGTAAACTGAAGCGTCCATCGGCATAAACGGTTCACCGAACAATGTAGAGAATGTCGGTTGAGGTTCTGTTACGCCACGTTCCGTTCCTGCCAATTTTGATGTAAAGCCTGTAACAAAGTGGTACATTGCAGCATTTTTATTCAATTTTGAAATTGGGGGCAAAACACCGAAAGCGTCAGCTGTTAAGAAGATAACAACTTTTGGAATGCCGCCTTTTGAAGGAACTTGAGCATTGTTGATGTAATCAATAGGATAGCCGACACGTGTGTTTTCGGTTAAGCTTCCGTCATTGAAATCAAATTCTCTTGTTTTTTCATCCATTATAACGTTTTCAACAAGCGAACCGAATTTAATGGCATTGTAAATATCGGGTTCGTTTTCAGCCGATAAATTAATACATTTTGCATAACATCCGCCTTCAAAGTTGAATACGCCGTCAGGTGACCAACCGTGTTCATCGTCGCCGATTAATTTTCTTGAAGGGTCAGCCGACAACGTTGTTTTTCCGGTTCCTGACAAACCAAAGAAAACAGCCGTTTCGCCGGTTGCAGGATCCATATTTGCACTGCAGTGCATAGGAAGAACATTTTTCTTTGTCATGATATAGTTCATCGTTGCAAAAACTGATTTTTTAATTTCGCCCGCATATTGTGAACCGCAAATGATGATTGTATGAGCTTCATAATCAATTGCAATGCATGCTTCCGAATTTACGCCGTCAACTTCCGGATCGCATTTGAAACCGGGGGCGCAAAGAATTGTGTAATCAGGTTCGCCGTATGCTGCCAATTCTTCTTCCGTCGGTCTGATTAAAAGCTGGTGAATAAAGAGGTTTTGGCTTGCAAGTTCGTTAATTATACGGAACTTTTGAGTATATTTTTTATCTGCACCTGCAAAACCGTCAAAGATGAATACTTCTCTGTTTTGCAAATAAGCTGCGATTTTACCTTTAATAGAGTTAAATTTTTCTCTTGATATAGGACGGTTTACTTTTCCCCATGCAATTTCATTGTGTACGCTTTCCGTGTCAACAATGAATTTATCTTTAGGAGAACGCCCCGTATATTTTCCTGTTGTAACAACAAGAGCACCCGTGTTTGAAAGTTTTCCTTCGTTTAATCTGAGTGCAGCTTCGGTTAACTGAGCCGGAGTTAAGTTGCGATAAACCGCTTTTGGTCCGATAATACCTAATTTTTCAATTCCAAATGTTTCCATAAGTGTTTCCTTCTATAATAAATAAAATAAATAAACTTCTGTAGTATACGAAGCGATTTTATTACAAATGTCCCAAAAAAGCAACTGTCCTTATTAATTAGCTTTTATATATTCGTAAAGTTTAAATAAGCCTTCTTTATAGGGCGTAAATTTAAAATCGGGCAAATAATGAAGAAGTCTTGAGTTTGAGCCTGTATATTCATTATTTAACTCAAGATTTTTGATTACAACTTCAACTTTGTTATCCGAAAATGAATTTACAATGTTTGAAATTTCCAAAAGGCTTATGCTTTCTGTCGGGGTAACGTTTATAATATTTTTTTCAGGTTTTATTTTAATCAATTGTTTTATAATTTCAGCCAAATCTTCAATAAAAAGATAATCAAAAACCACGTTTTGATTTATCTCAATCGGTTTGTTTTCCAGTTTTCTTTTAATTGCATAGGTTGGAAACCTTGTTTCTTTTTCATCATACCCGTAACAGCCGAAAATATTTAAACAGAGAACATCTGCCCTTTTATCAACCATTTCTGATATAAGCACTTTTGATTTTCCGTAAAGGTCATACGGAACAACCTTGCCGATTTCATCTTCACTGACTTTTTTAAGCGGTCTTTGTTTGCCATACATGGCGCCTGAGCCGAAAAGAACCGTATAGGTGTCTTTATTTTTATATTTTAAAATGTTGTCAACCATTTTTATGTTGTCTTCAACGGTTGTGTCTTTATCCTGAAGTCCTCTTGCGCCACCGATTGAACCGCAGTGAATTATTAAATCTGCATCGTGTTCATTAAAAAAAGAGGCAACAAGATTTTCATTCGTAAAATCTAATTCAAAACTTCTGGGAGAAAAAATTTTATATTCATTAAAAATTTTTTTTAAATTACCGCCGACAAAGCCGCCTGAGCCCGTTAATAATAAAGATTTCATAAAACTCCTGTAATTACCGTAATGCCTCAATTATTATATCATAAGTATTTTAAAACACTGTTTTTAAAAGAATTATAAAATGTTTTTAATTGATGTTTCAACAAGGTTTTTTGCAATTGAAAGCGCCTTTGAAAAAGTTTTTTCATCTTTCAAAAAATCTTCTTTTTCAATATATTCTTTCACAATTTTTCTTGCATAAGAACCGATTGCAATCCCGTTAACGGAAACATTGCAGAGTTTTGCAAGCTCAGTTGATTTCGAATTTGTTCCGCCCGATAAAATTAAATATGCGGGAAAGTTTTCATTTTGAATAATTTCTGCCGTTGCAACAGCTTGAAGAGTGGTTTTAAAATCATCCTTTCCGCCGGACATCGGTGCGCCGTCAGCTTGAATTACGGTTGAAAAATCGGGTCTTTTTGAAAGCATTTTTTTTATTCTCTCTTTTAAAAATTCATCTCCAAGTTTTGTTCTGTCGGCACAAATGCTTAAAATTCCCTTATAGGTTGTATTTATAACATCCCATTTTTCAAAAACTTCTTTTTCACTTGCGCCGATTGAGTGAAGCTCAATACAGTCAATATCGCTAAGCTTTATTGACGATAAAATTTCTCTTGTATCGTTTTTGTTGTTTAAAATTTTTATGCAATTTTCGCCGCAAACTTTTATACATCTTTGGCAGCCGATACATTTTGTTTTATTAATTACACAGCCTGTTTTTCCTTTTGAAATTGCCCTTTGAGGACAAATTTCAAGACATTTTCCGCAATTTTTGCAGAGTTTATTGTTTATTTTTACTTTTGTGAAATGGGGGTCATTTTTTGTTCCGAGAGAAATACAAAGGTATTTCTTTTCTTTTACGAAAGAATTTTTTATTCCCCTTTTTGCGGCGTCGATAATTTCTTGTTTGGGGCAAAGGTCAAAAAAGTTACAGCCCGCCTTTGAATAAAGGGTGACAAGTTTTTCAACCTCGTCAACATCTTCGTTTCCCGCCCCCAAAATGAGCTTAAAACATTTTTTTTCTTTTAAAATATCCAAAAGCACTTTTGTTTTGTGTTCCCCCGAAAATTATGAATTGTACAGGAATTTTTGATTATTTCCTTATACACAAAAAAGTTTTTAAAACTTTGATTAACTTCCTCGCTTCACAAAGATTTATTGCAATAATCTTATCACAAAAGAAAGAATTTATGGTTACAAATTAAAGTTTAACCGTTTTTTAACAGAAATTTATTTCACAGTGTCTTTTATAAGTTTTTGTCTTATTATTAAATATTATTTTATAAGTAAGACTTTATGCAGAGAAATTTATATAAACTCGAGTTTAATTCGCCGTTTGGAACTTATACGATTGTTTCTTTCAATGAAAATATTGCGGGAGTTTGGCTTTTTAATCAAAAATTTTTCGGCGGCAAATTTGATATTTCATCAATTGAAACAAAAGAAACAAATTCCCTTAAGCTTGCAAAAAATTGGCTTACAGAATATTTTGAAGGAAAAAACCCCTCAATATCAAACCTTCCTTTATGTTTTGAGGGAAGCGAGTTTCAAAAAGAGGTTTTCAAAATTTTATTAAAAATTCCATACGGAAAGCTTGTCAGATATGGGGACATTTCAAAAAAACTTGCAAAAATAAGGGGGCTCAAAAAAATGTCAAGTCGGGCTGTTGGCGCCGCAATAGGAAAAAACCCGATTTCAATAGTTGTTCCATGTCACAGAGTTATAGGTTCAAAAGGCAAGCTTACAGGATATTCGGGGGGAATTGAAACAAAATCAAACCTCTTAAAACTTGAAGGAATTGATTTAAACAATTACAAGTCTTATCTTTTTGAAATTTAAATTTTCAAAACATCGTTTAATCTGAGCCTTTATTCGGTGAGATTTTTTTTGAAAAATTCTTCTATTTTATCAAACGGAATTTTTTCCAAATTGTCGTATAAATCAACATGATTTGCATCTTTTACGATATAGAGTTCTTTATTATCCCCTTTTAATTTTTTGAAAGCGTCCTCGGAAAAATATCTGCTGTGAGCTTTTTCACCGTGTATCATCAAAACCGGAGCTTTTATTTCGTTTGAATATTGCAAAATCGGCATGTTAATTAAAGATAAAGACGAAGTTAAGTTCCACGCCCCGTTTGAATTAATTGAGCGGGGGTGAAAGCCTCTTTTTGTTTTATAATAGCCGAAATAATCCTGAACGAATTGAGGTTCTTCGCCGGTTAATTTTTCGGGAAGCCCGACTGCTTTTGCATAAGTACCGTTTTTAAAATCAAGTGTTCTTTGATTGTTTAATTTTTCTTTTAATTCATACCTTGCATTTTCATCGATTGAATCGTTATAACCAAAGGCGCTGACTCTTGTCATATCATACATTGTAACGGGAACGACAGCCTTAATTCTTGTGTCCATGCCTGCAGCATTAAGCGCAAAGCCGCCAAACCCGCAAATGCCTAAAATTCCTATTTCATTAGGGTTAACGTCTTCTCTTGATGAAAGATAGTCAACTGCGGCAGAAAAATCTTCCGTGTTTATATCGGGGCTTGCAACGTTTCTTGGTTCGCCTTTGCTTTCTCCCGTATAAGAAGGGTCAAAAGCGAGTGTTATAAAGCCTTTCTCGGCGAGTGTCTGTGCATAAAGCCCGCTTGACTGTTCTTTTACTGCGCCAAAAGGTCCGGAAATTGCAATTGCAGGATATTTTTCGCCTTTTTTAAGGTCTTTTGAAAGATAAATATCCCCGACAAGGGTTATTCCGTATCTGTTTTTAAATTCAACTTTTTTAACATCAACCTTTTTGCTTTTTTGAAAAACTTTATCCCAATCGTTATTATTTTTTGCATCTGCCATATTAATTCCCCCCATAAGAACAAATAATGATAAAATAACTAAACCAATTTTTTTAAACATAGTCAACCCTCTATATATTTAATAACCTTAGCGGGGTTTCCCGCAACAACAGCATTTTTTGGAACAGATTTTGTCACAACGCTTCCTGCGCCGACTATTGCTCCGTCTTCTATTGTGACGTCAGGCAAAATTGTACTGTCTGAACCTATCCATACATTTTTACCGATTTTAACCGGCGACGGGTTAATATTTCCCCTTTTTTCAGGATGAAACTCATGGTTTAAGGTTGCAATTGTGACATTATGCCCTATTAGTGAACCGTCACCTATTTCAATTCCGCCTTGGTCCTGAAAACGGCAACAGGAATTTATAAAAACATTTTTGCCGACTTTGATATTAACCCCGCAATCTGTATAAAATGGCGGAAAAAGCCCGAAGGTTTCATCAACTTCGCTTTTTGTCAAAACGGAAAAAAGTTCTCTTATTTCATCTTTTGTATGATATTTGAAATTTAATTCCATTGTAATTTTTTGGGCGTCTGAACTTAACTTATGAAAAGTTTCAAACAAAACGGAACCTTCTTCGACATAGGTTCTTTTTTTCATAAGGTCTCTGAATTCTTCAACGGATAAAATTTTATCTTCTGTCATTATTTTCCTTTTTGTTTTAAACGGGAATACTTACCTCTTCAAGAGCTTCTTTTGTAGCTTCGAGATAAGCGTAGCCATATCTCTGACAAGGTTCAAGGTGCGCACCTTCCGCCCATTCGTTCCAAGCGTTAATAAACACAAATTGTTCGTTTTTATCGTGGTTTTTATATGTCCAATCAATAATATCTTTAAGCCAGATTTTATACAACTCGGGCGTCATTTGATAAATTGCGGCTTTTCTGTAACATTTTCTTGCCGTGTTATCCCAATTCGGGAAACAACTTTTAAAAGTCTTACAGGGGGCTTTATATAAGTAACGCTTTTCATCTACAAATTTTTTCATATTATAAGAAAGCCCGCTGAATTTATTGTTCACAAATTTTTCAGGCTTAACGGTGACAAGATCATCCATTCCGCAAGGGAAAAATTCCAACATAGAGTCAAAATTTAAAGATTTTATTTCCTCATTTTTGACATTTCCCCTTAAAGACATAAGATATAAGTCTTTGAAGCCTTCTTCTTTTGCAATCTCTCTTATTTTGCCTATAAAACTTTTTATTTTTTCTTCTTCAAAAATTTTTGGCGAAGATATAATAAATACGGGTCTGTTGTCGATTTTTACATATCTTTCGTCACGGGCATACTTTAAAAAGTCGATCATAAATTTTTGGGCGGTATCATCCTCAATTTTTTGTTCATACATGATTTCTTTATCATTTCCGCCGTTCCACGTTTTTGTCCAGTTGCTTGAGTCCCAAAAAAGGCAAAATGGCATATCAAGGCTTTTATCTTCCAAGAATTTTTCAATAGGTTTTTCTAAAAGTTTTTGACCGTTAAACCAGTAATAATAAAAACAAAAACCGGATATACCGTATTTTTTTGCCAGTTCTATCTGTCTTTTCATTACATCAAGATTATCTAAATTATAATAACCGACATCAATAGGCAAATGCGGCTGATTATGCCCTATAAATTGCGGCGTAGCTTTTGATGTGTTAAACCATTCAACAAAACCTTTTACAAACCATTTATCATTCTCGGGTATAGAATGATATTGCGGAAGATAAAAAGAAATAAGTTTGGCTTCATTTTCCTTAAAAACGTGAGAAGAATTTTTTTCTTCAACAAAATTACTTCTGTCAAGCTGATTATTTAAGATATAATCGACAAAAGCGGCTTTTTCTTTTATTGAAGCCGTTTTATTTTTGGGGCGAATTTTAATTTTAATCCCAAAAATTTTATAAAGTCTTTCGTTGTTTTTATCGTTATTTTTATATCTTAGAGAATATATTTTTGAAAAATAATATTTTATTTTCCAGCTTAGGAAAGAAATGTTTTTATTTGTGTTTATAAATTTTTTATATCTGTCATCTTTAAGAATGAATGAAGGCAGAATGTCTTTTGGCTTAATATTCATAAAAATATATCCTCTTTGAAGAATATCCTGACCTTCGTCAATAAGTTGTTTCATTTTTTCTATAGACATATTTTGAGAGTTGTTATACTGTTGTTCAACAATAGATTGTCTTTTCAAAAGGATACTTTCCAATGTTCCAAGATATGAAAAATGCCAGCCCCCGTTTTTGATTTTCTTTCCCTTGCAAAATCTAAGATAGGTGGGCATTCCGTATTTTGAATATTTGCTGAATTCCGTTTCAACTTTTTGTTTTGGGTCTTTTAAATCGGAAAATCTGCAAATTCTTGCCCCTTTCGCATAAGGCGCACAGAAATTTATGGTGTTTAAGTTATAGTAAAAAGAATATTGAATAAGTGCACAAATTCCGCTTTTATATTTTTTTATTGCCTTCGGGTTTGGTATTTCATCACAATCGGAAATTATTATAACGTCGTCATCTTTGCAACTTTCAAGCCCCCTCATTATGGCGTCTCTTTGAAGGTTTTCATAAAGCCATTTATTTCCGTATTTGTCATTTGTTGAATTATCTAAAGGCGGAAAATCGTCTACTTTAATATAGATAATTTTATCTGAGAATTTTTCAAATCTTTTTATATTTTTTTCAAAAATAAACTCTTTGTCGCTTCCCGTATGAGTTTTATTTGCTTCAACCACAACAAATTTATCAACATAGTTATATAGAATATTAAAACGAATTTCAGCTATATCAAGTTCGTTAAAAAAAGTAAAACAATCATAAATCATGCCTGTATCCTCGTTTTTCGCAAAGAAATTTTTTGGTTTCTTCTTTTTTAAATTCGTTCATTTATGTTCCGCTTTCTTTAATATATCTCACAATGTCTTTTATGACATTTGTTCTTTTGTGTTCCCAGATATATTTTCCCAAAGGGTGTTTTTTGAAGAAATACTCTTTATTCCTTTCGGGAATTGATTTATCAATTGATGAGCTTGTTGTTGAATGGTTATGAAAAACAAAAGATTGATTTGAAATTGCCAAGCTGTAACCATTATACATCGCTCTAAAACAGTAATCGTTATCTTCCCAAAACGCCGGAGAAAAATTTTCATCCAAAAGCCCGATTTTATCAATGACTTCTTTTTTAATAAAAACACAGCAAAACAAAGGTTCTATTGTATATTTCAAGCTGCCTTTAAATTTTGAAAGATAACTTTTATATTTATTTAAATAGTTTTCTTTTGTGATTTTTTTGCCTTTTTGTATTCTGGGCGAAACCATTCCCAGCGACAAATCTTCTTCAAATTTTGAAATCGTGCCGGAAAGCCAATTTGGAGTAAACAAAATATCGTTATTCAAAAGGGCTATATATTGGTAATCTTTATCCAAAACTTCTTTTATGCCTATGTTATTTCCTTTTGAATAGCCGAGATTTTCGTTATTTTCAATAAGTTTAATATTTGAATGACTTTTGCAAAAATTCCCTATAAACTCTTTTGTTTCATCACTCGAAGCGTTATCAACAATAATTAAATCGAAATCATCTTCGTTTGTGTATTGATAAAGAGAAGTTAAAAACGGTTTTGTCGCTTCATTTAATTTATTATACGTAAGAGTTACTATTGCTGTTTTTTTCATTATTACACCTTATTAAAAAGTTTCTTCCTAAAATCTCTGAATGTATATTTTCTGAGTTCTTTTTCCAAATTTTCCATATATTTTCCATAATACGCAGGCGGGTTTTTTCTTCTCCAAGGTTTACCGAGTTCACCTGCAAAGTGAATTATTGTCGGGTTTTTTATAGCTTCATTTATTTCATCAATTGTATAAACATCTTTTAGATATTTCCAATCTTTTGCCTTTTTGAAGTCATCAAATTCAATAAGTGCTTCAAGAACGCAATATTTCAAATCAAGCGGCTTTATGTTATTACAGGTTATATTAATTGTATCCAAATCAAAAAATTGAAGCCTGTCTTTAAAGGTCAGAGCCGTATTTTTAAATTTTTCAAAATAATTTTCTTCTCTCAACTTTTTGCAATTTAAAAGCAACAAACCTGACCAGAAAATGTATTCATTTTTATTTTCTTCAAAATATTTATGGCAGATTGTGTTTTTATTGTTCTTTTCCGCCCGAACGGCGCCGAGTTCAAACCCTTCGAGGTTGGAATTATAAAGTTCTTCAAGACTGTTTTTGAAAAATACGTCAACGTCGGAATAAATTGCTTTATCCAAATAAGGCAACAGTTCGGGGATAATTGTTCTGTAATAGACAATTTCTCTCCATGAACCTTTGCTTTTTTTAAATCCTTTAAAAATTTCAGGCTCAACATAAACAAAGCTGATTGAATGGTTTGTATTCCTCGAGAGTTTAGAAAGAGCCGCCTGTTCTTTTAATTCAATATCGCTATGGAAGATAAATACGTCATAACAAGAGCCGTCTGCGCTGTCAAACAAGCTTTTTATTGCAATCGCCGAGGCGGGAATTATTCTTTTATCAAACGTAAAAACTACGGGAATTCTAGCCATTAATAAGTTCCCTCAAATTCTGAAGTGATTTTTGATAAAGTTCATTTTCATATTCTTTAAGCTTATTTTGCATATTCAAATATTCACTTTCAGACATCTCTATACCTTTTATAAAAGCGTTGACAAAGTCTTCGTCATTTTCATACATAATTGAATTTTCACTGTTAAAGCCATTTATCGGAGCGAAGCTTTTTATAATTATACACGGTTTTAAAAATCCGTAAACAAGCTGAAAATTGCCCGATGTGCCTGATGTATTGTATCTGATATGTTCAGGGTCATAATCGTTATATGAAGTCACCATAAAATCGGCGTTTTCAAGTTCTTCATACATTTTTTTGAAGCTTAATCTGCCTTTTATATCAAAATATGGTCTTAATTCTTTTGGAAGATGTTTTATATCACCCTTTCCGACAACCGTTATTTTAAAATTTTTATAACCGGAATTAACAAGTTTTTCTGCCGCATTAACTATCATTTGTGTATTTTTCTTGTTCGGTTTTATTGCCCCGATTGAGATAAAATTTGTAATTTCTTTATTTTTTGGCGTAATTTTAACTTCGCCGAAATAGTGCGGGTTAACCACAACGGACTTTGCGCCTTTATAGCTTAGTTCTCTTAAAGTTATGAGGTTTTCTTTCCAACAGTTTTTGTCAACCGCAAAACAAGATTCATGTTCGACAAAAAGAAGTTTTTTCTTATCAACTTCGGGGTTAAACGCCCTGTAGGCTTCATCATAATGAACACAATCGCAGATTTTTCCAACCGTTGTAACCATTACACCTTTAGAGTTTGTTAAAAACGAGTTTTTGAAAAATTCCTTAGTTTCTTTTCTTGTCATTTTATTCAGGCTTAAATTTTCATTTTGAAACTTTGAAAACAGTCCTTCTTTAATTCTGTTCGGTTCAACCAAAACCGAAACATGATAGCCCAAATCAATAAGATATTTTGAAAACCCCGGAACAACTTCCGAATGAGATTGTGAACAAGGCTCCCAGACAAAAAAAGTGTTTTCTTTTACAATCGGGGTCTTTATTTTCTTTTTAAAAATCGGTATTAAGTTAAAAAGAAGATAACTTTGCGTGTTTTCAAACTCTTTAACCTTTATAATCGGAATATTGAAAAGATATTTTTGTTCTTTTGTAATGGTTTTTTGTTTCTTTGTTAAGGTGAGATTATTTGTTTCATAAAAGTTTATAAGATGTTTTTTTGCATTATACGAATCAATTTGATGTTTTTTCGTTTGTTTCTTTTTAACGATTGATTTTGAATTTGCCCTGTAATAATAATTTGTTTCAGGCACGGTTATAATTGACTTTGCTTTTTTTACAACATTTGGAGTCCATAAAACGTCTTCATAAAAAACGCCTTCTCTAAACGGTGAACTTTTAACAATTTCCGCTCTGTAGAGCTTATTCCAAACATAACAGCACTTTGGAATTGAAAGAGCCTCAAGCTTTTCTTTCAAAGATGAAAACACTCTTTTTTCCGTATATTTTATTCTTATTTTTGAAGAATTTTTCCTTGTTCTTAAAATGCTTGAAGCGGCAATGTCTGCGCCGCTTTCCGTTAATGCCTCGCAGAGCTTTTCAAAATAATTTAAATCAAGCCAATCATCGCTGTCAACAAAGGCGATTAATTCGCCTTCGGAATTTTTAATTCCGGTATTTCTTGCTCCTGAAAGCCCTTTATTTTCTTGGTTTATAACTTTTATTCTTTTGTCTTTTTCTGCATATTTTTCTAAAATTTTCAGGCTGTTGTCAAGAGAACCGTCATTTACACAAATTATTTCAAGGTCTTTATATGTCTGATTTACGACACTTATAAGACACTCCTCAAGAAATTCCTCTACGTTATATACAGGTATAATTACGCTGATTTTCATTAATATTCTTCCCTTTTTTCATATTAGCATAAAGATAAATAACTTAGTTTAAATATGTATAAATGTAACTCTTGCACGAAAAAACTTTACTTCTTACAAAAAAAATTATAACTTTAATTTATAAGATATGGAGAAATAAGAGATGAAGAAAACTTTTTTAAACAAATTTTTAAGTTTTAGTTTTAAACTCGGAAAAATTTTATCTTCCGTTTTGCTTATTGTAACCCTTATAGCGATTATCGGTGCGGGAATTGTTCTTTTGCGCTTTAACAGCTCAAAAGTTGAAACGCCTTCTTTTTCGTACATAGAAGATATGCTTGAAGCCATGAAAAATGAAAAAACGGCTACATCCGACTATGAAGAACCTTCCAAAAGTGAAGAAAAAACGGAACTTGATTGTTACGAAAAAACAATTGAAGCAATTGTGAACGATAATTCGCTTCCTTCCGCAATGAAAAAGAGAATAAAAAAATATACGGGCAATGTTGCGGAAAAATACAGAAAACAGTATTTAAAGGGTTTGAACCAATTCTATAAAGAGGGCTTTAAAAGTTTAGAAGCTGATAAAAAGAATTATGAAGAATATCTTCTTGTTGCATACAGACTTCAGCTCGGTTACTACTATATGCGTGGTTATTCCTATGCAAAGAAAGATATTAAAAAAGACGGCAAATATAATATTTACCTTTGCTATCAAATGTTAGAAGATTATGACAAAATTTTTGCCGAAAATATAGAAAATGCGCTTGAAAAAAGCGAGGAACAAACTGCGTCAAAAATTGTTGCAGGATACGTTCTTGGCGGTGCATTACTTCTTTTCACAATTCTTTTGTTCTTGCCTGTGTTAATAAAAATTGAAGAAAACACAAGATTGAAACTTGAAGGGTCTGAAGAAAATGAAACAAAAAGCCTTGAAGCCGAAAAAACAGAGGAAACCAAAAAATGTCCTCACTGCGGCGCCGAAATTAAAAAGGACGCTAAAAAATGCAGATTTTGCAACAATTGGCTTGAAGAAAACAATAATTAAGGAGAAAAATGAAAATGAAATGTCCTTATTGCAACGAAGAAACGGGTAACCTTTCCGGAAAATGTCCCGTTTGCGGCGAAAAAATTCCTCTTTGCGCAACATTGAAAGAAATCTTTCAACAGGCTTTCTCAAAATTAAAAGAAAACAAAAAAACTGTTTTGATTTCCGTTATTTCAATAATTGCTGCGCTGATTATCATTTCCGGAATTATATTCGGATATGGCGCAATAAAAGAGTCAATAAATTCGCCTGTGTATAAATCAATTGTTGAAAAAGATTTTGATGAATTTAACGAAGAAGAAATCTCAGGAAAAGAGGCGCTCAACATTATAAATGAGCTAAATGACGATATGTTTGAACTTTTAAAAAGCAAAACCTTTAAATCAAGAAAGGGTCGTGTCTTTAAAACATTTTTGGACGATTTGTCTTATTATACAGATGTTTACGGTGACCAAACAGGCGAATATGTTAATGGCGGCGGTTATGATGAGAATATTTACAACGATATGATGTCTGGAAAAATTCTCAGTTTCGACGGAATACAAATAAAACCGATTGTTGCTTTTGATAAAAAATATTCCGTTAATTACGTGGAAACTATTGAGCTTATTTCACCAAAAACCCCTTCGATAAAATATTCTTATGGCGGAGAAGATTGGTTTGCGCCCGTAATAAATTATGAATATATAAAAGAAGAATATTCAAAATATTTGCCCAAAGATTGGAGTGACTATGTTGACATTCTGGTTAAAATGGATAACGACTTAAACGGCAACTCGCTTATAAATGACGGCGGAATTACGGTAGAACCCAAAGTAATTGTCGATTGGATTGTGGAATATCAGGAATTTTTGAAGAAACACCCGAAATTTATGTTGAAAGACAAAATTAGCGACAGAATTGATTTTTATTCTTCATTTGTTCTTATGACCTCTTATATAACTTTCGGATATGAAGATGTTCCCAAATTGCAGCCTGAAGGTAAAAAGTTTTTTGAACTTTACCTTGAAAAAGCTGACAAAAAAACAGAAATGTATAAATTAATCGAAAGAGGATATCAAATTTTAAAAGATAATAATTACAGAAAAACCAGAGAATATGACGACTTTCTTGATGAATTTTCCAAAGATCACAATCTTGAAGGGTTAACTACATAAGAAAGGCATAAAATTATTTGCGGGATTTTTCATATTCCCAAGCACTTTTTATGCTGTCATATAACGTTTTGCGGGGCTCCCAGCCTAAGACTTCTTTTGCCTTTTTGTTTTTGGCAATAAGGGTTGCGGGGTCCCCTTCACGTCTTTTTTCTATATTTAGATTAATTTTTTTACCCGTAATTTTTTCGCAAAGGTCAAAAACTTCTTTTACCGAATTGCCTTCGTTTGTTCCGAGGTTAAAAAAGTTTGTTGTTTCAAATTTATTTAAATATTCAAGCGCCAGAATATGAGCCTCAATGAGGTCTTCAACGTTAATATAATCTCTGACACAGGTTCCGTCTTTGGTATCGTAATCATAGCCAAACAAATTAAACGTTTTGTTTTCGTTCAGCGCCGATTTTAAAACATTCGGAATAAGGTGAGTTTCTGTTGTGTGCCATTCGCCGACACGGGTTTTTTCATCCGCACCCGCAACGTTAAAATATCTTAGCCTTACAGATTTTAAATTATACGCCTTATCAAAATCATCCATAATTTCTTCAATCATAAGCTTTGATTTTCCGTAAGGATTACAGGGCTTTTTAGGATGAAGTTCATCAATAGGAACATATTGCGCCTCGCCGTAAGTTGCTGCGGTTGAAGAAAAGACAATTTTCAAAACGTTGTTTTCAACCATTTTGTCTAAAAGGTTTAAAGTTCCGACAACATTATTTCTGTAATATTTTGAAGGGTTCAAACAAGATTCCCCCACAAGAGAAAAGGCGGCAAAATGAATAACCGCATCAATTTTATAATTTGAAAATATTTTTTGAATATCGTTTTCAATTAAAAGGTCGCCTTGAATAAATTTAAACTTGTCTTTTCCGTATAATTTCAGTTTTTCAACGGTTTCAATATGCCCGACGGAAAGATTGTCAAAACCGACAACTTCATACCCTTTTTCTAAAAGAGCCAAAACGCAATGACTGCCAATATATCCTGCTGAGCCCGTAATTAAAATCATCAAAAATTTCCTTTTAATTTCAAAACAGGTTAAATATATCATAAATTTTATATTGAGCAAAATTTATTTTTTTCAGGTTTTAAAATAAAAAAGGAGAGAAAATATGAGAGTAAATGCCATTAGTAATGTGCCATTTCAAAAGGTTTTTGCCGTAAGCGGAACAAGGGAACAGGTTGACAAAATAAAGTCTGAAGTTCATAACTCGGAAGGAAAAGGGTTGTTTATTTATGCAACTGATTTATATAAACAAGATCCGCAGGACGGTTTATGTACAAAAGCTGTTCAGGAAGGAAAAGAAGTAGCCTTTGTTGTGTGCGGAAAAAAGGCATTTAACAGCGTATATTATTTTAATCAAGGCTGGGGAACGCTCAGGGGAATAAGCAAAAAATTGGATGAATTTGTCAATCTGGATAAAGATGACAAAAATGTTGTAAAAAATATTAAACAAGAAATGTTAAAATAAAAAGCGATAATTTTTAGATTTGACAGGATAAATATTTCCGTAAATAAACAGACAGAGCATGATTATTAGAGCCGCCGACAAATTTTATATTTTATGCATTATTATTTGCGAATAGGGAGAACAATATAAACAGCTATTTGCCAAGTATGACTGTAAAACAGGCAATTCAGGCAGAGAAAAATAAGATAAATAATAAAACAAAGGTAACAGACAGTGTAGAAAAGACGGCATTTTAAAGAATAAGTCATTTTTTACATTGGAAGACAATAACATTATTCTTAACGCCATTAGAACATGGCTTGATTATTTAAATTAACCGTCAGGCTAAAATAGGGAAAACTAAAAAAGATTGGGCGGTACTGGACTCGAACCAGCGACCCCCACAATGTCAATGTGATACTCTACCAACTGAGCTAACCGCCCGTAAGGGGTGCTATATAAAAATTTTATAACAAAAAAATAAACAGTAAAGCAAAATTAAATTTTTCCCCACAGGTCATATTCACTAAACGAAGTGACTTCAACATCAAAAATGTCTCCGGGGGTTAAAACCTCATTCGTTTCAACATAAATCAAACCGTCAACATCGGGTGCGTCTTTATAAGTTCTTCCTATTACAAGCCCGTCAGATTGAATTGTTTCAATTATTGAAGGAATTTTTTTGCCGATTAATTCCGAATTTATTTTGTGAGAAATTTCTTTTTGAAGTTCCAAAATAAGATTTTTTCTTTTTTCTTTAACTCTTTTTGGAACTTGGGGCTTAAGATTATAGGCATAAGTTCCTTTTTCTTTTGAAAATTCAAAAACGCCAAGCCTGTCAAATTTGGTCTTTTCAACAAAATTATATAAATGTTCAAAATGTTTTTCATCTTCAGTCGGATATCCCGTAATCAGCGTGGTTCTGACGGCGAGGTTTGGAATTTCGCTTCTCAGGTTTTGAACAAATTCATATCCGTCTATAACGGGGCGTTTCATAGCTTTTAAAATTTCGGGATGAGAATGTTGAAGGGGAATATCCAAATATTTAACCACTCTGTCAATTTCTCTGTACGCTTTAATGAGCCCTTTTGTAAAATTTGTGGGATATGTATATAAAACTCTTATCCAGCCAAGGTTTTCAATTTTATCAAGTTCATATAAAAGTTTATCCAGCGAAGGTTTTTTGTATAAATCAACCCCATAACTTGAAGTGTCTTGAGCGATTAAAATAATTTCGCTAACCCCTTTATCGGCAAGTTTTTTTGCTTCATCGACAATATTTTCAATCGGTCTTGAAATATAACTTCCTCTCAATTTTGGAATAACGCAATATCCGCACTTATAGTTGCACCCTTCCGCAATTTTAATGTAAGAGCTTGAACCAACGGTAATTTGAGCTCTTTCGACAAATTCCGGATACTTGCAAACGGGGTTGTCGGAAACGTAATAAAATTCTTTATTATTTTTGATAAGCTTAACAATTTTATCAACTTCCGCCGTTCCAAAAAAACCAAACGCCTCAGGAATAAGCTTTTTTAAATGCTTTTTGTGTTTTTGAGGAAGACAACCTGTTATAATGACTTTTTTGCCCGCTTCAATCATGTCAAAAATGCTCTTAACGCTTTCCTGTTCGGCATCAAAAATAAAAGAACAGGTGTTTATTATAACAAATTCAACATCCTGATTATATACATCAAGGGTGACATCAAACCCGTTTTTAATAAGTTCGCCCGAAATTAATTCCGTATCTATTAAATTTTTTGCGCAACCGTGGTGTATTATGCCGATTTTTTTCATATCATTTTTGTAACAAAAAAATAACTTACAGGCAATTATTTTATCACTTTTGTTTTAATTTTAAATGTCTGACAGTGAAGGAAATTTCTATGCTTAATTCCGTTTCTTGTCCCGCTCCGGTTCAAAGCCCGCTAGCTGTTCCTCAGCCGGACAATATATCAAGCGTTATAGGATATGACCCCGACAAATATATTTTCGGCGATGATTGCTATGCGCCGCAAAATCAACAGCAAAGTCAAAATAAAAACAGTTCAAGAAATTTCAGTCTTGATATAAAATCTCCCATAACGGGAGCAATTTTCCTTGCGGGACTTGGCGCTATTGCTTGCAAATGTTTATTTTCGAGGAAAACACCCAAATTGCCCAAATAAGTTTAAATTAAATATTTGTTCGCTTTATTTTTGTTAACTTTGGCTTTATATTAATTGACATAGATTTTTGTTTGTTATAACTTTGACTTTGGACTAAACTTTACTTGAAAGGACACTTAATCATGTCAGTAGTTTGCGATATATGCGGTAAAACATCTAAAAAGGCTTCAAGTCTTTCTTTTTCACATAAACACAATGTTTATAAACAATTGCCAAACCTTCAATCGGTTAAAATCGTTCTTCCTAACGGTTCCGTTAAAAAAGCGAAAGTTTGCACTTCTTGCATAAGAAAAGGAAACTTCACAAAAGCTGTTTAAATGTTTTTGAAAATTTTTCAAATGCTCTCCTTGATTTTTAGGGGAGCATTTTTAGTTTTAATTAATTTTTGATTAAAAATAAAAAATGTTTGCGCATTCACTTTGTTTGTAATATAAAAGTGGTGTAGTATTACTTAAATAGGAGCCAATAATATGGTAAATGTAGCAATTAACGGTTTTGGCAGAATCGGAAGAAACACTCTCCGTGCTGCTATTGAACAAGGTATTTATGACAAAATTAATTACGTTGCAATTAATGACCCCGGTTTAACACCTCAAAATGCAGCGCATGTTTTTAAATATGACTCTGTAATGGGTACATTCAACGGCACTGTTGAAGTTTATGACGAAGGTCTTATAATTAACGGCAAAAAAATCAAATTCTTTGCTGAAAAAGATCCCGCAAACCTTCCTTGGAAAGCATTAAACGTAGACGTTGTTGTTGAGTCAACAGGTTTCTATACAGACGCAACAAAAGCTCATGCTCATATTGACGCAGGTGCAAAGAAAGTTATTATTTCCGCTCCCGCTAAAAATGAAGACAAAACAATCGTTTTAGGCGTTAACGATAACGAATATGACCCTTCTAAACACCACGTTATTTCAATGGCATCATGCACAACAAATTGCTTAGCACCGGTTGCTAAAGTTTTGGATGAAAAATTCGGTATCGTTAAAGGTTTGATGACAACAGTTCACTCATACACAGGCGACCAAAGAATATTAGACGCAGGTCACAAAGATCCTCGTCGTGCAAGAGCCGGCGCTCTCAACATTGTTCCTACAACTACAGGTGCAGCTAAAGCTGTTGCTTTAGTATTACCTCAATTGAAAGGTAAATTAAACGGCTTCGCTATGAGAGTTCCTACTCCCGACGTTTCTGTCGTTGACGTTGTTGTTGAAACTGAAAAACCTGTTACCGTTGAAGCGGTTAACGCAGCTTTGAAAGAAGCGGCTGACGGTCATGTATTATGCTACAGCGAAGAACCGTTGGTTTCATCAGATTACATCGGAACACACCAATCTTCAACCGTTGACGCAGCTTTGACAATGACAATGGGCGACAACATGGTTAAAGTTGTTTCTTGGTATGACAATGAATGCGGTTATTCAACAAGATTAGCTGAAACAACATTAATGGTTGCTTCAAAACTTTAATCTTAAAAAACCAAATTTAAAAAGCCCTCTTTTATAAGGGGGCTTTTTAGTATTCTCCGTAAATTTCTTCTTCGCAAAACTTGCACTTGTTATCCGCAAGATTATATTCGATTATGTTATATCCGCCTCTTACAATTAGAGGTTTTTTGCATTTTTTACAAAAAGTGGAAGAAGTTTCGATGTTGGATAAATTTCCTGTATAAACGTAGTTTAAGCCCCCTTCAAGCGCCGTATTTCTGGCTTTTAAAAGGGCTTCGAAAGAAGTTTGCGCCATGTTGGCATATTTATATCTCGGAAAAAAAGCGCTGAAATGAAGCGGAATATCCGCCCCCAAATTGTTTAAAATCCAGTCTGTTTCCGCTTTTAGAGTATCGTATGAGTTGTTTTTTCCTTCGATAATCATGGTTGTTAATTCAAGGTGACAGTTTGTTTCAGATTTAACATATTTAATCGTGTCTAAAACAGGTGCCAGTTTTGCGCCGCAATTTTTATTGTAAAATTCTTCACTAAACCCTTTGAGGTCTATATTCATAGCGTCAATATATTGAAATAATTCTTTTCTTGGCGCTTCATTTATATAACCCGCACTGACCAAAACCGTTTTTATTCCTTCCTCTTTTGCAAGTTTTGCACAATCTCGGGCGTATTCAAAAAATATTACGGGCTCATTATATGTAAAAGCTATGCTTTTAATATTATATTTCTTTGCGGCGCCTATAATTTCTTCAGGAGAAGCTTTATAAAAACTTTTGGGGTCAGATTTGTTTTTTGTGGTTTGATAATTTTGACAAAACAAACACCCCATATTGCAGCCGATTGTACCGAAAGAGAGAATGCTTGTGTTCGGACAAAAATGATACAAGGGCTTTTTTTCAATAGGGTCAAGCGAAAGCCCCGTGTTATAACCGTATGTTGTTAAAACAATTTCACCGTTTAAATTTTCTCTTACATGGCAAAACCCTTTTTGTCCGTTTGAAATAAGACATTCTCTCGGACAAATGAGGCACCTTGTTTTATTTTCTAATTTTTTTTGATAATTCATACAAAATTTATTATAATCATTTTTATGGAAAAAATAAAACAAGAATCGGTTGCAGGGTTATTCTATCCCAAAGAAAAAGAAGAACTTGAAAATTTAATAAACTCTTTTAAACCTAAGGCACAAATTTTTAATTCAAGGGCGGTAATCGTTCCGCACGCAGGGTTAATTTATTCGGGCGATTTAGCTTTATCGGGAATAAATTATCTCGACAAAAATCTAAAGAAACTCTTTATTTTTGCGCCTTGCCACAAAGTTTACACAAAGCATATCTCTCTTTCATCTTTTGATTTTTGGAAGACGCCCCTCGGGCAAATTAAATCAGACAAAAAAATCTGCGACGAATTGGTTTATGAATTTGGCGCAAATTATAATGATGAAGCCTTTTTGAACGAACATGCAATAGAAGTTCAGCTTCCTTTAGTTCAAAAAATTTTTTCAAATGTTGAAATTATTCCTGTTTTGATAGGCGAAGAAAGCCCTTTGATTATTTCAAAAATAATTTCAAAATATTGGCAAAATGAAGATGTCGGGTTTATTATCTCATCTGATTTAAGCCATTTTCTTGACGATAAAAAAGCAAAAGAAACAGATTCAAAAACGGCGGATATGATTGAAGAAAACGATGTATCAAACTTTTCTTTTAATATGGCTTGCGGGGCAATAGGCGTTTTGGGGCTTTGTCTTTTTGCCAAAAATAACGACTTTTCTTTAATCAGGCTTGGAATGAAAAATTCTTCTGATACAACCGGTGACACCTCAAGAGTGGTGGGCTATGGCGCTTGGGCGCTTTATGAAGGAACAAAAAACGATTACATAGAAAAATATTACAAAGATTTCATCTTATCTTTATCAAAAAAGGCGATTTCATCAAGGTTTACGGAAGAAAAAACTACAATTTCGTACGATGCGGTTTTCGCACAAAAGGGAGCCTGTTTTGTAACCATACAAAAAGAAGGCGGACTCAGGGGGTGCATTGGGTCTATAGTTGCCCACAGAAGCCTTCTTGAAGATTTATTTTATAATGCGCAAGCCGCCGCTTTCAATGACCCCAGATTTGTGCCTGTTTCAGCGGAAGAAGTTCCGCAGATAAAACTTGCAATTTCATTGCTGTCTCATCCGAAAGAAATTGAATTTTCAGACGAATATGACCTTATTGAAAAAATTCAAAAAGATAAAGACGGGATAATAATTCAAGATAAGGGTAAAAGGGCGGTATATCTTCCTTCCGTTTGGGAAGAAATTCAAGATAAAAGGGCTTTTTTAAACTCGCTCAAGATGAAAGCAGGGTTCAGTCCCGATTATTTTTCACAAACCTTTAAAGCCTTCAGGTTCAGTGTAAATTACATTAAAGAGTGACTATTTAACAAAAGTCATAATGTATTCATGTTCAAAAATATTGAACCCGCCCGCAAGCGCTCTGTAGCGCCATAAGTTTGCGGCTTTGCCTTTTGCCTTTTCGTTGCCGGTTATGTTTTTAACAACGATTGCTTTTGTTGTAAAGCCGACGTTTTCCATTCTTTTCATACATTCAAAGCCCAAAGGCACAACTTTTGAATTTTTATATTCATCGCCGATTATAAGAGCGGCAAATCTGCCTTTTTCCAAAAGGTTATAAGCATTTTTTGCCACTTTTTCAAAAAGGTCATAAAATTCTTCCGTTGTTGCACAATTTGACAGGTCTTCTTTTTTATCGGAAAACTTTATAATGTCATCATAAGGCGGGTGCAAAACAACAAACTGAGCCTGTTTTTTGCCCATAATTTCAAGTCTGGCTTCAACCTTTTCTTTTGCTTCCCGAGTTGTTGAATCGCCGCAGATTATATTAACATCGGTTACAAGCTGTTTTTTTGTAAATTTATTTGAAACGTAATCAACCATTTCTTGTTTCAGCTCAACCCCGATACATCTTCTTTGCATATTTAAAGCCTCAATTCCCGAGGTGCCTGAGCCGAAAAACAAATCTAAAATAACATCGTTTTTCTTTGTAAATCTTTCAAAAAGCTGAGTTGCAATCTGGGGAATATAGTTGCCATGATAATCATAGCTGTGGCCGTTTGATTTATCTCTTGAAGCAAATTCCCAGAGTGAACCTGTTTTAATATGAGAATATAATCTCCACTTATGAAGGTCAATATCGTTATACGCCGTAGTTTTTGGCGTTTCCACAACTCTTAAATTTGCTTTTTGTTCTTTAATTTTAACTGATTTTTTTGGCATTACACTATTCCCTAATCAAGTCTTGAGTTTACAAGAAAAAATTAAGGCTGAAATCATACAAAAAACCTAAAATGGGCAAAATTAATTCATACGGGTGATAAATTATTATTTTGCTAAAGAAAAGCAAGCTTTAGACGAAAATTTTTATATAGAAGAAAAGGGCGAGGCTTTCGCCTCGACTCAAAACCTCCTCCCCAAGTCTAGTAGCCGCTTATTGTAGCGGCCTTTTTTTATTTATAAATTTACCTAAAATAAAAAAAACGGAAACCAAACACACAAAAAAGTGTTCATTTCCGTTTTTTTAATATAAAAACTTTTAATTAGTTTTCAAAAACGTATGCCATCAAAGAAGATTCTCTTGCTTTTTTAACGGCAGAAGAAAGTTTTCTTTGGTGAAGTGCGCAAGTTCCGGTTATTCTTCTCGGAAGAATTTTACCCGCTTCGGATAAAAATCTTTTTAATTTTGAAGTGTCTTTGTAATCAATAACTTCAACTTTGTCAGCGCAAAAGCTGCATGTTTTTTTCTTTTTATTGTCTTTTAAATCTTTAGCCATTTATATTTTCCTTTATTCTACTAATCTTTTTAAAACGGAATTTCGTCAGGGTCTATTAAGTCTTCCGCAATTTCTTCCGTTGAAAATTGAACAACAGAACCTTTATCAGAGGCAGAAGAAGAACTTGCGCCTTGAGGAACGGAACTTGAACCCGACATTCCGGAAATTTTTTCAACCGCCTGAGCGTTGATTGTTGAAACTTTTCTTTCCTTGCCCGAAGTTGTTTTAACGGTTTCCATTTGAAGTCTGCCGTCAACTATAACGGTGTCATTCATCGAAACGGTTTCAGCAACTCTTTCGGCAAGATTTCCGAGAGCCGTAACTCTTACCAGAGTTTCATCTTGCTGATTAATGTCTATAATAAGACTTGTAACAGCAAGGTTATTTTGTGTAAACCTTTTTTCGGGGTTTTTAACCACTTTTCCTGTAACAACAATCTTTGCCAGTGTCATTTTTTATGCCTTTTTAACTTTTGTAAAAATTGTTCTGATTATGTTTTCGTTTAATCTTAATTGTCTTTTAAACTCAACAACTTTATCTTCCGGAAGATTCATTTTTTGAACTACAAAATAGCTGTCTCTGTAGCCTTGAACGTCATATGCAGATTTTTTTCTTCCCATTTTGTCTGTGTCAACAACTTCTCCGCCCAAGCTTTGAACTGTTTCTTCTATTTTTGAAACCACTTTATCAGCTTCGTCGTTATCAAGATTTGTCTTAATTGCTGACAATAATTCGTATTTTCCCATTTCATTTTCCTTAATTTTTGTATTTTCGCTATTCAAAAACCTATCACAAACATAATTCTGGCACAAGTAAAATTGTTAATTTTTGTAATAAACGCCGTCAAATACTTTTGTGGCAGGTCCTGTCATATAAACGTTTTCGCCCGTCCATTCAATAAAAAGACTGCCTTTTCTAAGAACAACCTCAACCTTATTATCAATAAGCCCTTTTTTAATTCCGACAACGGTGGAAGCACACGCACCCGTACCGCAGGCAAGAGTTATTCCGCAGCCTCTTTCCCAAACGTTCATTTTTATTTTATTTCTGTTTATCAGATTTATAAATTCAACATTTGTTTTTTCGGGAAAAAGCGGCGACGTTTCAATTTTTGCACCGTCTTTCAGCGCAAGTTCTTCTCCGTCTTTATCAGTATAAATAACGCAGTGCGGGTTTCCCATGCTTACGGCGGAAGCTCTGTAGCCTTCAATTTCAAAATCAAGCGGGTTTGAAACCTTTACGGGAATTTTTTCAGCCTCAAAGACGGGCTTATTCATATCCACTTTAACCAAAACGTTGTCGATAATCTCCGGAATGACTTCTCCTCTAAGGGTTAAAACCGAAAATTTCTTTTTATTTACAAGACCTTTTTTATAAACATATTGCGCAAAACACCTTACTCCGTTTCCGCACATTTGGGCAATTGAGCCGTCAGAATTATAAAAATCCCACGCTATATCATATCCTTCGACAAATTTCGGACTGAAAATGCCGTCTGCGCCTATACCGAAATTTCTGTCGCAAAGTTCAACGGCAAGCTCACTTGTTGCTTTTTGGTTTTCTAAAATTATAAAATCGTTTCCAAGCCCATGCCATTTTTCAAATTTAATTTCCATTTTATTCAACCTCTATTTCAATTTCAAAACTTCTTTTCCACGGAAGACTGTATGAAACTTCAAACTTTTTGTTTAGAAACTTCTCAATTCTATCTTGAAACGGTTTAAAATCAAGAAGATTTTTTTCAAGTTCAAAGATACAGTTTTTTGTTCCCTGAATTTTTTTTCGAATATTTGCCTGATAGCCCCAATCATCCAAAAGCCTTATAAACATAACCTTTTTAAATGCTTCCGCATCGAAAACGTCATCTTTTTTGGCAAGATAAGATATTACGCCAAGACAAAGAGCGCTTCCTATTGTATTTGCGCTTGTATTATAGCCGGAATATGCCATAATTTCAGGCGAAAAACCTTTTAACATATTTTCAACAAGCCCGATATCCGCCCCGTTTGCATTGTTTATGTCGGCAATTATAAAAGGTTTTTTAAAATCTATAACGGCTTTCGGGCTTGAATTTATAACGTCTTGAAAAACCAAATCGCCCTGTTTTTCTCTAAAATTATTAACAAATAAGATTATATCTTCGTTTTTGTCAGTTATTATTGAATTTTGGACCCCGATTTTAATTTGTTCTTCCACACAATTTTTAACGGATAAATCTTCGTATCTTGAAATTTTATCAACCGTTTTTGGGTTTGAATAAACAATTTTAAATTTTAAAGGAAGATTTTCAACAACCCCCCTCAATAACAACCCCAAAGGAATTTCATCCGCTCCCGTTTTTACAATGGCGGGCAAGTTTAAATTTTTTATTTCTTTCTCAAGAAAACACGCTTCTTCAACATTTAAACCGAATTTGCCCGTGTCATCTTTTGAATAAATTAAAAAATCAAAAACGTTTTCTTTCAAAAATTCAAGATAAAGTTTATTTATATCAAAATTTCTTTTTCGTGTTTGAAGGTAATCATCCAAAATTTCTTGCGGAACATCGGTTTTAGCCGTTTTATTTTTATGTTTTTCATAAGAATATTTAAAAATTTTTTCACCGTATAAATTCCAATATTCCTTTTCTTCTTCATTGACGTTGTTATTTGAAATTCGCATTATGCTTGAAGTTGCATAAATTTTAAGGTTTTTGTTTCTGTTTTTTTTATAAATTAAAATTTCTTTTAAGGTGTCAACTCTTTTTTTAAGCTCAAAAAAACTTTCAAGACACCTTCTTGATGAAACAAGCCCCCCGTAACAGAGCGTATCAAGCGACAATATAATTAAATCAGCTTTTGTTTCAAATTTCAGCCAGTCTAAAATTCCTTCAATATCGGCACTTTCAACAAGCCCGCCAAGCAAATTTCTTTCCGGCAGCTTAAGATTTAAACTTTTGTTAACCTGAGAAATCTGTTTTGTCAGGCTGTAAGTTATGGGGCGGTTATCAATCGGTATAAAGAGTATATTTTTCATAAAAATTATTTTACATCAATTACTGTTTGATTTACAATAAGTTGTGTCCTTTTTTGACAGCATTAATTGGGGGAACAGATGAGTTTCAGTATAAGGGAAGTTGTTGAGAACACTGGAGGAACACTCTTAAAAGGAAGCCTTGATGACGACTTTGTTTTTGACATTTCCACAGACACAAGAAAAATCAAAAAAGATGACTGCTACCTTCCTTTGAGAGGTGAAAATTATGACGGTCACTCTTTTATCGACAATGCTTTAAAACAGGGCGCAATCGGCTATTTTACTCAAGATAAAACGAAAATCAATACGGGTGCAAAATTTATAATATATGTTGAAAACACCCTTGTTGCTTATTTAAAACTTGCAAGATATTTAAGATATAAAATTAACCCGAAAGTCGCCGCAATCACGGGTTCTTCAGGCAAGACTACCGTTAAAGAGATGCTTTTCTCGGTTATGTCCACAACGTATAAAACCCATAAAACCGTCTTAAATCACAACAATGAAATCGGGCTTTGCGAAACGCTTTTTCAAACTCCTTACGATACCGAATTTTTGATTTTAGAAATGGGAATGAGAAATTTAGGCGAAATTGAACTTTTATCTTCTTATGCAAAACCTGATATAGCAATAGTTACCAATGTCGGCACGGCTCATGTGGAGCTTTTGGGAACGGTTGAAAATATTGCGCTTGCAAAATGTGAAATTGCACACCACTTAAACAAAGAAGGAATTTTTATTGCCCCCGATTGCCCGAGAATTAAAAATACCGTTCAATTTGAAGGAAAAAAACTTTTTGTTTCAAAGGGCGAAAACATAAAAATTGAAAAAGGCAAAACCACCTTTGAATATAAGGGTGAAACCTTTGAGCTTTCCGTCGAAGGGGAACATAACGTGCAAAATGCCGTTCTTGTTATTGAAGCGGCAGAATTTGCGGGCGTTGCGCTTGAAAACATTAAAAAAGGCTTAAAAGATTTCCGCCCGATTGAAAAAAGGTGGGAAATTTCAACAATAAAAGGCTTAAATTTCATAAACGACAGCTATAATGCAAACCCTGAGTCCATGAAAGCGGCAATAAAAACTTTTCTTTCCGTAAATAAACCGCCTGTCACCTTAGTTTTGGGCGATATGGGCGAGCTTGGAAAAGATTCGATTAAATATCATAAAGAAATCGGGGAATTTTTATCTTCTTATTATAAAGAAGGGGTTGAAGTTTTAACCGTCGGCGAGCTTGCAAAATTTATATTAAAAGCGTCCTCATTTGAAGGAAAAAGCTTTGAAACAAGTGAGGAGTGCGCCCGATACATTTCAAATAATATAAAAAAGGGCAGCACGATTTTGCTTAAAGCTTCAAGATTTATGAAATTTGAAAAGATTATGGAAATGGTGGATAAACTATGATAATGATTGCTGTTTCTGCCCTTATTACATTGACTTTATGCTTATTGCTTGGCGTTCCTTATTTGGAATTTATGAAAAAGAAAATGTATGGGCAATACATAAGAGAAGAAGTTCAAATATTACATGCCAAGAAAAATAAAACCCCGACAACAGGCGGTGTGTTTATTGTTTTTTCAATAATTGCAGGCTCTTTGATTGCTCTTTTTATGGCGGAAGAACTTTCGACAAGAGCAAGCATTGTTCTTATGACCCTCATTTTCTATATGTTTACGGGTTTTGAAGACGACATAAAAAAAATCAAAGGCAAACAAAATGAAGGTTTAAGCCCGAGAGCAAAATTAATGCTTCAAATTGCGGTGTCAATGCTGCCTGCTTTATATTTAATTATGGAACACCAGACAACGCTTACGTTTTTCGGGTTAAATATCGAACTCGGCTATTTTTATCCGTTATTTGCCGTTTTTATGATTGTCGGCTCATCGAATGCGCTGAATTTAACTGACGGGCTTGACGGGCTTGCTTCCGGCTGTTCGTTTTTTGCCTTTCTTTCCTGTGCAATAATTGCGCATATTTCAGGATATAACGATATTGCAATAATCTCAATTGCGGCAAGCGCTGCATGTTTCGGTTTCTTATACTTCAACAAACATCCCGCAAAAATCTTTATGGGCGACACAGGTTCTCTTGCTTTGGGCGGAATGCTTGCAACAATAGCCATAATGGGCAAATTTGAACTCTGGTTAATTCCGATTGGAATAATTTTTATCTCGGAAACACTTTCCGTTATGCTTCAAGTGGCAAGCTTTAAGCTGACGGGAAAAAGAATTTTTAAAATGAGCCCTATTCATCACCATTTTGAGCTTTCAAACTGGAGCGAAAAAAAGATAGTTGTCGTCTTTTGTTTAATTTCGGCAATTTTCGGCGCTCTTGCAGTTTTTGGCTTTATGTTACAGTCGTCAACAGGTAATATATTATGAATTTAAAAAACAAAAAAGTTTTATTTTTGGGAAATTCACTCACGGCAAGAAAATCGGCAGATTTTTTCCTTGACGGCGGGGCAAACGTTTTTATTTCGGAATTTTCAGACAAAAAAGATGATATTGAAGAACTTGAAAAAAAGGGAGTTAAATTTGAATTTGGGGGACACAGCGAAAAATTTCTCGAAAACCCCGACATTTGTATAGTTTCTCCTTCAATTAAAGATTCTTCACCCGTTTTTGAAAAAATTAACACGCCGGTTTATTCCGATCTTGAATTTGTCGGAAAGGCGCTTGGTTTTGAAGACAAAATGATTTTAATAACGGGAACAAACGGCAAAACAACAACAACAATTTTAACTTCGTTTATTTTATCGGAAAAATATAAAGCTCCCTATGTCGGAAACGTCGGCGTGCCGCCATTATCCTGTTTTAAGGGCGAAGCTCCCGATTATCTTGTTGTCGAAGCAAGTTCATATCAACTTCATTATTCTAAAACGCTTTCTCCGAAAATTGCAATTTTGTGCAATATAACGCCTGACCATATTGCTTGGCACAACGGTATGGAAGGATATATTAAAGATAAGACCGACATTTTAAAAAGAATGGATGAAAATTCTTTTGTTGTTTTAAATTATAATGATCCATACACAAAAACCTTTGCGGATGATATAAAAGCCCAAATTTATTACTTTTCGCTTAATAAAACAGATTATGAAAATACATGTTACCTTGATTGCGGAAAAATTTATTTCAAAGGTGAAGAAATAATTTCAACCGATGAAATTCAGCTTGAAGGAAACCACAACTATCAAAATGTCATGTGCGCAATAATTGCGGCGAAATTAACCGGTCTTGATAACAGAACAATTAAAGAAGCCGTTAAAAAATTTAAAGCCCCCGCACACAGGCTTGAATTTATTGAAAAAATCGGAAAGACCTCATATTATAACGATTCAAAAGCAACAAACCCCGAGGCTTCCAACGTTGCAATAACATCTTTTCCAAATAAAAATGTCGTTCTTATTGCGGGCGGAAGAGATAAAAACACCCCGCTTGACGAATTTGTTTCTTTAATAAAGAAAAATATTGAAAAGGTTGTTTTAATCGGGGAAGCCAAAGAAAGATTTAAAATCGAACTGAATAATGCGGGCTTTAACAACATAAAAGAAGAAAAAACGCTTGAAGACGCAATTGAAGAAGCCTCAAGAGAAAACCCCGATGTTGTTCTTTTTTCACCCGCCTGTGCCAGTTTTGACATGTTTGACAATTTTGAAGTAAGAGGAGAGTGTTTCAGAAATTATGTCCTTAAAAAAGCAAATTCCAAATAATATTGGAGAAGAAGAAGGCTATATAATTTCTCCGCCCGACAGAACACTGATTGTTGTGACGATTTTTCTCGTCGTTATCGGCATTATGGCAATTTTTTCCGCAGGCTCCGCAAAAGCGGTTGCCGAGGGGCTTAATCCGCTTCATTTTACAATAAGACAGTTTATTTGGCTTATCGCCGGAGTTTTCGGGGCGGCAGTTTTTGCAAAATATGACTATAAAAAATTAAAGAAACACTCCATGGCTTTGGCGGTTGTTGTGGTCATTATGCTTGCTTTGGTTCAGTTTACCCAGTTTGGACTGACGGTTAACGGAGCTAAAAGGTGGTTTGTTTTCGGTCCGCTTCAATTTCAGCCTTCAGAATTTGCAAAACCCGCAGTAATATTGATGTTTGCGACAATGTTTTCAAAAAATATTTCAATTTTTGACTCAAAAAAATTTCCTTATTACTTTATGTTTATTATAATGTTGCTTTTTATTTATAAACAGCCCAATTTGTCGATGATAATTCTTCTTTTGATGACCGCACTTTCAATTTATTATATGTCGGGCGGCGGCTCCGCAAAACAAATTTTATGCTGGTTTGTGTCAGGCGCCTTTTTGGTTTCGCTTTTTATAAGAGATTATCAAAAACAGAGAATTCTGGTTTGGCTCAACCCCAACAAAGACCCTTTAAATGCGGGCTATAACATAATTCAATCTCTTATCGCTTTTGCCTCGGGCGGGTTTTTCGGGGTTGGATACGGCAATTCAAAACAAAAACTTTCGTGGCTTCCTGAAGGGCACACCGACTTTATTTTTGCCGTTATTGCGGAAGAATTCGGCTTTCTGGGATGTTTTTTTATAATATGCCTTTTTGCAATGTTTGTTCAAAGAGGGTTTGTTATCGCCTCAAGAAGCCCTGATATGTTCGGAAAGCTAATCAGCGTCGGCATAACTTTTTCTGTCGGTTTTCAAGCGCTTATGAACATCTCCGTTGCAAGCTCTGCGCTTCCCGCAACAGGCATTCCGCTTCCGTTTATAAGTTACGGCGGAAGTTCCCTTTTTATATCTTTATGCATGCTTGGAGTTTTATTAAACGTTTCTAAAAAAAGAGTACAGAGGATAAGACCATACAATGAACAACAGTATATATAACTGCAAATTTTTTATAACGGGCGGCGGCACCGGCGGACATATTTATCCCGCCGTTTCAATAATCAAAGAACTTTTGGACTGCGGAGTAAAAAATGAAAATATTTATTACATAGGAAATAAAAAAAATCTTGAATTTCAAATTTCAAAAGATAACGGCTTTAATTTTTTGTCTACAAGCGTTTTTGGAATGCCGAGAAAAGTTTCATTAAAATTTATAAAGTGGATATTTTTATTAATTTTATCAATCTTAAAATCTTTTTATTACGTTTTAAGATATAAACCAAATGTCGTTTTTGGAACAGGCGGATACGTTTCTGCGCCGGTTTTATTTGCGGCAAAATTTTTAAAAATTCCCTACGTTTTGCATGATTCAGACTGTTACCCCGGAATTGTGACAAGAAAATTTGCAAAAGGCGCAAAAGCCGTCAATTTGGCTTTTGAAGAAGCAAACAAGCTTGTAAACTCGGATAATATATATAACTATAAAAACCCCGTGAGGCGCATATTTTTTGAAAAAACAAAAGATAGCGCAAGGGAAGCACTAAATCTGAAAGACGAGTTTGTTATTTTAATTATGGGCGGTTCTCAAGGCGCAAAATCAATCAACGAAGCGGCGCTTGAAGTCATTAAAGAATTTGAAAACAGAGAAGATATAAAAATAATTTTACAAACGGGAAAGAAAAACTATGATGAGATTATTTCAAACTTCAGCCCGACAAAAAACTCAACAATAAAGCCTTATTTTGACGATATGTCCACCCCTGTTATTGCTTCGGATTTAATCGTTTCAAGAGCCGGCTCAATAAGTATCTCGGAAATTTTATCGGCAAAAACCCCGTCAATTCTTATTCCTTACCCTTATGCGGCGGCAGACCACCAGAGAGTTAACGCAAGGGCAATTTCTGATAAAAATGCCGCAATTTATCTTGAAGATGAAGATTTAAAAACCGGCAAATTAAAAGAAATTATTTTAAGCCTTCTTTCAAACAAAGAAAAATATGGCGAAATTAAGAAAAATGCGGAAGCTTTGGGAGAAGTTTATAAAAATTCAAACCAAAAAATTTTAGAACTTATTTTAAATTCGGTTTCGGGAAAAAATTAAAATGGGAAGCGAAGTTGAAAAGATTTTAAAAAGTTCTGACAAATTTAAAATAAACCTCGGTCTGGAAAGAATTAAAAAGGCGCTGGAAATTTTCAATAACCCCCAAAGGGGCATGGAATTTATTCATGTTGCGGGAACAAACGGCAAAGGTTCCGTTTGTGCAATTTTAGAAAAAATTCTTCTTGAAGAAAACAGGTTTGTTATCGGCAAATATACAAGCCCTCACCTTTTTTCATACACGGAAAGATTTTCCGTTAACGGAGAAAATATTAAAGAAGATGAATTTCAAGAAATTTGCGAGGAAATTTTTAAAAAAGATAAAAAATATAACTTAGATTTAACCGAATTTGAAATTTTAACTCTTGTTGCCTTTATCTATTTTCAAAGAAAAAATGTTCAAATTGCAATCTTGGAAACCGGTCTTGGCGGAAGATATGACGCAACAAACGTTATTGAAAAACCCTTAATGTCAATAATAACTTCAATTTCTTATGACCACAAAGAACGCCTCGGAAATACGATTGAAGAAATTGCCTATGAAAAGGCGGGCATAATTAAAGAAAACTGCAAAGTCTTGTTTTTAAAAGAAAATTTGGGCTATAAGACCCTTTTAAAATGTGCAAATGAGAAAAACTCAATCATTGTTCAAGACAATCTTGACGTTAAAGTTGAAAATGGTTTTGCCATTATAAACAATGAAAAATTTCAATTTAATTTAAAAGGAGATTTTCAGGCGGAAAACTTAAAACTTGCGCTTCTTTGCGCAAATGAACTTTTTAAACCCGACAAAGAAACGCTGAAAAAGTCCCTTTTAAATGTTGATTGGAAATTTAGAATGCAAGAAGTTAATTATAAAAATAAAAAACTTCTCATAGACGCCTGCCACAACCCTGACGGGGCGAGGGTTCTTGTTGATTACATAAAAAAATATCATAAAAATAAAAAGATAAAATTTATTTTCGGTTGTTTAAAAAATAAAGAATATAAAAAGATTTTATCTAAACTTTTTGAAATTGAAGCCAAGTTTTATTTTTTTGAATTTAATTGGCAAAATGCGCTTAAATATGAAGAAATAAAAGATTTCAGCCCAAATTTTACTCAAACAAAAAACCCCGTTTTTGAAATCAACCAAGATGACTGTGAGCTTTGTGTTGTTTCAGGCTCGATTTATATGCTCGGAGAAATTTTTAAAAATTTTAATCCAGCTCCTTAAGGGAAGAAATTATCTTATATAGAAATTTTATCTTTTTGTCATCAAGTTTAGAAAGCTCCAGATTAATTTTTTTAATCAAAACTTCTCTTGGTTCAAAATGTCCGAAATTAAAAAGTTCTTTTTCAAAAACATTCAATTTTGAAGCAATTTTTGAAATGTTTTCTTCTTTTGGAAACTGATATCCGTTTTCAATTCTTGTAAGATTTGAAGGCTCCATATCAAGCATTTCAGCAAGTTCAAACTGCTTAATGTTTTGGCTCTCTCTAAGCTCTTTTATCCTTTTGCCTATCTTTTTGCTTAATTCGCCCATAAACTCTCCCATAAAAAAAGAATACAATTGTTTGCTCTTTAATTAAATACTGTGTCATAGCAATTTTTATTGACTTTCTTTCTATGCCATGCTAATATTAAATATAATAAGTAAAGGAAATTAAGATGTTTAAAAAAGGTTTTACTTTGGCTGAAATACTGATAACGCTTGCAATTATCGGTATTGTGGCGGCGCTTACAATTCCGTCTGTTATAAGCAACGCTCAGCAACAGGAATTTAAGACGGGTTTAAAAAAGGCTGTAACGGTTTTAAATCAAGCGATTTCAACCAATTTGGCGCTTGACGGAGACACCCCTTATACAACAAAAGACACTTTGGCTAATTTTCTTTCAAGACATATGTCTGTTGTAAAAATAAATAACTCTTCCGAGACATCAAGTAAGGACGGTAAAAACAGGATCGTCGCCAATTATGCATTTTACACAACGGACGGTATGCGCTTTGAAATACCAGACAATATATCAGGAAGAGGCACATACAAGAATCTCACGTTTTATGACCCGCCCGAATCTGAAAAAGACGCAAAGTTTAGCACTAGGGAAGGTTGTGAAGACAGTACTAGTTATCATGTTATAAAATGCGGTTCATACGGGCTCGCAACAAACCCGAACAATACAAAGTGTACGCCTTGCATGGTTTTAGTTGATGTTAACGGAGATAAAAAACCTTCAAAATACGGAACAAACGCAGCCGATGAAAAAAGTTACGTTTGGACACAACCTGATGACGGCTATTTGACAGACATTTTTAACCTTATGGTAACCGAATCAAGGGTTATCCCGTATGGAACAGTCGCTCAAAAGGCGATGTATGAAGATAGGTAAACGAAAAAAGTTTTAAACATAAAGTAAACCATTTATCAAAAACACATTTGGTCCCGAGTTTTGAATGCCGCACTGGTTTCAAACTCGGGTTTTTATATTGAATTAATTAGAAAATTATGATTAAATTAGAATATAAATGTGTGAATTAGATAATCATTGAAAGGTTCAGCAATGAAAAAAGGGTTTACTTTAGCTGAAATACTGATAACGCTTGCAATTATCGGTATTGTGGCGGCGCTAACAATTCCGTCTGTTATAAGCAACGCTCAGCAACAGGAATTTAAGACAGGCTTAAAAAAGGCTGTAACGGTTTTAAATCAAGCGATTACAACAAATTTGGCGCTTGACGGAGACACACCGTATACAACAAAAGATAAGCTGGGTGATTTTCTTGCAAGGCATATGTCAGTTATAAAAGTAGAGAATGGACGTACCGAAAGAGGTGAGACCGGCGGAGGACCTATAAATAGTAGCAATCACGCATTTTACACAACTGACGGTATGCGCTTTGAAGTTGACGACAACAGAGAAAAGGGGGCAGGATATTCAAATTTCACCTTCTATGACCCGCCCGAAACTGAAAATGATGCAAAGTTTAATGACTCCGACAAATGTGAAAGCAGTGGCAGAATTTGGAAATGCGGTTCATACGGACTTGCGACAAACCCGAACAATACAAAGTGTTCACCATGTATAGTTTTGGTTGACGTTAACGGAGATAAAAAACCTTCAAAACTCGGAACAAATTCCGCCGATGAAAAAAATTACGTTTGGACACAACCTGATGACGGCTATTTGACAGACATTTTTAACCTTATGGTAACCGAATCAAGGGTTATACCTTATGGAACAGTCGCTCAAAAAGCGATGTATGAGGAAAGATAGACAATTCTGAATAAGAAAAACGTTTATCAATTTAAACGAATTTTAATTTACAAATGTGTGGAACAATTAATCAACGAAAGGGTTAACAATGAAAAAGGGGTTTACTTTGGCTGAAATATTGATAACGCTTGCAATTATCGGTATTGTGGCGGCGCTAACAATTCCGTCTGTTATAAGCAACGCTCAGCAACAGGAATTTAAGACAGGCTTAAAAAAGGCTGTAACGGTTTTAAATCAAGCGATTACAACAAATTTGGCGCTTGACGGAGACACCCCGTATACAACAAAAGATAAGCTGGGTGATTTTCTTGCAAGGCATATGTCAGTTATAAAAATAAATAACTCTTCCCAAACAAATAAGGACGATAACATAATCATTGCCAATTATGCATTTTACACAACAGACGGTATGCGCTTTGAAATTGATGACGGCAGAGCCAAAGGATTTGGATATCAAAAATTAACTTTTTATGATCCGCCCGAATCTGAAAAAGATGCAAAGTTTAACGACAGTGGTAATGGTTGTGACACCAGTAGCATTAATGGCTCTGTATGGAAATGCGGCTCATACGGGCTTGCAACAAACCCGAACAATACAAAGTGTTCACCATGTATAGTTTTGGTTGACGTTAACGGAGATAAAAAACCTTCAAAATACGGAACAAATTCCGCCGATGAAAAAAATTACGTTTGGACACAACCTGATGACGGCTATTTGACAGACATTTTTAACCTTATGGTAACCGAATCAAGGGTTATACCTTATGGAACAGTCGCTCAAAAAGCGATGTATGAGGAAAGATAAAAAAAATAATAAACACAAAGAAAAAACCCCTTCATATGAAGGGGTTTTTTAAAACTTAAAATAATCTATTCCGATACCGATTTTTTCAAATTTGTAAAATCGAGAGCGTTATTTTTTCTGATTTGTTCAGGCGTTTCAATAACATTTCTTTTAATTGTTTGAATGTTTTGTTTCGTTGAATCAACGGCATCTTTAATTTCTTGTTTTTTCGCATCATTTTGTTTTTTCATTTCGGCTCTTTTTTGAGCTTGTTTTGCCTGTTGTTCTTCATAAGCCTGTTTCTTTTCATTAATTTTTGTTTGAACCGCTTCTCTTTGTTGTTCAAGAGTTTGTTTTCCCGCTCTTATGTCAGCTTCCTGTTGCAATTTTGCTCTGTCAATTGCTTCCGTAAAAGGAACAAATTCCTTTGTCGTTGTGGTGGTAACTTCTGCCATTGCAGGAACACAAAGACCTGCCAAAACTAAAAGTAATAAAAATTTTTTCATATCTCATCCCCCTTTTATAACTTGAAAAAATTTATTATTTAATAATTCCCAAACCTAAAACCATGGTTAAAATTATAAAAATTCCGCCGACTATATAGGTAACTTTGTTTAACCCTTTTTCTGCCGTTTTTTGAGAGGCAAAAAGCTGGCTTGCAGAGCCCATCATTCCGCCCATTCCGTCCCCTTTCGGAGAGTGAAGCAAAACAAGAAGAATTAAAAACAAACCTGATAAAATTTGAATGCCGTATAAAAATTGAATCATAATTTCTCCTTTTTCTTCTTTTTAGCATGAAAGAAGGTTAAAAGCAATTATAAGCTTTTATAATAATCTGACAAAAGTTTGCAATCTTGTTCAATATTCGGGCTTTCGCAAACAATGACCCCTTTTATATCAAAATCTTTAAATGCTTTCAGCAATTCCTTATAATTAAATTCGCTTTCATCCAAGTTCAAATGTTGTTTTTCGCCTTTTTTAGTAAATTCAATTCCCGCAATATGGGCATGAAAATTTTTTAAGGCGTTATCTCCAAGAGCGTTTCCTATCTTTTCAAAAATTCTTGCAAACTCGTTATATGTATTATTTGCGCCGATTTCTCTTGCATAAATATGAGAAAAATCTACACAGGGAAGCACTTTTTCAAATTCTTTAGAGAGTTTTATAATTTCATCAATATCGCCCCACTGGGTCTTTTTGCCCGTTGTTTCGGGGCGCACCCAAATATCGGTGTTTGATAATTCGGAAAAAATTTTTTCATTTCCTTCTTTTACTTTTTTATAAACAAACTCAGGCTCCATATCCATATAAAACGCAGCATGATAAGTGATTGAATACGCCCCCAAAGACTTTGCAACTTTAGCCGTCTCAATTATTCTTTGGATACTCGCCTCAATTTTCTCTTCTTCTTTAGAATTTAAATTAATATAAAAAGGCGCATGAGCCGTTAAAATAAGGTTATTTTTGTTATTTACGATAAATTCTTTTGATTTATCCGAAATTCTAACCCCGTGAACAAATTCAAGCTCAAGCCCGTCAAGCCCCATTTCATTGAGTGTTTCAAACCCTGATTTATAATCTTTTGCCGACAAGGGAATTCCCGCCGTTAAAAAATTTAATTTATCCATAGCCTTATCAATTTCTTTATACTATTAAAGTATAAAATTTAAATCTGATTTTGTCGACAAAAAGTTATTTTATTATGTTTTGTTACAAAAAAGGCAAATAAGTAAAGATTTTTAAAGAAATTGTCGAAATAATGAATGAAGGTTAAAAGGGATTATTTTGGAACTTAACGGAAACATAAATATTAATAATATACATCAGGAAAGTCTTCGGGCTCAAAACATGCCTGAAAAAAAGGCTGCACCTTCTTTTTCAAACGAACAAAAAGAATGCAAAAAAGCGCCAAACAACCCGAATTACTGGCAAAGTCTTGTTTTTAAGGGAAATCAAAATAAACCCGTAATTGATGATGAATTGGCTCAAACAATAGGGCTTAAAAAAGACAGACTTGAAAGAACGCTTATTGAGAAATGCCGGTTTACTTTTGAAGATTTATCAAAATTAAAAACCCTTTTAAATGAAGGAAAAATAAGCCCGACAAGCGCAAAAAGGTTGATAGATGAAGGCGCAAAATATTATGATGAAAAAACTTTAAAGGCGGTTCCTTCAATAATTTCAAAACTTTCGGAATTTGCCGAAGCTGACGACAAAAATTCTCTTAAATATTTTGACATCTTATTGAATGAGAAATTGTTCGGTACATTAAATGCAAGTGAAATAGAAAAATATGTTTTTGAAAACAGTCTTGCAAAGGGGAATATCATGGAATTTATGATAAATTCCTCAAAAGAGGACGGAACGACAAGACCGTTGTTTTCAAACCCGACATTTTTTGATAAAGAACTCGGGAATTTTATAACTGAAGAAAATGCAGAGTCGATTAAAGAGTTTGCAAAAGAAGTTGCAATTGAAAAAGAAATGTCCCCTTCAGAATCTATCAGGTGGGCATATGTTTACACAAACCCATATACGCACGCTTTTGATAAAGAGCTTTATAATATGGAAAAAGAACTGAATTCAACATATAATAAAGATTTTGGCGGATTTTCTTCCGAAGTTAAGTCTTTTTTGCCTTTGCTTGTAAACGGAAAAACCAAAAAAATAGACAATGATTTGGTTGACCTTTTGAAAGAAATATATTTTGAACCACGCAAGGCAATGTTTGAATATGACGGAACTCCTTCAACTTCAAGGCATTCACGCAAGAAAATACCCTGTGTTATTGATTCAATTGCGGCAAAAGATATGCTTGAAGCCGCAAAAGATGCTCAGGGCGTTCCAAACAAGAAAAATATTAAACTTGTTAAAGCTTGTTGCAAAAATAATGACATTTTTGAACGGGATATTGAATCTCTCCCTTTATTTAAAAATAATGAGGGAATTATAGACAAAAAACTTTATGAGCAATGGATTCATCTTAGAAAAAACGGAGCATTCAAGCCAATTGGCTTTGCAAAAGCCAACTTGGAATTCGGACAGAAAAAAGCCAAAGAAATTAAAAATAAACTTCAAGAAATGCTTGGCAGCGAAAGCGAAGCTGTAAACAGCATGGAAACATATTTAGATTACTGTCTTGATGAAAACGGAAATGAAAATAAAGAAAATATTGAATTTTTAGAGAAAATCGTGCCTTACTTAAATAAAACTCTTGGGCTTTCACCTGAGCTTTTTAAGCTTCCGAAGACAGATGAAGTTATTAATACGATTGCGCAAGTTTCCGATAATATATCAGGAATCGGAGCATATGAAGATAAACCCCTTTTTGAATTTATAAAAACCTATTCCGACGAAAACGGAAAAATAGACCCTTTTGCAAAAGAAAAACTTTTAAAATATTGTACAAAAAATTGTCAGCCTGACTGTTTTACCGATATTTTTTCAAGATGTATAACGGATGATAATAATTTTAAAAACAATTTTGATGAAAACCTTTTCAACCAAATGACGTCAATTTATGACACAAAAAGCAATCTTTCAAATCTCGTATTCCCGTTGCAATTGAAAGAAATAATAAAAGATAAAAACAGCGAAATTCCAAATTCACTTTCCCTGAAATCAAAACTTGCTCTTTTAAACGCTTTAAACCTAGCCTTGAGCAAGCCTGAAGGAATTTATGACGCAGAGTTGATTAAATCTATAGCTTCTTCAATTGAAAGCAGCATTTCACCCGACAACATTCTTGTGCCGGTTGATAAAGAAAATATAGTTAATTTTATAAGTTCTGTTGGCGCAAATAAAAAGACAGACAAAGAAAACTTTACACAGTTTGAAAAAACAATGATAAATTCCATTCCGCTTTTAAAAGAAATGAAAGACGGAATTAAAATATCTTATTCAAGAGATGAGTTTTTAAACGACTTATCAAAAGTTTGTAACAGCGATGAAAAAATTAAAACTCTATCTCGAAAAACGGGAATTGAACCGATTTGCGAAAATGGCAGGATAACAGGATATAACGGAATTATAACCCTTGATTCGCTTGATTGTGATGATGAATTTGAAAACAAAGTTTACGAGCTTTGTCACAAGTTTCTTTTTGAAAACGAAGCTCAAAGCGGAAACAAAGATTTAGACAAAGAAATCAACACGATTATAAAAGCGGCGCCTGAATTTATTAATACGATAGGCAAAAAACAACATGGAACTCATGGATATTCTCTTGATATTCATCAGCTTCTTGTGCTTGCAAATTCGATTAATAACCCCGATTATCAAAAATTAAACAATGTTGACAAAACAATGCTTAAGACAGCTTGCATATTCCACGATATTTCAAAACAAGAAAATGCTGTTGACAAGGGACACCAGAATTCTTCGGCGATTTATGCAAAAAATATAGTCAATAAACTTTATAAAAACCCCGAAACAAAAGATAGAATTTATGACCTTATTAAAAACCACCACTGGTTGGAAGAATATTCCAATTCGGGCATGCCGGAAAAGTTTGCCTTTAAATTCAGAAGGCCGAACGATTTTGAAATTGCAAAAATTATGGCAAAATCTGATTTAATGTCCGTCAGCGACTCATTTTATCTCAGGTTAAAAGACGCACTTGATGAATATAAGCTAAAACCGATTGAAGAAAAATTAACGGAGATGTATTCAAGCGGCAATGCGATTTTTTCAGATTATCCTTTATCGGAAGCAAAATTACAAAATTGCAAAGAAACTCTTGACGGAGTTGATTATAAGGTTATAAATTTCCATAAAATTTCAAACAGCGAAGACATGGAAAATTACGGTTTTGAATTCGGCAAAAGAAAAAAAGATTTGAGATTTTTGGTTCATATGGTTCCGGATGAAAGTATAAAAAACAGTCTGAATCTTGTTAAAATGTTATCCAACACTTCAAACGAAGGAGTTCTTTCGGAATCTTTAATTTCGCTTGACTCTAACAGAACTTATTGCAACAGAAAATACGGGCTGTTGTTATCTCAAATTAACACCAATATAATTAATACATCAAAAAGCAATCAGGGTTCGGGCACGGAAAAGAAAACCGATCAAGCAATAGAATTAATATTTAACACTTATCCTAATTCCGCCTCAAAGGAAAATAGAGGATATTTCAAAGAGAACCTATTAAAAAATTTGGAAATAGATGAAAATTCGGTTACAAGTAAAGATTTTGCCGATTTTTACAGAGAAAATATCGCAAACAAAAGAACAATATCTCAGATTATTCCTTCAAAAGAATATAAACTCGGGAAACATCTTATTAAAGGCGAAAAGCTTATAGCTGCGCTCAAAAAATATCAAGACAACGACGTTTTAACTAATATGAGCGACTTTCACAACGAAATTGTCGGCTATGCGCCCAAGATTAAAGGGGTTATAGCGAAAGAAAACGAGTTAAAAGATGTTCCGAAAGAGCTCTTGGACTTTGCGCAAAAAAATAATTTGCCAATCGTTTTAATATAACAAACAGTTTTTGTTATATTAAACATTATGAGAGTTAAAAGCATTCAAACAAATTTTCCAAAAACCTCTTTTGGAATAAATAATAAGAATAAGCCTTTTATAAACTATGAAGTTAGACAAACGGAAAATTATCTTCCGAATTTTCCTTCATATTTAAAAGATGTCTCTTTTTTCGGTAAAAAAAATTCATACAAAGGTTCTTGCCCTTATTTTATAAACCCGAAAACGGGAAATTCAGACCCCAAACTGAAAGAGTTGAAAGAAAGACTGGATAATAAATATAAAAAGGCGGGAAATTACTATCCGAAACAAGAAGTGTCGGATATTTTGCCGATTTTTATAAATAAAAATACGGGCGAGATTGAAGAAAAATGTGTTAATTTTATTGAAAAATATTATCTGAAACCGCTTTATAAAACCCGTGAAGGAAGGTTTCTCGGGGCTTTGAGAGAATATATTCCCAAATATGAAAATATTAAATTGATTGACAATTATTACCCTTCAATGGCGGGGACATTAAATTTATTGAGGGATAAGAAGGGAAATTATTCAAAAGAAAATGAACTTTGTTTAAAAAAGGTCTTTGAAAGCAAAGACGGCTATTCTTTTATTCCTGTCTCAGCTGAGGGGTTTCCGTTAAATATGATTAGAAATAAAGAAGGAATAATTGATAAAGAAAAGTTTGATTGTCTTGAAAAAAGATTGGGCGATTTTTACGGTTCTTCGGGAGCAAAAAATTATATTGACGTTATAAACAGCCTTGGTGCAAAAAAGGCGGATTTTTTCTATCAAACTTGCAAAGATTTATATGAAGATGAAAAAGCAATTTCAAGGGATATTAAATTTTACAGAAATTTTGTGTTTGATTTTAAAGGAAACGAAATTAAAGGAAGAATGAAAAAATTAAAAGAGCTTGCACCGTTTTTTGAGTCAGGAAACTGGTGTGAAGCGCTTTTTCCGATTTTGTTTGACAAAAAGAGTACAGATTTATTGTGCGGACTATATGGCGGTGAAAGAAAGCTTTCCATGGAAGATGTTTTTTCTCTCAAACGTTGCATAAAAGGAAACACAACCGATGACTTTTACACGGACAAATTAAAAAGGGCTGTTCAAGACGGAAACAGCGTTGCAAATTCGATTGATCTTGCAGATTATATATATAAAAATTCTTCAATAAAACCTGAGCAAAAAGACGACTTTTTCAGAGGAATAAGCTTAATCACGGGAAGCGGAAACAACGAATTAAAAAGACAGAGCGAAAATGCCGCAAAAATTTTATCGGGAGAAAATAACTTCTCTGACGTTGACTATTCAATTAAAAAAGAAATTGTTAGCTCGTTTTATCGAATTTCAAGCGATAAAGACAAAAACGCTTTAGATATAATGTTTCCCATTATTAAAAAATTGGAAGCAAATCTTGCTTACAGAAATTTTGTTATAGAAAAAGACGAAAATTCAACAAACAACTTTAAACGCACGGTTTTAAACTCAAAAAAAGAAACTGCGGAAGGATTTTCAACTTTTGACAGTGTGATAAAAAATTCCAAAGACGACTTTTTGAATATGCAAAACGGTCTTAAGCTCAAATATTCAAGGGAAGAATTTTTAAAAGATTTAAACGATTTTTTTAAAGATAAAAGCCCAAAAATAAAAGAGGCTGCCGCACAGAAATTAAATGTTTTATTTGAAGATGAAAATGGTGAAATTAAAGATTATAACGGGCTTATAAACTTACAAAATTTAAACGGAAAAAATAAGTTTGAAGAAACGCCGGATGATATAATAAATAAATTTTTTCTTGAAAATGAGGTTCAAACAGGCAATCTTGAATTGGATGAACAGCTTAATCGCTTAATTGACGGGGCGCCCGAATTTATAAATATAATCGGCAAAAAAGATGAAAACGGCAACCCTCTTGATATAAAACAGCTTTTAATTCTTCAAGCGGTTTTGTCTGATAGGGAATATGAAAAATTAAAACCCGCTGACAGAGCAATCGTAAAAATGTCTGCCCTTTTTTCCCAGCTTTCTTCAACAAAAGGGCTGAATTCAGATGAAAAAGACTTTTTGTCGGGCTTTTATTCAAAAGAAATTTCAAGAAAATTTATAAAAAATAAAAAGACGCTTTCAAGAATTAACCACCTTTGTGCAAATTATAAAAAGCTGAATAAGCCTTTTAACAACGAAAAAGAGCTTCAAAAAATTGCTTTTGAGTTTAGATATCCAAACGATTTTGAAATGGCAAAAATTTTATTAAGGGCGGATAAAAACACAAAGATAAACCCCGATAAAAAAGTCCTTAACTCCATACAAAACTATCTGAATTATTTATATTCAACAGGCTGCGCCGTTTTTTCCGATTATCCGACTTTAAAAAAAGATGATAAAAGGTTTGATGTTATATATGAAGGAAAAAAATACAGAGTTATAGATTTTAATAATATAAATGAAAATGAAAACATGAAAAACCGGGGATTTCGCCCCAATGTCACAAAAAATGAACTTTATTTCCTTGTTCATATGGTTCCTCAATCATATTTTACGGACGAATATGAAAACCTGAAAACCGTCTTGGGTTCGCCTGATGAAGGTGTTTTATCGGAATCATTAATAACGCCGAAATATCAAACTACACTTATGAACAGAAAATACGGATTTTTACTTTCGCATTCAAATCTTGACATAGTTAACACAAAAGATTCTGACCTTCACTCGGGAAACAAAAAAGATAAAAATGTTGCTACAGAACAAATTTTCGGCGACAAAAACCAAGACAGAAAAAATTATAAAAGGGCGCTTTTGGAAAAGCTTAAAATATCAAAAGATATACCGGATACAGAATTTGCAAAATTTTATAAAACAAATATTGCTTCAAAAACTTCAATTACCCAAATTAACCCGAATAAAGAATTTGAACTTTACGGAAAAACTTTTAGCGGAGAAGAATTAAAAGAAGCAATTTTAGAATATCAAAATTCGCTGATTGATAAAAACGGCAAAAAACACAACGAAATTATAGGTTGTGCGCCTGAAATAAAAGCTTTAATTGCAAAAGCAAAAACTATGGATGAACTTCCGAACAACTTCTTAGACTTTGCTTACAAAAACAATTTAATTATAATTTTGATTTAATTTTTAATTTTTGTAACAACTTTTGGGCGTTATTTCAAAAATAACTGTTGACGGCAATTTTTGTTTATATTATGTTATCGTTTGTGCGCATTGTTGTGCGCAAATTTACAGTAACAGACATAAAATCGGAAGTTGAAACAATGGAAAATACAACTAAAAGACCAAGAATCAGAGTGTGTCTTAAAGCATACGACCATAAATTAATCGATTCATCAGCTCTTAAAATCGTTGAAACGGCAAAAAGAACTGACGCAACGGTTTCAGGTCCTATTCCTCTCCCCACAAAGAGAAGAATATACTGTGTTTTAAGATCACCCCACGTTCATAAAAAATCACGTGAACACTTTGAAATGAGAACACACAAAAGAATCATAGATATCTATGAACCAACACAACAAACAACGGAAGAACTTTCCAGAATGGATTTGCCGGCTGGCGTTGACATTGAAGTTAAGCTCTAAAAATTTGTTTGTTTATTAATTACAATAGAAGCATTTTGAAAATTAAATAAGAATGTGAACTGTTGAAAAAGGCAGAGTTTCAATGGAAACAAAGCCAAAAGTGTACTAGAAACGAGAAAAACCAAGTAAATGGCAGCTCTCACAAAGGAAAGGTAAAAATAACAATGGCATTAGGTGTTATTGGAGAAAAACTCGGAATGACACAAGTGTACGATGAAAATGGCTTGTGCATACCGGTTACGGTTATTAAAGTTGAACCCGCTACCGTTTGTCAGGTAAAGACAGTTGAAACGGACGGGTACAATGCAATTCAGGTTGGTGTTGTTTCCGCAAAAGAAAAACACTTATCTAAAGCGCAAATCGGACATTTCAAGAAAAACAATCTTGAAAATTTCCGTCACCTTCAAGAATTCAGAGTTGATAACCCTTCTGAATACACGGTAGGTCAAAAAATTGATTTAACGGTTATCTCAGAAAACTCAAAAGTTGATGTCACAGGAAAATCAATCGGTAAAGGTTTTCAAGGCACGGTTAAACGTCATAACTTCTCAAGAGGACCTATGGCGCACGGTTCAAAAAACCATAGAGAACCCGGTTCAATCGGCGCAGGCACAACCCCGGGACGTGTTGTCAAAGGCAAAAGAATGGCAGGCAACATGGGTAATGAAAAGGTTACAACTTCTAAATTAACGGTTGTTAAAGTTGATGCCGACAAAAATTTATTATTAGTTAAGGGCTCAGTTCCGGGTCCTGAAGGTAAACTCGTTACGGTTAAACCTTCAAGAACAAAATGGAATTAGAGGTAATTAAAAATGACTCAAAAAACATTATTAAACATACAGGGAAGCCAAATTGGCGAAATGAACTTAGATGACAAAGTGTTTAATGTTGAACCCAACATCAACGTTATGCACCTTGCATTAAAAAGACAATTAAACAATGCCCGCCAAGGTTCAGCTAACTCAAAAACGAGATCTGAAGTTTCAGGCGGCGGAAGAAAACCTTGGAAACAAAAAGGCACAGGACGTGCTCGTGCAGGTTCAATCAGAAGTCCGTTATTTGCAGGCGGCGGTGTTTCATTCGGACCAAAACCGAGAAGCTATGAAATCACCCTTCCGTCAAAAGCAAGAAAATTGGCTTTAAAATCTGCTCTTTCAGCTAAACTTGAAGTAATGACGGTTATTAAAGATTTCTCAGAATTATCTGAAGTTAAAACAAAAGCTATGGCTAAAATTTTATCTGACGTTAAAGCAACGGGAAAAATCTTAATCATTGCAGACCTCAAAGCTGAAGAAAACAAAAATCTTGCACTTTCTGCAAGAAACTTAGCTTCCGTTAAACTTCTTTTACCTTCAAACTTAAACGTAAAAGATTTGGTTGAGGCAGACTCAATTTTGATTACGGAAAATGCAGTTAATGAAATTACTGAAAGGTTGGTAAAATAATGGCAAAGACAAGCACCAACAAAGAAAAATTATACAGTGTAATTAAAAAACCTTTGATAACTGAAAAATCTATGACGGCTGTTCAAGACGGTCAGTATACTTTTGAAGTTGTTAAAGACGCTACCAAAGTTGAAATAGCACAAGCTATTGAACTTGCTTACCCTGACCGCAAAGTCAAAAAGGTAAGAACGGTATATATGCCCTCTCATTCAAAAAGACTCGGCATGAAATTCGGCAGAACTCAATCGGGTAAGAAAGCCATCGTTACAATCGAAGGTGAACCTATCCAAGAATTAACGGGAGTATAAGACAATGGCAACTCGTAAAATAAATCCAACTTCCCCCGGACAAAGAGGTATGACAAGAGCTGATTTTTCTGAAATCACAACAAGCACTCCTGAAAAATCACTTCTTAAACCCAACAAAAAAACAGGCGGAAGAAATAATACAGGAAGAATTACCACAAGACACATAGGCGGCGGACACAAACGCAAATATCGTATGATTGACTATAAGCGTGAAAAATTCGGCGTTGTCGGTTTTGTAAAATCAATAGAATACGATCCGAACAGAAACGTTAGAATTTCACTCGTAGTTTATGCTGACGGTGAAAAAAGATATATTTTAACACCGGAAGGCTTAAATGTCGGCGATACTATTATTTCCGGACACGATGTTGATGTAAAAACGGGTAATGCGCTTCCTTTAGAAATGATTCCATTAGGTACAATGATTCACAACATTGAATTAATACCCGGTCGTGGCGCCAAAATGGTAAGATCGGCAGGAGACGCCGCTCAATTAATGGCTAAAGAAGGTGATTACGTTACCGTTAAGTTACCTTCAACAGAAATGAGAATGGTCAGAAAAGAATGCTTGGCAACAATCGGCACTCTTGGAAATCAGGAATATAAAAACCTTTCCTTGGGTAAAGCGGGAAGAAAAAGATACCTTGGCGTTAAACCTACTGTTAGAGGCGTAACGATGAACCCTGTTGACCACCCGCACGGTGGTGGTGAAGGTAAGACAGGCCCCGGCGGCAACCCGAAAACACCTTGGGGTAAACCTGCTCTTGGACACAAGACAAGAAACTCAAAGAAAGCAAGTTCAAAACTTATTGTTAGAAGAAGAAAAAAATAGGAGAACATAGATAAATGCCTCGTTCATTAAAAAAAGGACCGTTTGTTCACGATTCTTTAATAAAAAAGATAAATAAATTAAACGAAACGCAAGAAAAACATGTAATCAAAACATGGTCAAGAGCGTCAATGATTATACCTGATATGCTCGGACACACAATTGCGGTTCACAACGGCAAATCTCATGTTCCTGTATACGTTACAGAACAAATGGTTGGTCATAAATTAGGAGAATTTGCGGTAACAAGAACCTTTAGGGGTCATGCTGGACAAGACAAAACCGCAAAGAAAAAATAATAAAGGAATAAAACAATGCAACAAGCAACAGCAAAACAAACAAATATCAAAATGCCGGCAAGAAAACTTCGCCGTGTCATTAACGAGATAAGAGGCAAAGTGGCATCTGAAGCTTTAAAAATGCTTAAGTTTATGCCTTACTTTGCAGCAAGGATTGTTGAAAAAAACCTTACGGCTGCTGTAGCTAACGCTCAGGAAAAATTCGACGGCAGAGCTGACAATTTAAAAGTATCAGAAATTTTTGCCGACGAGTCTGTTACTTATAAAAGAGCAAGACCCAGAGCGCAAGGCAGAATGTACAAAAGGTTAAAAAGAACATCACACATCACAATCAAGTTGACTAATAACTAGGAGTAAGACAAGTGGGACAAAAAACACATCCAACCGGATTTAGAATAGGAATAATTGAACCGTGGGTTTCAACATGGTTTGCAAAAAGAAAACAATATGCTGATAACATTGCAGAAGATGCAAAAATCAGAAAGTTTGTTAAGAAAAAACTTTACACAGCCGGCGTTTCAAGAATTAACATTCAAAGAAAAGCTCAAAGTGTAAACATAACGGTTGTTACCGCAAAACCCGGTATCGTAGTTGGTCGTGGCGGTCAAGGTATTGATGACCTTAGAGTTGCTGTTCAAAAGTTAATCGGCAACAATAACGTTTCAATTGATGTTGTTGAAGTTGCAAGAATCGACGCAGACGCTCAATTGGTTGCTGAAAACATTGCACTCCAACTTGAAAAACGTATCGCTTTCAGACGTGCTATGAAACAGGCTATGCAAAGAACAATGAGAGCCGGCGTTCAAGGTATCAAAGTTATGGTTTCAGGACGTTTGGGCGGGGCTGAAATTGCTCGTTCCGAATGGGCTAAAGAAGGAAGAATTCCTCTTCAAACATTAAGAGCCGACGTACAATACGGCTTTGCTGAAGCTGATACCGTTATGGGTAAAATCGGCGTTAAAGTTTGGGTATTTAAATCAGATTTATTGCCCGGCGAAAAAGCTGATTTAAATATAAAAACAAAAAAAGTTACACAAGAAAAACAAGGCCGCTTTAATTCCAAAAGAAAACGTGGCGAACAAGCTCCCGCAGAAGTTGCGGAAGCACAATAAAACTTAATTAAATTAAGGAGCAAATAAAAATGTTAATGCCTAAAAAGACAAAATTCAGAAAAAAACAAAAAGGCAATATGAAAGGGTCTGAAACAAGAGGAACTTCTCTTGAGTTTGGTTCATACGGACTTGCTACTACAGAACCTGCTTGGATAACATCACGTCAAATAGAAGCTGCAAGACGTTGTATGACAAGACAGATTAAACGTGGCGGTAATGTTTGGATAAAGATTTTTCCTGATAAACCGATAACGAAAAAACCGGCTGAAACCCGTATGGGAAAAGGAAAAGGCAACCCTGAATATTGGGTAGCGGTTGTTAAACCCGGCAGAATGCTTTTTGAACTTGACTATAGTGTCAGAGAAGAAGCAATCAAAGCGCTTGAACTTGCCGCTCAAAAGTTACCGATTAAAACAAGAATTATAGAAAAATAGGTGATAAAATGAAACTTCAAGAAATTAAAGACAAAACTATTGAAGAATTAAAAGAAGCGATTTTGAGCGTAAAAGCCGAACTTTTTCAATTGAGAATTAAACACAACAAAATGACTCCTCTTGAAAATCCCGCTCAAATCAAAACTTTAAAGAAACAAGTAGCACAAATGAAAACCGTTTTGAGACAAAAAGAGCTCGAAGCATAAGGTTTTTTAAGAATAAGGAATAAGTGATATGCCCAAAAAAGTTAAACAAGGCGTTGTTGTTAGCAACAAAATGGACAAAACAATCGTTGTTCAGGTGAGCGAACACAAAATGCACGACAAATACAAAAAAAGAATGATTTCTACAAAAAATTACAAAGCTCGTGACGTTGAAAGCAAATGTCAGGAAGGCGATGTAGTTACAATCATTGAAAACAAGCCCATTTCATCTCAGGTCAGATGGGTTCTTGACAGAGTGGTTGAAGCTAAGAAATAATTCAAATTTGTATTTTGGGTTAGAGATTATATAAAAAAATAAAGGTAAACAAAATGATACAACAAGAAACAAGATTACAAGTTGCAGATAACACAGGCGCAAAAGAACTTTTGTGTATCCGTGTTATGGGTTCATCTTGCAAGAAATATGCAGGTGTGGGCGATGTAATTATTGCAACCGTTAAACAAGCAACTCCGAATATGACGGTTAAAAAGTCTGAAGTTGTTACGGCTGTTGTTGTTAGAACAAAGGCTGATATCAAGAGAAATGACGGCTCTGTAATCAGATTTGACGATAATGCGGCAGTTATAATCAATAAAGACGGCAACCCGAAAGGAACCCGTGTATTTGGTCCTGTTGCAAGAGAATTAAGAGACAAAAACTATATGAAGATAGTTTCTCTTGCACCGGAAGTTATATAATAAGGAATTAAAAAAATGTCAAAAGAAAAGAAAACATTACATACAAAAACCGGTGACAGGGTCGTTGTTCTTTCAGGAAAAGACAAAGGCAAAATCGGTAATGTTAAAAAAGTAAACACAACTAAGGGTAAAGTCCTTGTTGAAGGGGTTAACTTAAAAACCAAAGCGCAAAAGCCAAACCCTATGGCAGGAATTGAAGGCGGCTTAAACAAAGTTGAAGCAATGATTGATTCTTCAAATGTTATGGTTGTTTGCCCCGCTTGCGAAAAAGCAACAAGAATTAAAGTTGAAATCAGAAACGATAAAAAAGTTCGTGTTTGCAAAAAATGCAACGAAACTTTAGATGTATAATAAACGAGTGTTACTCGGGCATTGAGGTTTGACAGGCTTTATTTTAGAGTTAAAATTAAGGCAAAGCCTCAAAGGCTAATTAAGGAATAAAAAAATGACAACAAAAACAACAAACTTAAAAGAACGTTACTATAACGAAGTTAGAGAAGAATTGAAAAAGGAATTTAACTTATCAAACGATATGCAAATTCCGAAATTGCATAAAATTGTGCTTAACATGGGTGTTGGCGAAGCTTCTCACAATTCAAAAATCGCCGAATCTATCGTTAATCAATTAACTAAAATTGCGGGACAAAAAGCCCTTGCAACAAAAGCAAAAAAATCAATCGCTTCATACAAATTAAGAGAGGGAATGCCCGTTGGTGCAATGGTTACCTTAAGAGGCGACAAAATGTATGATTTCCTTCAAAAACTCAATTGCGTTGTTCTTCCGAGAATTCGTGACTTTAGAGGAATTTCTCCAAAGAGTTTTGACGGCAGAGGAAACTATACATTCGGCTTAAAAGAACAAGCCTTGTTCCCTGAAATTCATTTTGAAGAAGTTGACCTTGTTAAAGGTATGAATGTTTCAATTATTACTACAGCGCCTAATGACGAACAGGCAAGAGCTTTGTTAAAACACTTAGGTATGCCTTTTAAAAAACATTAATTAAAGGAGAATGATTTATAATGGCTAAGAAATCAATGATAGATAAAGAACAAAAAAGAGAAGCTCTTGCAGCTGTCGGAAAATATCCGAAAGTAAGACTTCACAACCGTTGTTCAATTTGCGGAAGACCACACGGCTTTCATCGTGACTTCGGTCTTTGCAGAATTCACTTAAGAGAATTTGCTCACAGAGGCTTATTGCCGGGCGTTACAAAATCTTCTTGGTAAGAAGTTAACTTTTATATATAATAAACTCGACTTAAAGATTATTTTTGTCTTTCGTCGAGTTTTTTTAATTTTATTTTTGAAAATTTAATTTTTACATTATTTGTTTTTTAAATTTTATTTTAAAGCCAAACAGGTTGTATACCTTATGGCATACGCCATTTGAGGTTTCGGTAACGGTGGAAAATATACGTTCCTTGCCCCTTCCGTATCTGCCCAAATTAAAAGAATAATAATATTTATAGCCGCTTGACATATAATAAGCCGCCATTGTGCCGCCAGCTCTCCCGCCGACAAAATATTTACATCTTGATAATATATAAAGTGATGTCAAATATTCAAGCCCCAAATTATAGCTGTGATTTTCTCTTTTTGCAGCAACTTCGTTTAAAAGCTTATATTTATTTTCTTTGTTTTTATATGAAATTCTATATTGATTATTATCAAGAAGAATGTCTTTAAATTCATTTTTAAATTTTTTGTATACATCCAAATCTTCTGTTGCAAGATATATTTTCTTTATTTCGGGAAATTCCTTTAAGACACTTTTGATTTTTTTAATTAAAACGCTTATTTTTGGTTGGATGCAATGGTCTTTTGTTCTTCTTTCGGTATAGTCCGTGCCACGGGCAAAAACACCCAAAACCTCTTTTTCATCGCCAATAATTTCTTCATATTTTTTATCTATATATTTTTTCGTTTCGGCATTAAATCTTATGTATTTATTGAAGGCTTTTTTGTATTTTTCAAGTTTTTCAGCCATTTTATAATCTTTTAATTCAACAGGAAAATCATCTATATCAGGAAATGAAATCTCGAATATGTCTGTATAACTTGAATTTAGGGCGTCTTGTTCTTCGTCTATATCTTTTGGCGAATAGCCGAGTGGTTGTTCAAAATAATATTCAAAAACATTATCTTTATGTATTCTGTTATCTTTAAAATAAGGGTTATTATAGCGTGTTAGATCAATTACGGGAATGCGCCCCATTTTTATGCCGGCAACAATATAAAACAAGGAATAGAAAATAACCCAAGTTAAGCCTGAGCCTGAACCAAAATGCGCGCCTATTATGTAAAATTTCTTGTCCACTTGCTTTTTCTCCTTAGACTATGCAATTATATTACCCCCCCCCCCGAGCCAAGTTTCATTTTATTTGCAATTATTTTTTGTTTGTTTTAGAATTTATATGCTCAGATTTTGAGCTTTATTTACTAAACTACAAGGTTTATCCTTGCAAGTAGAAAGGATTTTTTAATGACAGTTACTGACCCTATTGCTGATTTATTAACAAGAATCAGAAATGCTTGCATGGTTTCACATGCAAATGTTGAAATTCCGTCTTCAAAATTAAAAGTTCAACTTGTTAAACTTTTAAAAGAAGAAGGTTATGTTGCAGATTATGCAATTGTAAAAAAAGGAAATTTCGATGTAATTAATGTTGAGTTAAAATACATCGGAAATTCACCTGTTATCAAGGGCTTGCAAAGAGTTTCCACTCCGGGGCTCAGAACATATTCAAAAGCAAAGAATATGCCAAGAGTTTTCGGGGGCTTGGGAATTGCCGTTGTATCAACAAGCAAAGGCTTGATGACAGATAAAGCCGCAAGACAAGAAAATATAGGCGGCGAAGTTCTTTGTTACATCTGGTAGAAGAAATTCTGACGGACGAAGCGAACGAAGTGAGCGAAGCTCCGTAAAGCGAATGACGAGCGAAGTGGAAGAATT
>CANRGC010000002.1 GCA_947630045.1 Candidatus Gastranaerophilales bacterium
TGCAGGTGGGAAAATAATTTTGAGCCAACTTTCCGTAATACGCAAACTAAACGTTTCACCAACAAAAGTCCGAAAAGGCCGTTTTGTAAACGGGTAGTTTGCGTATTTAAGGGCAGCTCAAACCCAAACAGGAAGCCAACACCACCGAAAAAATTAAACTAACCGTAAATATCAAATTACTCTTTTCAATACAACTACAGTTATCTTAAGACCAATAAAAGTCCAATTCGACCGTTTTGAAATTGCGATACTCAACCGACTTCCGACCGGCTATGAGTTAGTATTGTCGTGTAAGTTCGCCCTCTCAATATATTTACCCCTTCCGACCAAAACGGACTTTAAATATACACAAGCAAAAAATAATCGTTTCAACCGTACAAATCCTCTGTCCTGTAAAGGTACAAATTTTTCAAAACGGTCTTTTCCGAAATAATCGTGCCTAAGCGTACACTTCAAACACATAGCCTGAAATGCAGGCAGGGGAATAGTTTTAATTCAACTGCCAAAAGACACTTAGTTTGATTATTTGGATCACTTAGTTTGAGTATTACTTCCCTCAGGCTGGAAACGAACCAAGGTTTTTATTATTCAATTTATGCGTGAATATTGGCTTTCGACATTCACAAATTCATATTAACTCTATTTTAATCAGATTTCAAGTGGTTTGAGCCGGGGAAATTTCCCTAATTTTATTTTTCAATCTATATTTGGATTTGATGGCAAAAATTTGAAAAATTGCCTCGCTGAAACCCCTAATTTTTCGTTCGATTTTGGCAACTTTTCCCCGACATGATAAAAAATATAATTTGATGTAATATAAGTTTATGAAAAAATACTATGAAAAAGACAACATAAAGCTCTTTTTAGGTGATTGCATTGAAATACTCAATAAGGCAACACCTGAATCTGTTGATATGATTTTTGCAGACCCACCATATATGCTTTCTAATGGTGGAATAACCTGTCAATCCGGCAAAGTTGTTTCCGTTAACAAGGGGAAATGGGATGAAAGTAAAGGACTGGAAGAAGATTTTGAATTTCATCAAAGGTGGATTAATGCTTGTAAAAGAGTTTTAAAACCTAACGGTACAATTTGGATTTCAGGAACGTATCATTCAATCTATTCTTGCGGTTTTGCTTTGCAAAAAGCAGGTTTTAAAATTCTAAATGACATCTGTTGGTTTAAACCAAATGCTTCTCCAAATATGAGTTGCAGATATTTTACGGCAAGTCATGAAATTTTATTATGGGCAAGAAAAGACCCCAAAAGCAAGCATACGTTCAATTATGAAACAATGAAAAACGGTGATTGGGGAGAGGATATTCTTAAAAAGCCAAATAAACAAATGCGTTCAGTTTGGCAAATAGATACTCCAAAACCATCTGAAAAAGAATTTGGGAAACACCCTACTCAAAAACCTTTAGAATTGTTAAGACGCATAATCCTTGCCTCAACGAACAAAGGTGATTTAATTTTAGATCCATTTACAGGAAGCTCAACAACTGGTATAATGGCATTAGAGTTAGACAGGAAATTTATTGGAATAGACTTAGAGAAAGAATACTTAAACCTTTCTGTTAAAAGGTTTGAGCAAGTATTTTCAAAGAAAGATAAAGCATGGCAGTAGTTTTAGAACAATTAAAAAACGAAACATATCCAATTGTTAAATGGGTTGGTGGCAAACGTCAGCTTATGTTTGAATTGATTAAAAACATGCCAAAATCATATAATCGCTACTTTGAACCTTTTATTGGTGGAGGGGCTTTATTCTTTGATTTACAACCCGAAAACGCTTATATTTCCGATATGAACGAGGAATTAATTAATCTTTACTCAGTTGTTAGAGATAATGTTTATGAACTTATTGAAGATTTGAGTAAGCATGAAGTTTCAAAAGAATATTTTTTAGAAATTCGAAATATTGATAGAACTGAAAAATATGCAGAATTGTCAAATATAGAAAGAGCAAGTCGCTTTATTTATTTGAATAGAACCTGTTTTAACGGAATGTATAGAGTGAACTCTCAGGGGCAGTTCAATGTTCCTTTTGGACATTACAAGAATCCTCGAATTATTGATGAAAACAATCTTTTGAATTGTTCAGAACTTCTAAAAAAGACTGAAATTAAGTGTGCTGATTTTTCAGAGATTTTAAATAAAGTTCAAAAAGGCGATTTTGTTTATTTTGATCCGCCTTATGTTCCATTGAACGAGACTTCAAGTTTCACATCATATACAAAAGATGGTTTTGATATTGATATGCAATTCAAACTGCGTGATGTTTGCGATGAATTGGATTCAATTGGTGTTAAATTTATGCTTTCAAATTCAGATACTAAATTGGTAAATGAATTATATGCAAATTATGAAATTAAAAAAGTTTTTGCTTCTCGTCAAATCAATGCTAATGCCGACGGCAGAGGCAAAATTACAGAAGTTTTAGTGAGAAATTATTAAGGTTTTGGTACCCCAGACATGAACATTGCCCGACCAGAATAATTCCAATAGCGTATGTCTTGTTCAATAAAGAACCATTTAGCAACCTTTAGTATCAAATCTACAGGATATCCAGTATTAAAACTTAAATCTATTTCTGGGATTTCTTCGCAATTATAAACATCTTCAATGAGTTTATATAATTTTGCATATTTCTCGGGTGATTCAGCTTTTTTAACTTGTAAGTCACTAAAAATATTATCATGCGATGGATTATACTTTATTCTATTTGTTGTTGAAAAATTTATATTTTCGACATTAATAAGAAAATCAAAACCATTATGTAAATTTGCGGGTCTTTCTAAATAAATTCTATTGCCGTCATTTAATGTTTCAACGTAATATAAATATTTGGATTGATTATCACCATTGCCTGTTCCCGGCATTTCTTTAATAAATTCTGCAATAATTCTTTCTCTAACTTCATTTCTAGTACCAGAGTTTGAAAAGAATTTTTCTATTTTATTAGCTACAACCATACATTCCTTTTCTTAACAAATAACAATAAATTGCATGCTCATGCTATCATAAAAATATACAGGAGAATATACATGAAAAGAGCCTTTAAGGAATGGTTATCTACATTTAGACCTTGTATTGCAGATTATTGCTACTATGTAGATTTTGAAAAAGTAAATAAAAATGTTGATGATATTAAAGTTGAATTAAATATTTTAAATTCGCTAGTTGGCTCAAAAAACATTGAAAAAGATTTTGAAGATATTATCAAAAAATATCCTGAAACTCTAAAATGTATTCCATTGCTCTTGGCTGTTCGTTCTAACGAAATTTCTGTTACAGATGCTGATGGAGAATACAAATTCTCTTTTAGGAAACAAAACTACAGCATAGATGATTATAAAATGTTTATGAAAAAGACTAAACTGTTTGATTTGTTGGAAAATCATATTGTAAGCAATTTAGTAGATTATGCAACAGGTGTAGAAACAGGATTAGATAGTAACGGTCGAAAAAATCGTGGCGGACATTTGATGGAAAATCTTGTTGAAGATTACATCCAAAAAGCCGGATTTATTAAAGGTCAAAACTATTTCAAAGAAATGTATATCCACGAAATTGAAGAAAAATGGAATGTTAATCTTTCCGCTATTTCCAATCAAGGCAAAATGGAAAAACGCTTTGATTTTGTAATAAAAACAGACAATCAAATTTATGTAATCGAAACAAACTTCTATTCAAGTGGGGGTTCAAAACTTAATGAAACCGCAAGAAGTTATAAAACCCTAGCACAAGAAGTTACAACAATAGATGGTGTAACCTTTATTTGGTTTACTGATGGTTGTGGTTGGAATAGTGCAAGGCATAACTTAGAAGAAACTTTTGATGTTTTGGACACAGTATATAATATTCAAGATTTGGAAGATGGTATTTTGAATAAAATGAATTCTAAATAGGAAAGGAAAAAATGGAAGGATATAAAGAGCTAACTTTTTCTACATTTCAACTTTTTATAAATGAAAGCTTTGCAGAATTAAAAAATTTTAATATTAATGACAAATGGAGTCAGAATTTTTCGGATGAAAATCAAACTATTCATAATGTTGTTTGTAAAATAATGAACGAGAAGTATTTTACTCTATATGATAATTTCGGTTCTCCAAACCCGAGACCAAATCATATATATGACATCCCTACTAAGACCAAAATTCTTAATCCAAGAAAAAATAATCAAGCAGAATTAAAAAATCAATTATTTTGCTTATATGATACAAATACAAGAATTTTATATTTAAACAATTCACAAAAGAAATCTTTCATTTGTAAATACTTAGATAATATATTATCTCAAGAAATAATCATAAAAAACGTATATAAAAATATTGATGAATTTGTTAATATTTTAAAATCTTTAGATGAAATAAAATTTACTGCCCATAGAGATATTTTTGGCTCACAAATAAATTCATTTAAAAGTGTAAGAGATTTGTTTGGAATAGATGAACCAGAAAGTTTTACTATTAGTGCTAAGTATAAAGTTTCAGTTAAAGAAAATATAAAAAGAACAATTGAAAAATTTAGAAATGAACAAATTCAAGTACCAAACTCTTGTTTAACCTGTATTGGCAAAGATGAAAATGGACTTGAACAAATATTTAATGAAAACACTTTTAATAAAACCATATCTGTTATTCTTGCACAAAATGAAGAAAAACTACTTAATCCTAAAGATGTATTTGAAGAATTAATTAGGAAATTAGAAAGCAATGCATAAAATTGATAATATCTTAACAGTAATAATTTTTATATCAACATCATTATTATTCTATTTTTTAAAATTAGATTATAATGATACATTTTACACAAATACAATTACATACTTATCTGTCTCATTTGGCTTTATCGTCACTAGTCTGTCAATATTATATAATTCCACATATATAAAAGGACTCTATAAAAATAAGGACTATGAATCAAGCACATTAACTGTATTACACAGATTGGGGCGATATTATAAAATTAGTATTTATTACTCTGTATTTTTGATTTTGTATTTTATAGTTTTAAATCAAATTACACCAAAATATATATTTATTCAAAATATAGAATTTATGAATTTGCCATTATTGTTTTGTAATGTATTCATAACATTGGTTTTAATGAAATTTTTTATTAAACTATTTGTTAATCCAAATTATAAATAATTTTAAAATATTTACTATCATTTACACAATTTAATCTAATACTTCCTACCTTTTTAAAAACTTCTGCCTCTGAAAATTTTTAATAAAAATTTCGTTATTTTTTTATTTCGTCCAACCTACGAATAATTATTTCAAGTGTATAAAATCGAAAAAATTTGGCGAACAGGCTAAAAACTTTTGCGTGGACAAAATTAGAACATAAAAAGGAACTAATCTGACTTGTAGGCTCAAAAATGGACTTTTAGGACAGGGGAAAATAATTAATCGCAGATTGTCCCCATAGAAAAAAGCCGACACGCAGGCGATTAAACCGAAATATCGTTTTAAACTTAGAAATCCTATGTCCTGTAAAGGTACAAAATTCTCAAATTGGTCTTTTCCGAAATAATCAAACTAAGCGTACACTCCAAACACACAGCTGAAATGCAGACAGGGGAATAGTTTTAATTCAACTTTCCGTAATGATCATACTAACCGTTTATCCAAAAAAAGTCCAAAAAGACCGTTTTGTAAACGGGTAGTTTGATTATTTCCGACAGCTAAAACCCAAACAGGAAGCCAACTTTCCGTAAAAATCAAACTAACCGTAAATATCAAATTACTCTTTCCAACTACAATCAAACTATCCGTAAAAAGCAAACTACTCAATTAACAACACAATAGTCGAACTCGCCAAATTAGAAAAAATGGGCCCGGAGGGATTCGAACCCGCGACCAAGGGATTATGAGTCCCCTGCTCTACCGCTGAGCTACAGGCCCTTAAATTAACCAATTTTAAGATAACATCTACACAAAATAAGGTCAAGTAAATATTTTGGCAATAAAAAAGCCCCATTTTTGGGGCTTTTTATAAAAATAATAATTTTCTATTCAGCTTCTTTTTTCGAGCTGACTGCTTCAGAAATAGCTTTTCCGCCAATTCCCACAAGAGCCAATATGCCGGCACAAATTAATGTGGGCACTGCAATGCTCTTTATTTGGTTTTTGTGCTCTTTAATCCACTCTATTTTACTTTTGCTGTTTTTCAATTCTTTTAATGTTGAAACTATTTTATCCTTTACGCCCTTAACAGAAGATTTTACTGCCAATCCTTTTGACATTTTAAATTCTTTAAGCGAACCGATATTTTCGTTCAATTTAACAACTTTGTGTTCTTTCATCAATTGTTTTGCATAAACTTTTTGATCAGCGCCGGTTAAATTTTTTGCATTTTTTAAAAATGCTTCCCATTTTCCCTTAGCCCAATTTTCAGCGGTTTGGAAGGTTTTTCTTCCTCTTTTTTCGCTTTCTAACCATGATTTAACAAGTTTTTGTTGGCTGTTTTTTGAGTTTACAAATGCATCTTTTGCATACGGAGCAATTTTTGACCCTATGCTAACTCCAAGCCCGACTGTGGCTCCAGCCACTGCTCCTTTAGCTGCAGCAACAGGCATAGAATCCGTTTTTTCTATTCTAAGACCCATATTTAATTTCCTTCCTTCTTACTCATGTAAAAAAAATCGAAAAGAAAAAAGTGCCTCAAAAATAGAAAATATTAAAATATATTAAGCTATTTTAAAAATTGAGAAAAAACGTTATAAAAGATATACAAAGAAGCTAATATAAGTAAAACTCCGCAAATTTTCATCAGAATTTCGCTTTTTTCGCCCATAAAACGCATTTTTTTAATCAATGAAGTGAAAATTCCCGCCAGAATTATAATCAAGCCCTGTCCGAGAGAAAAGGCAAAAAGAAATAAAGAAGCATATAAAACATTTTTTGACAAGCTTGCAAAACTCATGATTGAAGCTAAAATCGGCGTAGAACAAGGAGTTGCCGCAAGCGCAAATAAAACACCCACAATAAAGGGATAAACAAAAAGGCTTCCGTTATCTGATTTTGGCATTTTTTTAACAATATTCGGAACCGGAATTTCAACAACCCCAAGCAAATTAAGCCCAAAAATCATAATCAAAGATGCCATTATAAGAATAAAATATTGTCCGCCAACGGCAATAAAAACCCGCCCCGTCAGGGCGCAAACAATTCCGATTACCGTTAAAATTGTGCTCAGTCCGATTACAAAAGATAAAAGCCTAATTAATGTTTTTATCGGGCTTTTGTCTTTGTCATATCCGCCGACATATCCGATTATAATGGGCAAAATGCCGAGGGTGCATGGGCTCAGGGAAGCAATAACGCCGCCCAAAAAAGAGCCGAAAACCAAAATCAAAGAGCCTTGACCCGATTGAATTTGAGTTGAAAAATTTTGTATGATTTCATTTATCATTTAATTTCTTCCAAATAATTTTTAATTTCAATTTCTTCAATCATACCTTCGTTTTTCTGTGTGACATTGCCTGTTTTGTCAACAAAAATAAGGGTTGGAACAACAGTAACCTTATAATTTGAAATCATAGATTTTGTTTTTCTGTCTTTTTGATTTGTGTTTATTTCTTCTAAAACAATTGTGTCGCCGTAATCTTTTATGACATTTTCAATATTTTCCCCGACTTTTTTACATTCGGAACACATCGGAGAATAAAACTTAATCAATCTTGGTTTTTGAAACCCTTCTTGAGAAAATGCGGCGGTTGTTTCAGAGCTTTTAACAAAAAGTTCCATTGAAATAAAAATTGCTAACGGAATGAATAAAACAAGAAGAATAATAAGTTTATTTTTCATAAAAAATCTCTCCTATCAATTTGTTGTGTCAAAGATTATATTCCATTTATTTTTTAAAAATTTTCTCCAATCGGGCATAAATTAAGAACAATTTTAAATTAACCCCCTGAACGAAAGAGCGGAAGCAATATGCTTCGGTTCAATATTTTCGCACAAATCAAGGTCTGCTATCGTTCTTGAAATTTTTAAAATTCTGTCGTAACTTCTTGCGGAAAGGTTAAATCTGTTAATTGCGTTTTTTAACATTTCTTTTGATGTTTCATCAATTTTGCAATATTTATTGATTAATTTGGGCGTTAATTCGGAATTTGTATAGATGTTTTCGTTTTTATACCTTTCAAGTTGAATATTTCTTGCTTTTATAACCTTTTTTCTTATATCGGAAGAATTTTCAACATCGGGTTTTATATTAATCAATTCTTCATCTGTCAGCCTCGGAACATTGATTTGGATATCTATTCTGTCTAAAAGCGGCCCCGACAGTCTTGATTTATAACGGTTAATTTGAAACTCGGAACACTTACACTGTTTTTTCTTATCTCCCAAAAACCCGCATGGGCAAGGGTTCATTGCCCCGATTAAAATAAAATTGGCGGGATATTTTATTGTGTTTTGCGCCCTTGAAATGGTCACAAAATTTTCTTCCAAAGGCTGTCTTAAAACCTCTAAAACGCTTCTTGGAAATTCGGGCATTTCATCCAAAAATAATACCCCTCTGTGTGCAAGTGTAATTTCCCCCGGTTTCGGGTTTGAACCGCCGCCTGTTATGCCGACCGCAGAAGCGCTGTGGTGAGGCGAGCGGAAGGGGCGTTTTGTAATTAGCGGAAATTTGTTATCAACAAGACCGGAAATTGAATAAATTTTTGTAAGTTCAATTGCTTCATTTTTTGTCAAAGGGGGTAAAATTGAAGGAAAAGCCCTTGCAAGCATTGTTTTTCCCGACCCCGGAGAGCCGGACATTAAAACGTTGTGTGCCCCCGCTGCGGCAATTTGAAGGGCAACTTTTGCCTGAGATTGCCCTTTTATATCCTTAAAATCAACCGTTGTTTCATAAGAAACGTCTAAAAAATCATCGGCATTTTGTTTAAGCTGTTTTAATTCTCCGTTTTTGTTTAAAAACTCAACAACTTCAACCAAATTTTTTGCCCCGAAAATTTCGATTTCGGAAGAAAAACTTGCTTCCGCCAAATTTTCAAAAGGCACAATCACCCTTTTTATATTATGTTCAAAAAGCCCCGACACGATTGGCAAAACGCCGTTAACGGGTCTTATGGAGCCATCCAGAGAAAGTTCGCCCAAAAATGCCGTTTCTTCATCAACTTCTTTTATAATGTTTTCTTTAGCTAAAATTCCAACCGCCATGGCTAAATCATAAATTGCGCCTTCTTTTTTAAGGTTTGCGGGCGCAAGGTTAATTACAACTTTTGTTGTCGGAAAAGAATATCCCGAATTTTTTATTGCAAGCTTTAATCTTTCTTTTGCTTCAATTACGGCGGTATCGCCAAGCCCGACTATGGCAATTTGGGGAAGGGAATTTGTAACATCCACCTCGACCGAAATTTTGTGTATATCCAGACCAATTGTAGTTGCGCTTATAATCTTAATTACCATAGAAAAATTATACATCAAATTAATTAAAAATCAGATTAAGTCTAAAATTTCCAATGGGTCTGAAACAAAAATTTCTGCGCCGTTTTGAATTAAAAACTCTTTTGATTTAAACCCCCATAATACACTAATGCAAGGCATTTTGGCGTTTTGTGCGGTTTGAATGTCAACCTCGGAATCTCCTATAAAAAATGAAGATTTAATATCGGAATTTAAAACCTCTAAAACCTTATAAACTCCACTCGGGTCAGGTTTTCTGATTATTCCCGCAAATTCGTCTTCCCCTTGAGCAAAGTCAATTAAATTGCCAAAAAATTCATCGCATTGAATTTTACATGCCCTGTCAAATTTGTTTGATACAACCCCGATTTTATATTTTCTTTTTTTAAGTTCTTCAAGAAGTTTAATAACGCCATTATAAGGTTTTGTTTTAGATTTTTTTATATTTATATAAAATTCTTTAAATTTGTTTATGGCTTCCGTAAAATTAGCGTCGCTTCCCCCGTTCGGAAGAACTCTTGCCATAAGTTTAGACACCCCCATTCCAACTGCAAGCCTGACTTCTTCTTTTGTTTTGTTCGGATAATCAAAAGAAGAAAGCGCATAGTTAACACTGTCTAAAAGATCGTCAACCGTGTCTAAAAGGGTGCCGTCCAAATCAAAAATGACCGTATCTTTATTTTTTAATTTTTCCATAAACCATTTAATTTTATGAATAATTTTCTTTTTTTGCAAGAAAATTCAAAACAATTGATGATAAATTCTTTTTTTAATAAAATTGTTTTGAGGTTTATTATGAATTCAAAAGAAATTGTAAATAAAGCTGAGTTTGAGCTTAGAGAAGAATTTAAAAAAATTGATGAAATAGCTGAATTTAACCAGAAAAAAGTTTTAGACGCCTTTTATAAAAATAAAATCGGCGAGGAACATTTTTATACGGTAACCGGATACGGGCATGATGACCTTGGCAGGGAAGCTTTAGACAATGTTTTTGCTGACGCTTTTAACTGTGAAGCTGCAATTGTGCGCCCGCATTTTGTTTCCGGAACTCACACCCTGTCTTGCGTCTTGTTCGGGCTTTTACATTCGGGCGAACATCTTTTGTCAATCGCAGGCGCTCCTTATGACACCATGGAAGAAGTTATAGGCAAAAGAAAAAATGATGAGTTTCATTGTTCATCTTTAATCGGGCATGGAGTTGAATATGATGAAGTGCCTCTAAAAAACGAATTTGAGGTTGATTTTGATTTAATTCCAAAATATATAAAACAAAACACGAAAGTGGTTTTAATTCAAAAATCAAGAGGCTATTCGCTCAGAAAATCTCTCTCTTTAGAGGATATTGAAAAAATTATAAAAATTGTGAAAGACAAAAACCCTGAAACTATCTGTTTTGTTGACAACTGTTATGGCGAATTTACCGATATTATAGAGCCTGTTGATGTCGGCGCAGATATTATGGCGGGAAGTCTTATTAAAAACCCCGGCGGCGGCATTGTTGAAGCCGGCGGATATATAGCCGGTAAAAAACGCCTCGTCGAACTTTGCGCAAGAAGCTTGACAGCCCCAGGAATAGGGCGTGAAGGCGGGGCAATGTTTAACACGACAAGAGTTATTCTTCAAGGCTTTTTTATGGCGCCTTCGATTGTTGCAAATGCTCTGAAAGGTGCGGTTTTAGCGGCAAAAGTCTTTGAAAATCAAGGCTTTATAACCCACCCGAAATCAAGCGAAAAAAGGGTTGATTTAATTCAAACAATAAAATTCAATTCGGGTCTTGAACAAGAAAAATTTTGCAAGGCTCTTCAAAAATATTCTCCTGTTGAAAGCTATTTAACGCCTGTTCCGGATGTTGTCCCCGGATATGATTGCAAACTCATTATGGCGGGCGGAAGCTTTATTGAAGGTTCAACCATTGAACTTTCAGCCGACGGACCGATAAGACCGCCTTATGCCATTTATATGCAAGGGGGCTTAAGCTATTATCATGTAAAAATTGCTCTTGTTGGAATATTGGATGAATTGAGTGTATAATGTTGAAGGTGATGACAAAGTTTAAGTTCAATCTTTCTTCTCAAGACAAATTAATTATTTTTGGTCTTTTGATTTCAACTGCCATTATTATGACGGTTTCTTATTTTGCTATCGGAAAAATAAGAGAAGAACTCTATGAAAATTATGCCAATTCAGGTCAAATTTTGGGGCGCACGATTGCCATTCAGAGTTTTGAATTAACAAAAAAAGCAAAAGAAAAAGACAAAAAAAACATTTATAAATACCATACAAAACTTGTATTAGAGGGCAATCCCGACATTTCTTTCATTGCATATAAAAACCAAAACGGTGACATTATCTATTCAAGCGAACAAGACTATAAAGAGAGGAAAAACGATACTAAAACAAACCTCACCACCCCCGTTTTGGATGAAACGGGCAAAATTACAGGCTATGTCGATATCGGGTTGAATGCAAACCTTGCAAAATCAATTTCAAACACCACAAAAAATTCCATGCTGGTTGTTTTTGCTCTTATGTGGCTTATTTATACTGTTGTTGTGCTTGTAAATACTGTTTTAATCAGGCGTGAGCTTGGAATTTTAAGTCAGGGCGTAAAAGAAATATCTTCGGGCAAATTTGGCACAATTTTGGAACACAAGCTTGCCTCAGGTGAATTAAAAGAGCTTTTCACCGCTTTTAACGATATGAGCCAAAGGCTTCATTTATATGAAGAACAAAATATTGACCAATTGACCTTAGAGAGAAACAAATTTGAATCTGTTCTTATGGGAATTGCAAACGGGGTTATAGTTTGTGACAGTGAAGATAAGGTTGTTCTCATAAACCCTTCCGCTCAAAAGCTTATAAATAAAGAAATTTTAAACACTTCCATTTTAGATTTTATTGATAATAAAGGCTCAAGATGTTTTAAATCGGGAATTGAAAAATTTAAACAGTCTCCCTTGGAAGAAGTTGAAAACAAACCCTATTCTTTTTCAATTACGGCAGATAAAAAAGTTATAAAAGCAATCGTTTCTTCAATGTATTCAAATGTTCACGATTATCTCGGATATATCATAATTTTAATTGATATTACAAAAGAAGCCGAGGTTGATAAATTAAAAAACGATTTTATATCAAATGTTTCCCATGAGTTAAGAACCCCCGTTACTATTTTAAGAAGCTATATAGACACCCTTTATAACTATGGGGAAAGTTTTAAATTTGAAGAACAAAAAGAATTTATTGAAATCATCAATAATGAAATTATTCATTTAAACAATATGGTGAACGACATTCTTGACTTTTCAAAACTTGAGGCTGATACAAAAATTGAAAAACAGATGCTTGATATATCGGGAACAATTGAAAGAACCCTTGTCGGGCTAAAGGTTTTAGCCGATGAAAAAAATATGGAAATTTTCTTAATTAAACAAGAAAACCTTCCTTTAATTCCATATAACGAAGAAGCAATCGAAAGAGTAATAAACAACCTTGTTGTAAATGCAATTAAATATTCCCCCGAAAAATCAAAAATTGAAATTACAGTCGGTCTTACAAGCGATAACGAATTTATGAAAGTTTCCGTTAAAGACGAAGGAATCGGAATTGAAAAAGATGTTTTAGACAGAGTTTTTGACAGATTTTACAGAACGGAAAATACAACCCACACAATTAAAGGCACGGGGCTCGGGCTTCACCTTGTTAAAACTGCGATTGAAAAACAACATGACGGTAAAGTTTTTGTTGAGTCTGAAATCAATAAAGGTTCAACATTCAGTTTTATTTTGCCCGTTAAAGAAAATGTTACTGCGGAAGAAAAAATTTCCCTCTAGTTCATTTTTGTTTGTAAATTTAAGAAAAAATGTGTAGAATAGTTTTCTATAAAAGAAAGGAGTTTATCATGTTTGAATTTGATATCAATGTAAATGAAATCAATGAAATTTTATGCAAATCTCATGTTTATTTTGGCTGCGGAGCAATTAAAAAAATAGACGATATTGCTTTAGCCCTTAAAAGTAAAGGAATTGATAAAGTCATTGTGATTTCGGGAAAAGGTTCATATAAAATTACGGGCGCTTGGGATTATGTTGAAGCGGCGCTCAAAAACCATAATATCGGTTATGTTAACTATGCAAAATGTACTCCAAACCCCACAACAACAAGTATTGACGAGGCAAAAAACCTTGGCATGGAATTTGGCGCAAAGGCAGTTATCGGAATTGGGGGCGGAAGCGCAATAGATACCGCAAAATCAGTTGCAATTTTATTGGAAAATTCCGATAAAACCGCAGACGAACTCTATGAATTTAAGTTTACTCCAAAGAGTGCAGTTCCGATTGTTGCAATTAATTTGACCCATGGCACAGGTACGGAAGCAAACAGATTTGCCGTTGCAACGGTTGTATCAAAAGATTATAAACCGGCAATCGCATATGATTGCATTTATCCTCTGTATTCAATTGATGATCCGAATTTAACATGCAAATTATCCCCCAATCAGACAAAATATGTTTCGATTGACGCAGTTAACCATGTTGTAGAGGCGGCAACATCAAAAGTGGCTTCTCCATACACGGTAACTCTTGCAAAAGAAACAATTAAGCTTGTTGTTAAATATCTTCCCTTGGCGCTTAAAGAGCCGGATAACAAAGAGGCAAGATATTATCTGATGTATGCTTCAATGCTTGCGGGAATTTGTTTTGATAACGGGCTTTTGCACTATACGCATGCTCTTGAACACCCGCTGAGCGCAGTTAAACACGATTTGCCTCATGGGCTCGGGCTTTCCATTTTGCTTCCTGCGGTTATTAAAAACATTTATCCTTCAAAACCCTATATTTTATCAGACATCTTGGAACCCATAATAAAATTAAACGGCAACCCGAATGAAGCAACAAAAGCTTCGGAAGGTGTTTATGAATGGTTAAATTCCGTCGGAGTTCCGGAAAGATTAAGAGATGTAGGCTTTTCAAATTATGATATTGAAAAATTAACCAATCTAGCTTTTAATACGCCTTCCCTGTCAGGTTTGCTTGCAATAGCGCCTACAGAGGCAACAAGAGAGGCGGTAGAAGAAATCTATTTAAATTCTATCTAATTTTTACTTTTTCCCCCATTTTTTAAAAAGTGGGGGAAATTTTTAAATAAACAGCAATAAAAAGCGCCCTCGTTCAATACGAAAAGGCGCTTTTTTAAATTATTAAAAAACTTATTTTTTGTTAACAAGTTCTTTGAATTTTTTACCGGCTGAGAATGCAGGAACTGTTTTAGCTGCAATTTTAATTTCTTTACCTGTTTGAGGGTTGCGGCCTGTTCTTGCTGCACGTTTTCTAGCTTCAAAAGTACCAAAACCAACTAATGTAACTTTTTGTCCTTTAGAAACTGATTTTTGAACTGTTTCGATGAAGCCGTTCAAAACTTCTACTGCTTCTTTTTGTGTAACTTTTGCTTTTTTTGCAACTTCTTGTACTAATTCTTCTTTGTTCATGATCGAACCCCTTTCTACAATATTGTCTGATTATATTGAATTTTCAGCTTTTTTGCAAGTAGTTTTTGGAAAAAAACGGTAAAAAGGACTATTTTTGCTCTGATATAAGTATAATTCAGCCGATTATAAGCCAAAAATTAACTAAATTTTTTTTTGGGTTATAATGCTTAATATCAAAGGATTTTTGGGGTTTTTATGAAAAAAGTTTTGATTACGGGCGCAAGCTCGGGAATTGGAAAAAATATAGCCGAAACTCTTGCAAATAGTGGTTTTCAGGTTATAAAAACGGCGAGAAGAAAGATTAATAATCAATCGGGCTATTTTAGCGCCGATTTGTCAGATATAGAAAACGTAAAAATTCTTTACAATAGTATAAAATCTTCTTATGGAAGTATAGATATTTTAATAAATAATGCCGGCGAATATCTTTATTCTCCTATTGATTTAATGAAAGAAGAAGATATTAAAAGAATTTTTAATTTAAATTTTTTATCCCACTATTACCTTACAAGCCTTTTTGTAAGTGACATGAAGAAGAATAAATTCGGAAGAATTATTAACATTTCATCAATCTCGGGTGTTTTGGGCGAAGCAAATGCAAGCCTATATAGCGCAAGTAAATCAGCATTTTACGGTTTTTCAAAAGCGCTTGCGCTTGAGCTTGCGCAATATAATATAACGGTAAATTCAATTTCTCCGGGGTGGGTGGATACTCCCTTAACTCAAGAAGCTTTAAATAAAGAAGAAAAAGAAGAAACCCTTGATATCATTCCGCAAAAACGGTTTGTAGAGCCTGTTGAGATTTCAAATCTTGTTAAATATTTGATTTCCGACGAAGCAAAAGGAATAACGGGGCAAAATATTAATCTTTGTGCGGGTTTAACTTGCGGGTGTTAATTTCTTGAAAATTTCTGATATGCCCATGCATTGTGGTTATGTATTGATTCCATTGCCTCAATTTCAACTTCAAATTCTTTTATAATCTTGTTTTTTTCGAGTTTTAATACAATATCCCTCAAAACATCTTCCACAAATTTCGGGTTATTATAGGCTTTTTCCGTTACAAATTTTTCATCTTCCCTTTTTAAAAGGGAATAAAGTTCTGATGAACCGGATTTTTCAACTTCTTCAATCAAGTCTTCAAGCCATATATGCTCATTTTCATCATAAGAAACTTTAACCTTAACACTTGCCCTTTGGTTGTGGGCGCCTTTTTCCGATATTTCTTTTGAACAGGGGCAAAGAGTTGTGACCGGAATTTTTACTCCGAGATTAAATTTATAATTTCCGTTGTCATAAATTCCTTCAAAATAGCAATCGTAACACATTAAAGATTTAAGATTGCTAACGGGGGCTTTTTTTTCAATAAAATATTTAAAATCAAACTTTGAATATGCGCTTTTTGAGTTTAATTTTTGACACATTTTAACAAGCATATTTTTAATATCAACCCCAAGAAGCCCCTTTTGACGTTCTTCTTCCAAAACCTCAATAAAGCGGGACATATGAGTGCCTTTAAATTCTTTGGGAAGCGAAACGCTCATTTTTGCTTTTGCATAAACAATTTGGCTGTCGGAAGGTTTTCTTTGTATAATAAGAGGGATTTCAACGTCTTTAACACCGACTTTTTGAATGTCTATATTTCTTAAATCTTTTTGGTTTTGAACATCATTCATTGTCTTTTTTCCTCTCCAAAGATTGGAGAATTTTCAAGGCGGCAACCCTTTGTGTTTTGGGGTCAGCATGTCTTAAAAGCTCAAGCGCACGAAGCATTACGGGGTCATTATCATACCAGCGGCTTCCAACGCCCGAATATTGAGTTACGATATCATAAATTCTTTCAATAACTTCAGCTGCCGTATCTTCCTGAAGTTTTAAAAGATACTCCTGTGCTTCTTTTCTGTCATCCGGTGCAGACATTCTTAAAAGCTCAAGCGCTTCTTTTAAAACAGGGTCTTTATCATACCATCTTTGATGTTTATTTTGATTGTCGTTTTCCATGATTAACCTTAATTTAATGAGTTACTCATCCATTCTATCATATGTTTAAGCGCCTGTCCTCTATGAGATAAAGTATTTTTCTCATGTCGGGTAAGTTCCGCCATTGTTTTATTTAAATTTTTAATTAAAAAAATCGGGTCATATCCAAAGCCGCCATTGCCCCTTGTTTCTTCAATAATTTCTCCGTAAACTTTCCCTTTTTCAATATGGAGAACTTTTCCGTTTTCATCAACAAGGCAAAGGGCGCAAACAAAGTGTGCGCTTCTTTTATCCGAATTTTTCATTTCCGACAACAGTTTATTTATTCTTCTCTCAGGCGTTTTTTCATATCTTGCGGAATGAATTCCGGGGGCGCCGTTTAAAAAATCAACACAAAGACCCGAATCGTCCGCAAGAAAATATTTTCCGAAATTTGAAACCCTGCAAGCTTCTTTTGCTTTAATTTCGGCATTTTCTTCAAATGTTTTTCCGTTTTCATCGGGTTCAAAATTTTTACAATCAAGAGGAATAAATTCGATATTAGAATTTTGCGCAATTTCATTAAATTCTTCAACCTTGTGAGGGTTTGAAGTTCCAACCACAATTTGAATTTTATTTTCCATATCTTCTCTGTCTTTCTTTAAATGCCAAAATAGCCTCTATAAAAGCTTTTTCATCAAATTCGGGCCAAAATTTTTCGGTTACGTAAATTTCAGAATATGCAATCTGCCACAAAAGATAATTGCTTACACGAAGTTCCCCGCCCGTTCTTATTAATAAATCAGGGTCGGGGATGTTTTTTGTGTATAAAAATTTTTCAAATGTCTGTTCGTCTGTTTTTTTTATGTCTGTTTTTAAAATTTCGTTAACGGCATGAATAATTTCATCTCTTGCACCATAGTTAATAGCAATTTGAAGGTTAACGCCTTTGTTGTTTTTAGTTGTTTCTTTTGCGTTATTTAAAATTTTTTGAAGGTTTGAATTTAGTGCTTCAAGGTTGCCTATAAAGCTTATTTTAACGTTATTGGAATGAAGCTCTTTCAATTCTTTTTCGAGAGTTGTGCCAAGAAGGTTCATCAAAAAATCTACTTCTTCTTTTTTTCTTTTCCAGTTTTCTGTTGAAAAGGCGTAAACGGTAAGATATTTTATATTAAACTCGTCTGAAATTTTAACAATTTTCTTTAGGCTTTCAACTCCCATTTTGTGTCCGAATGCGCTTGGAAGCCCTTTTTGTTTGGCATAGCGCCTGTTTCCGTCCATTATAATTGCAACATGTTTCAGATTTGTTTCAGAAACTATATTTTTTATATCTTCCGTTTTGATAATACTATTCGACATATAAATTCCTTGCCATTTTAGCTTAGTTAATTATAGAATAAAAAAGGAAGGTTTGTATGCTTGAATTATTAATTTTGTATATTTTAAACAAATATGACTGCACAATTTATAAAATTCAAAAACTTATTGAAGAAATGTTTTTCATTTTTTCATGCCCTTCCTTAGGCGCAATAAACCCCGCTTTAAAAAGGCTTGAAAATTTGGGCTGTGTTGAATTTACATCTTTTATGTCAGAAGGGGGAAAGCTTTCAAAAACATATAAAATAACCCCGTTCGGACTGAAATATTTAAAAGAAACAGTTTCCCTTTTTGATTTTAAAAATCAGGCATATATGCTAAATAACGCAAAAGTTTGTATTTCAATTTCAGACGTTTTGGACAGCGAACAAAAAGAAAAATTTAATTTTATTGTTCAAAACCGCCTTAAAATCTTGAAAACAGACATTGAAAACAAATTAAACAACCCCTATATCTTATATACAAAAACCCAAAAAGATATCTTGGGCGCAACCATTGTTGAAATTGATGAAATCTTAAAATTTTTAAATTAAAAAAAACCCTTGGCAAAAACCAAGGGTAAAAATTTTAAAGAACTATAGAGATAAGGAGGAGAGAGAAATTTGTCTTTTTTTATGCTTCCCTGCCGAATGTTTCTGCGGCAAGAGCATAAACAGTTTCTTCACTTAAATTGGAGCCAAATTCTTCTTTAATTGCGCCTGCATATTTTTCAACTCCTTTTTCAAAAAGCTTCATTGAATCTTCAATTGAAGCAATTCTTTCATCCGAGAGAAATCTTGCAGGGTCAATTTTTGTTGTGGAAACTTGTGCAAAGTTTTGTGCTCCGATAAGGTTCAATGCGTCCAATACTTTGTTTGCGTCAACATTTTTTTGTTGTACTACAGCCGGTTGTCCTTCATCCTTTTTTTCGGGTTCTTTCTTTAAATCTTCCTTTTTGTTAATGGCGCCATAATTGTTGTTAATGCCAAAGCTGTTAAATTTCACTTCGCTCATACTAAGAGCCTCCTTTTTTTAAGTTCTTTAATTTTTTCCTTACAAAAGAGGTATCGTATTTTTTTTAATTAAACTTTAGTAAATAACAACTTTTTGTTACATTAATTAACAAAATTTATAAGTTTTCTTTAGCTTTTTTATTTTCTTTTCCAAGCTGAATATGAATTCCGCAAGAAAGCGAAACGCCCGTTCTTCCGCCGGAATTTACAAGGGCTTGGAAATATCCCGCAAATTTGTCTTTAACAACTTTTTGAACGCCTAAACCGTATTGGGCATAAGGTTTAATCGACATTTTAGGCAAAATGATATCATTTGCGCTGATTGTTCCTTCATTTAATACATTCCAAACAAACCCCGCAGTTAAATAAGGTTCCCAACCGTTTTCAAAATTGACAATAAACCTTATTTGCGGGTTTAATTGAATTGAGTTATACGGGTCTGATTTTATTTTAACGTTTGCGGCATTTTTGTAATCAAACGTGTTTGAAAAGACATAATTCATTATCCATTGAGGCTGAATTATATATTTGCCGTCTTTAAATTCAAAATTATAGCCGGTTTTAGACCCGAGACCCGATAAAAGTGAAGTATAATTTTCACGTCCGTACATTGTATCGCTCACAGCCGTATTTGAAGCAAGGCTTAATGTTAAAGCCGAAAAGAAATTTTTCTTATAAAAAGTTTCGGTAAAACCAATAACTCCGCCGTTAATATTTGTGTCTACGTTTTGATAGTCAAGCCTTGCGCCGGTATAGCCCATATAAAACGTATGAACATTATAAAAGCCGCCTTTAAGTTTATTAAAGTTGCTGTCCGTGCCGACTAATGCGCCATATAAAATTGCGTCGGTATCAGAATTATTTTTAAATTGCATTCTTTCAAAACTTGTATATGGTCTAAACCAAACATGGTCTTTTTCGGAATTTTCAAAAGGCAAGGTATTATCTTCCGAAATTGCGTATCTGTCTTGGTTTATTTTTCCTAATTTTACATGTAAAGGAAGTTTTGAAAAACCGTCCGCATGTTCAAAAGCAAATTTTAAAGTTTCCGTCATTGTTGCCATGTTTCCCGCCTGATTTGCAACCGGACTTGCTAAAACTGCGGGGTTGAAGCCTTCTTTATGGAAGGTGAAATATCCGCCGTCATTTTTATTGCTATATCCTACATCATATTCATATATCGGGCTAAAAGCCTTGCCTTGAAAGCCTGACGATGTTAATTTTCCTTCAATGCCGTTCAAAACTTTATCTTTAAGACCTTTTTGCGCAAAAAAGATTTCAACGTCACTTTTTTCAGTGTCACTTAACAAATTCATTCCGACAACGTTTAAATTTGCGTCCCCGTTGTATGTCTCTGCCGTAAATCTGTCCATTATTTCATTTTGAAGGTCAACATCGGCAACAAAATTTGTCGTTTTAGTTAATGTTAAACTTTTAAGTGAAGAAACTCCGACACTTCCGTTAACCATTGAAAGCATTCCGCCGCTAAGATTAAGGCTGTCATTATTTAATACATTGTCTTTTCCAAGATAAAGATTTGTGCCGCTTAGCGTTATTTCAGGTATCCCCTTAACACTGTTATTTAAAACAACTTTAGATGACATATCGCCTGTGATATTAATTTTATAATTATTTGTGCCGCTTATTTCATCATCAAAAGTTATTGTGCCGTTATTTTTTGAAATAAGGTTTAGAGTTGCAGGGTGTTTCTCGGTGCCTTCAACCCAAACGGCTTGATATTTTTTTTCGCCGTTTTCACCTTCCATAATGTAATTTCCGCTGAAAGTAGAGCTTCCGTTATCTGCAATTATATTAAAGTCTGATTTTGTATAAATTGCTCCGCCTTTTGCTTTGTTATTAGATTTTTTATTTTTTGTAGCGGCGTAATTTCCGTAAAAATTAGAATTTATAACCCCGCCAACTAAGCTTCCGTCTTCATTTTTTTCGCCGAAATATGAGTTATAGCCATTATAAATTGCTCCCCCTAATGCATCTCCATCGGTTGAACTTGCATGATTTCCGATAAAATCTCCGGTTATACTTGCAATTGAGCCCTTTGCGCCAAGAGTGTCATTAAAAATTGCCCCGCCTTCGGCATCATAAATATCACTTGATGATTCTGCATAGTTTCCGATAAAATTTCCTTTTATGTTTCCGATTGTGGCTTTTTCAGATGAGCCTGAATACATATAAATTGCGCCGCCTTTGGCTGTTTTGCCCGCTGAAGTATGGTTTCCGATAAAATCTCCGGTTATATCTCCGATTTTACTTGAACTGTTAACTATTGCACCCCCGCTTACACTTCCGCCGGATGTTGTGCCATAGTTGTTTTCAAAATTCCCCTCAATATTTCCGATGGTGGAATCTCTTGCATAAATTGCGCCCCCGCTTATTGAACTGCTGGAAGAACCGCCCTCTACACAGTTTCCGATAAAATTACCTATGATATTTCCAATATTGCCCTTGGATTCATATATAGCGCCGCCCGTTGCGTTTGAATGGTCAGATTTTGCATAGTTTTCTATAAAATCGCCCGCAATATTTCCTATTGTTGCGTTTTCGTTATAAATGGCGCCGCCTTCCGCTCTTGCTGTTGTGCCTGTTTTGCTTGAGTATGCATGGTTTTTTATAAAATTGCCGTTAATATCTCCGATAACAGCTTCAGGTTGGCCGCCAACCCAAAAATGGAAATTATAAATCGCACCGCCATTTGCCGCCCCGCTGGATTTTTCGCCTGATATACTCAAATCAACAAAATCTCTGTTAATTCCCCCCGCATAAGTCGTGTTGTTATCCTGATTTTCAATACGGTCATTTGTACTGTTAACAGGGTCGCAAAAGGCGGAATTTTGAACGCATATCAACTCGATTGCACATAACAATATAGCCGCAGCAAAAACGCATTTATTTTTCTTCATACTCTTAACAACCTTTTTTAAAAAACGACAAAGAAATATTACTTAACTTTCTATCGGTAAATTTAACTGATTTCTTAATGTTAAATATAGAAATATTAAGAAATTTTTACAATAATTATACTATATTTAATCTAAGGTTGCAATTGAACTTAAAAGCGTTTTTGTATATTCTTTTTTGGGGTTTTTAAAAATTTCTTCACAGTTTCCTTCTTCTTCAATCTCGCCCCTGTTCATAATAATGACGTTTTCGCACAAATATCTTACAACGTTTAAATCGTGAGAAATAAAAAGATAAGTCAGATTATATTTCTCTTTTAAATCATACAAAAGATTGATAATTTGAGCTTGAATGCTTACATCAAGCGCAGAAACCGGTTCATCCGCAATTATAAACTCGGGGCGGAGAATAAGCGCCCTTGCTATTGCAACCCTTTGCCTTTGACCGCCTGAAAATTCGTGCGGATATCTTGCTAAATCATTTTTGTTTAGCCCAACGGAATTTATAGTTTCATACAAAAGCTCATTAATTTCATTTTTTTTATAATTAAAAATTTTTAACGGTTCAATAAGAATGTCTTTGATTTTCATTTTCGGGTTCAGGCTTGAATAAGGGTTTTGAAAAATCATCTGGGCAGACTTTCTGAAAGACCTTGTTTTTTCTTTGTCAAACTCGTTAATGTCGCTTCCCTTGAATAAAATTTGACCCGATGTTAACGGAATTAATTTTAAAATCATGTTTGAAACGGTTGTTTTGCCGCAGCCTGATTCTCCGACAAGACCTTTAATTTCCCCTTTTTTAATATTAAAACTAACATTTTTTACCGCATTTGTTTCGATAATTTTGTTTGAAAATGCGTTTTCTTTTGAGATATAAGTTTTACAAACATTTTTAACTTCTAGAATATTTTCCATAAAAGAACCATACACTATGTATTGCTTTTTTTCAATTAATAAAAAGATTTAAACCCCGTAACCAACTTCTTTTTGAAGCTCATTTAAATATTGAACGCTTTCTTTTAGTTCCTCTTTATCAAAAATTTCAAAAGTTATTGTGGGGTAAAGTTCCATTTCTTTTAAGGTGATTAAAACTTTTTTAACATCAACACTTCCCTTTTTTAAAGATTGGTGGGCGTCTTCGTCTTTATAATTATTATGAAAGTGCATATGGTGAAGCATTATGCCGTAATCTTTTATCCAATCTTCAATCGGCACTGTTGAATGAAGGTTGCAGTGTCCTATATCAATCGTTGCTTTTAAATAAGGAGAATTAACCGCAGCGATTATGCTTCTTATCATTTCATTATTCGGCTCATGAACATTTTCAATTGTTGCCACTATATTATTTTTACTGAAATGAGAAATTAACTCGTTATAAAATTCTACGTTTTCATAGAAAAAGTTTTCTCTGTAAACCTGTTGTTTCAAAAGGTTATTAAAACATGTATGAAAAACAACCGTTTTTGCGCCCAAAACAGAGGCAATTTCCAAGCTTTGATAATATCTTTTAACCGAAATATCTTTTATGCCCTTATCTTTTGAGGTAGGGCAAAGGTTTGAAAAGAAACCATGCAAGGTAAGACCGTTTTTTAAATCTTTAATTGCGTCTTCATATCTTGTAAGAGTTTCATCAAAATTTTCATCAAGCTCTCTTAATTTTCCAAACCTGCTTATTTCTAAGCCCAAATCAAGCTCATTTGCAATTTCAACCGCTTTATAAATGTCGTGAAATTCAACCGTGGAAGATATATATTTTTCGATTTTTCTTTTCATAATGATTTTATTATAATTGAAATATCAAAGGTAAACAAAATGTATATTTTTGAATTAATCTCAAAGCTCATAAAAGAAAAAAAATCTTTTAAAAAGCCAAACAAAAAGGCTTCGCAAGAAGAATACGAAGAATGCGACCATATTTTTGCCCCCGTTGATTCGACAAAAAAAATTCTTGCCTGTACAAAATGCGGGATAATAAAAAAATTATAAACACTAAAAAGCCGCCTTGTTTGGCGGCTTTAATTATTTTTTAGAGGTAATTTTTAATCGGCTTAAAAACTTGTTTTCAAATGAAGTTTTAATTTTTTTTATATCAAAGAAATATTCAAGACCTGCCTGACAAGCTATACCTGTTCTTCCGCCGTTTCTAAACATAACTTGAGCATATCCCGAAAGGTTTTCTTTTATGTTTTTGGAAGCTCCAAGACCATATTGAATATACCCGTGGCGCATATTTAAGTTTGGAATGTAGACATTGCCCGCTTTTCCGGACACTTGTTCGTTTATGTTCCACATATATTGAACGCCCGCATATAAGCTCCAGTCGTTTTTAAGATAAATCAAATTCAAAGCGGGAGCGATATTAACTCCGTTTAACATGCCTGATCTCATTCCCATTTCTCCAAATTCAGAGTGGAAATTTTGACTTCCAAACATGTTATATGAAAGAAAAGCGCTTGGCTGCAAAATAAATTTGCGTTTTATGTTCCAATTATATGCAAACCTGTGAGCTGTACCCCAGAACCAGTTTCCTGTTTCGTCTTCAACCCCGTCCACATGCATTTCGTTATAATAACCGCCGCCATAGACTGTGTGAGAACTTATATAGTTATTTTTCATAAATGTTCCCATAAAGCCAAGCTGTCCGCCGTTTTGATATGCGGTTACACCTTTAAATGTTTGGTGTGCGCCATTATAGCCCATAAATGCCGTAGGAATGAATTTCCAACCGTTTTTAAGATTAACAACCGAAAAATCAGCCCCAAATATTGAGCCATACGCCATATTATCAACGTCTAAACCTTGACCCATTGAGAGTTTTTCAAAATCGCCATATCCTTTCATCCAAACTCCGCCGTCTTCCTGACTGTATAAATATGGTCCGAGAGTGGGTGTTGCCGCAGCATATCTGTTATTCCCCATATCTGCAAGCTTTCTTTCATTATGAAGGATAATATGGTTTGTAACTAAGTCTTGATTTGATAAGACGTTGTTATATTGTGCCAAAGTGGTTACTTGCGCCCTGAAAACTTGCGGGTTATAGCTTGTAAGGGCTAAAACATATTTTCCGTTTCCTTGTGCAAAAAGTCTGTAATTTCCAATCGGGGTGAAAACCTCTTTATCTGTAGCGCTAAAGATAACGTTTTCATTAATTTTGTCATAGTCAAAAAGTTGAAATTCGTAATATCTGTCAATCGGGGCGTCGTGGCGCCTTAAATTGCCGTTAAGCGTCCAATCGGAAATATTTATCGTTCCTTTTTCTTTATCTTCCGAAACTTTCAGGTTATTCCCGCTAAAGCTGTCAGAATTTTGTTTATAATTAGCTCTTGCAAAAATATCAACGGAAAAATCCGCCTTGCCGTCAGTTGTTTCGGTATTATTATCTAAAGTGGTGTGACTTCCGCTTAAAATGGTGATATCACCCGATTTATGGGTTTGATACTCTCCGTTTGTTGAATTAACCATGCCTGATGTTTTCATCTCTTTTAAAGTATAATCCCCCGATTGAACGGCGATTGTTGAATTATCATCCAGAGTGATTGTTCCGCCGCTTATATTATGGGCATCGCTGACACTTACGTTTGAATTCAAAAGTTCAACATTGGCGTTATCTTCCGTTTTAAGTATTTGAGCGGAAGTGGCATTGAAATTATCAAATTGTAAGCTCCCTTCGGAAGAAACATCTATGGTTCCTTCTTTCCAAGTGTCTTTTTCATTTAAATAAGCTTTTCCTTTTTCAATATTTAAATTTCCCTCAACAAGAGTTACAATATCTTTCTTAATTTCATCACCTGAATTTGATAAAGTAAGCCCGTCATCATAAATATGAAGATTGCCCTTTTCAAGGTTTAATTGAACATCTCCCGTTTCAATTCCGTTAACGCCAAGAGTTGCGTTTTCTCCGTTTAAGGTTATTTTTCCGCTTGTGAGTTTGTCTTTATTATCAAGGCTGAATTTTCCCTGTTGAACCGTTATATTCCCTTCTATATTAGTTTCCGTATCAAAATCTATAATATCATCTTCGTTATTTAAGGTTACATCCCCGTTTACGGTTAATTTACCGCCCTTTGAGTTTAAAGATTTGTCGCTTTCCGTAGTTAGTCCTTTAAGGGTTATTTCTCCGCCTGTTTGGGTTAATGTTCCGCTTAAACTGTCTTTGTCTTCACCCTCGCTTTTAAAATCAAATGAAGCTTTACCTTCTTTTACGGTTAAACCGTCTTCAATTGTGACTTTTGCACCTTCTTGAATATCATCAGACTTATTATTTAAAGTTGCATTTTTTAATGTAAGTTCCCCGCCCGTGGCGTTTAGACTTACATTATCATTTGTTGAAACATTATCAAGGGTTAATTTCCCTTTATCACTTACGGAAACTTTTCCTTTTGTTAAAGTGTCATTGCTATCAAGGGTGGCTTTTCCTTTATTAACGGTGAGATCGCCATTTAGGGTTACATTTAAATTTTCTCCGAGTTCATCTCCCTCGTTTCCCATTGTGTAGCCACTTTCGCCGATTGTAAAATCACCCGACTTAATTTTTAAACTTCCGCCCCCTTCTTCGGTTTTAAACCCGTTAAGGGTAATTTCTCCGCCATTTATGTCAATTTCTCCGCCCGATTCAATCTTATCACTACTGTCTAAAGTTAATTTTCCGCCCGAAACGGTTAATTTTCCTTTTGCTTTTACATCCGTCTTTCCGTCAATTTCTCCATCTTTAAGGTCCATATTCCCGCTGACTTCAAGGTTTGTGTCATCTCCTGTAATTTTTCCCGAAAAATCAAGCGTGCCCCCTTCACTGACTTTAACGCTTCCGCCTGAAATATTTCCGTCTAAAACGGTAGATTTATCCCCGCCAACGGTTAAAGAGCCGCCCGTTTGAGTGAATTCACCTGAGATATTTCCGCCGCCATTTAGGGTTATATCGCCTGAATTTGTGATTGTTCCCGAGCTTGTTATTTGACCGCCAACGGTTAAACTCCCCGTATTTTTAAATTGCCCCTTATTATCAAAAGTGCCTTTAACATTTACGTTTCCGCCGTTATTAAAAACAGAATTTTCTCCGCCTTTATAACTTCCCATTTGAATATTAAAGGCAACGGTTGAAATTGCAGATTTAATCACAGTTGGTTTCATATTTTGCGGGGTTAAAATGTTTAATTCGGATGAGAACGCCGGAGAATTATTCGCTGATGCAAGAACAACAGAAATTCCGGTCAAAGTAAGAGCTCTTTTCCCAAGTCTAAAAATTTTCATAATGTTTCATTCCAATAGAGTTAATTCCAAAAAGCACGAAAAATTATATCATAAAAATTTTTCATATACCTAAAACTTGCTAAGAACAGGTTTTATAAGGTATTATATTTTAATTAAAACAGGAGAAATTTTATGGAAAAATCAAGAGTCTATTTTACAAGAGAAATTACACCTCAAAGCTTAATAAAAATTTATGAAACTTTAAATGTTGACCTAAAAGAAAAAGTTGCCGTTAAACTTTCAACCGGAGAACCCGGCGGACATAATTTTCTTCAACCCTCTTTAATTAAAGATTTGGTTCATAAGGTAAACGGCACAATTGTTGAGTGCTGCACGGCATATGAAGGCAAAAGAATGGATCCGAAGCTTCACCTTAAAGTTATGGAAGACCACGGTTTTAAAGCGATTGCGCCATGTGATCTTATGGATGAAACCGAAGAAATTTCAATTCCCGTTCAAAACGGGTTTCATCTTAAAGAAAATCTTGTCGGGAAACATATTGAAAATTACGGTTCTTTTCTTGTTTTATCTCATTTTAAAGGGCATTTAATGGCGGGTTTTGGCGGAGCGCTAAAAAACATAAGTATCGGAATAGCCTCAACTGCGGGAAAAACAAACATCCATACGGCAGGAGTTATAAAAGAAGCCGCAAAACTCTTTGATAACCTTCCGAAACAGGACCATTTCTTAGAATCAATGGCTGACGCCGCACAATCCGTAATAAAATACATGGGCAAAGAAAACATGGCTTACATTAATGTTGCAAACAGGCTTTCTGTTGACTGTGACTGTGATTCAAACCCCGCTGAGCCCGAGATGAAAGATTTGGGAATTTTTGCCTCAATTGACCCTGTTGCAATTGATAAAGCTTGTTATGACGCTGTTATTAACTCTGATGATGAAGGCAAAAAAGCCCTGATTGAAAGAATGAATTCAAGACATGGCATAAGAACCGTGGAAGCGGCTTTTGAACACGGGCTTGGAAACATGGAATATGAAGTAATTTCAATTGATTAGTTTGTTGTATAATTGATTTTGTTTATTAAGCGGTGAAATCTATGGAAATAAAACCAAGCTTTGAAGAAGCTGTAAAACTGGCAAAAGATTATAAATCAATTCCTGTCACAACAGAAATTTTTTCTGACGTTAAAACACCCATTCAGGTTTTAAAACTTTTAAAAGAAACGGGTCACCACTGTTTTTTATTGGAAAGTGCCGAAAAATCAAGAAAATGGGGAAGATATTCTTTTCTCGGGTTTAACCCGACTGTTGAAGTCAGCTGTATAAACGGCAAATTAACATATATTTCGGAAGAAAAAACCGAAAACATTGAAACCGCAAACCCTGAAGAATTTATTAAAAAAATTATAGAAGAAAATAAATCTCCGAATTTTCCTTATCTTCCAACATTTTCAGGCGGTCTTGTCGGATATTTTTCATATGATTTCATAAAATATTCAGAACCAAACTTAAAATTAAATGCGCTTGATGAAGAAAACTTCAAAGACCTTGATTTAATGTTTTTCGATAAAGTTATTGCGTTTGATAATGTTCGCCAAAAAATAATTTTAATCGTAAACATCAAAACGGACGGACTTGAAGAAAATTATGAAGAAGCAATTTTAACCCTCGGGGAAATTTCAAACCTGATTAAAAATTCTAACCCGAAAAAAGAATTTAAGGGAAAATTAAAATCTGAATTTAAACCTCTTTTTAATAAACAAGAATTCTGCCAAATGGTTGAAAAAGCTAAAAATTATATTAAAGAGGGGGATATTTTTCAGGTTGTTTTATCAAACAGACAAACGGCAGATTTTGAAGGAAGCCTTTTAGATACTTACAGATATTTAAGAACAACAAACCCCTCGCCTTATATGTTCTATTTTTCATCAGATGATATTGAAATTGCGGGCGCTTCGCCGGAAACGCTTGTTAAACTTGAAGGAAAAGAAGTTTATACTTATCCTCTTGCCGGCACAAGACCGAGAGGAAAAGACGAAAAAGAGGATATGAGGCTTGAAATTGAGCTTATTCAAGATGAAAAAGAACTTGCGGAACACAATATGCTTGTTGACCTCGGAAGAAACGATATAGGGAAAATTTCAAAATTCGGGACGGTGGAAGTCGAAAAGTATATGACGGTTGAAAAATTTTCTCATGTTATGCATATAGCTTCAACCGTAAAGGGTGAAATTTTAGATAATAAAAATGCGCTTGACGCCATTTATGCCGTTTTGCCCGCCGGAACACTATCAGGTGCGCCAAAAATTCGTGCAATGGAAATTATAAACGAACTTGAAAACAATAAAAGGGGAATTTATGGCGGCGCAATCGGCTATATTGACCTTAGAGGAAATCTTGATGTTTGTATCGGAATAAGATTGGCATTTAAGAAAAACGGGAAAGTTTTTGTCAGGTCGGGCGGCGGCATTGTTTATGACAGTGTTCCCGAAAAAGAATATGAAGAAAGCATAAACAAGGCAAAAGCCGTTATGAACGCCCTTAAATTTTCAAGCGAGGAAGATTTATGATTTTATTAATTGATAACTACGACAGTTTTGTATATAACCTATATCAAATGATGGGCGAAATTAACCCCGATATAAAAGTAATCAGAAATGATGAACTCACGCTTGATGAAATTGAAAAGTTAAACCCTTCAAAAATCGTAATTTCCCCCGGTCCGAAACGCCCGATTGACGCCGGAGTTTCAATTGATGTTATAAAGCATTTTGCTCCGAAAGTTCCGATTTTAGGGGTTTGTCTCGGACATCAGGCAATCGGCGAGGCATTTTCCGGAGTTGTGGGCTATGCAAAAAAAATTATGCATGGAAAATCTTCAATCATAAAAATTTATAATGAATGTAAGATTTTTAAAGGGTTGCCGCCTGAAATTGAAGTTGCAAGATATCATTCTCTTGCAATCGAGTCAAAAAGCCTTCCGAAATGTTTAAATGTTATAGCATGGACATTTGATAACGAAATTATGGCGGTTAAACACAAAAATTATGAAACATATGGCGTTCAGTTTCACCCCGAGTCAATTTTAACACCTTTGGGGTCTAAAATTTTGGAAAACTTTTTGAAATAAAATCATTCTTTTAAAAGATTAAATTTTTTAAAATTCTTTTATTATAAAGGTATGGTTGTTCAACTAATAAGTGAATATATAACAAACCTTGAACTTGAGCGAGGTTTGAGCCGCAACACCCTTCTTGCATACGAAGGGGATATTGTTGAATTTTTTGATTTTTTCTCAGAAATTCAAGATTTAAAAGAAATTAAAAGAAGCCATTTCAGCAAATATACAATTCACCTTGCAAATAACGGAATTAAACCTTCGTCAATAACAAGAAAAATTGCCTCTATCAAAGGTTTTTTTAAATATGCTTGCGCAAACAGAGAAATAATTTCAAACCCCGCCTTAGCAATTCCTTCTCCGAAAATTCCGAAAAAACTGCCAAAAGTTGTCAGTGTGGATGAAATGGAAAAACTTCTTAAAAACAAACTTACAACAAAAGAAAAAGCGGTTTTTGAACTTTTATACGCAACAGGGCTGAGGGTTTCCGAGTTGTGTAATTTAAACATAAAAAACATTGATTTTAAAACCGATTTAATAAGAACCACAGGAAAAGGCTCTAAAGAAAGGCTTGTTCCCATGGGGAAAAAGGCAAAAGCGGCTCTTTTGGAATATATTAAAGAAAGAGAGCTTTTAATTCAGGCGAAATTTGGCTCTAATTCAAAAATAGAGGCTTGTTTTATAAATGAAAAATGCGAAAAAATTTCAAGACAGTGGGTTTATAAATTTATTAAAAAACAGGGTGAAACCATAAATAAAACAATATCTCCGCATACAATCAGACATTCTTTCGCAACTCATCTTCTTGAAAACGGGGCAGATTTAAGAAGCGTGCAAGAGCTTTTGGGGCATACAAGCGTTGTCACAACCCAAATTTATACCCATGTAAGCAAAAAACACTTAAAAGACGTTTATTTTAAAATTAACGGTCGCTAGATTTACTTTCCAAAACAGAATATATTCTTGCAATTTTAGCGCCTCTTTGTTCCTTGTTTCTTGCTTCTATGACATTTTTGCCTCTTTCAATTTTGCTTTTACTGTCTTCATTGTCTTCGACAAGTTCTTTCATTCCGAAACCGTAATGAAAAGCTGAAGGAATTTGAGCACAAACATGTTCATAAGAACCCTGCACAACATTAACGCAGTGTTCGACATTTGGCTTAATAACGGCTAAATCTCCCGCATTTAAGACAACTTCTTTAATTTTGCCTTCTTTTCTGACGTCTAAAACAGCTTTTCCGCTTGTGACAAAATAAACTTCATTTTGTTTCATGTTTTCTTTGTTGGGGTGTCTGTGAAGAGCTTCGCCCATTCTGAGTTTATTCATGCTTATAATTTTTAAAGGAGCGTCGTATCTTACAAGAGAAACTCCGAAAGATTGGGTTTTTCTGTCTGTTGATGATATAGCGGTGGAATTTGTTGCCCAGTTGGTTTCTTCTTGATTCCAAACGTTAATTTTGTCGTCAAGGTTATATACGGCAACTTTATTATCAAGATATTTTAGCCCTGTCATATCATAGCCTGTCAGGTTTTCTTTTTTCCAGCCTTCAACAATTCTGTTTATTTCATTTTCAGAAAAAGTTATTTTTTCCCCGTTTTTGTCTTTGGCGTTATAAAGAGCCTCTTTTAATTGATTTTCATTTCCAAAAAAAGTTTTCCAATATACAAATTCGGTTTTTTTCTTGTTATCAACAAAAATTCCCGCCTGTTTCATTTTTTGGGTTAAATCTTTTCCAAATTCCCTCATATGGTTTTTTCTTGCATAGGTTGAATCAAGCCTGATTTGTCTTGCGCCGTTTAAAACCGGCATGAGTTTTTCAATTTCTTCTCTTTTAAACCCTTTTTCGGCAAGCTGTTCTTCTTGAAATGTCGGGTTAAATTTTCTTTTTAACATTAAATAGTTATCTTCGTCTTCTTCTGCAAGACCCGTTTCTTTTAATTTATCCGAAATTCCTTTTGCAAGCTCAACTTCCTTCCTTTCTTCATCGGTCAAAAGGTCTCTTTTTTCATAAAGTATTTCAACAAGCCTGTTTCTGGCATCATTTTTTGAAATTGATAAACTGTTAAGATATTTTTCATTTTTAAGCCTGCCCGAAATTAAAAGGTTCGGGGTGAATTTTGCATTATACGCAGACGATGCAAAATATATCATCTCAAGAAATTTGTTATGAATATTCTCGTTATCTGAATTTTTTTCATATTTTTCATACCACGGATAATTCTTTTTAGATGTATAAACTATGGGAGAATGGCTGTTTTTATCCAATAAAACAGTTATATCATCACCCGCCCCCGATGATATTTGAACCGCCGAATCAGGCAAAACGGGAATTTCTTTTCCGTTTCTTATGAGCTTTCCCGAACATTTTTTCGGGAAAATAATCTGGGTATCGTTTTCAAACTTTGAAGAATTGATGAGGTCTAAGGCGGGCTTGCCGAAATATACTTTTGTTTCGGTTTCATCGTTCAGGGTATATGAGCCGTCCTCGTTTTTGGTTATGGGTTCATTATCTTTGGTGTCAGTTATGAAAAATGCGTTTTTAATTTCTTTTGCATGGAAATTAAAGCTTAAATTAGGGGCAAAATAGGCTTTATAATTGTTTGTTTCAGGAACAATCAAATTACGATTTTCATCTTGTTCCAAAACGGGAGTATAATTCTTGCGATAAGCATGCAGCTTGGGTGCGCCCAAACTTTTACGAGCAAGAATATTGTTGTTTTCGTTAATTTCCATGATAAAACCCAAAAAGCCTATATATAGAAAAAATTTCAAACCTTAAAAGTTGTCATGGAAACAAATTTTATATTAAGTTTTCTTAAGTTTAAAACTATTCGGATAAAGAAGGTTCATCTTCTTTGTTTAACATGTCTTTTGCGGCGCTTGTAACATCTTCCGGCTTTGATTTATCGGGAACATGCATTTTATAGCTTTCCCCGTAATGAAAAACCGAAGGAACCTGAGTGCAAATATGTTCGTAATTTCCCATAATTGAATGCACGCAGTGATGAATTCCGGGCTCTAAAATAACCAAATCTCCAGCCTTTAAAATCATTAAATCGTCTTCTTCGTTTCTTTTTTCGCCCATAAGCTCTCTCTTTGCTTCTTTTTCGTTGTTTACAACACGAAGCGCACACTTGCCTTCAGTTATAAGATAAATTTCATACTGTTTGGCATTTTCATTGTTCGGGTGTTTATGAAGCGCTTCCCCAATTCTGACTTCAGCCATGTGAACAAACCCTTTTTTGTTATATTGAACAAGAGAAGTGCCCGTCATCGGGGGTTTTCCTTGGGAAGAAGAAGCACAAATTGAATCTGTCACCCAATTTGTTTTTAATTGAGTCCAGTTGTTAATTTTATCGTTCAGTGAATAAATCGAGATATCATCATCCAAATATTTCAATCCTGAAAGGTCAAACATTGCAAAATTTTCTTTTTTCCAACCTTCAATTACTTTGTCGATTTCATCTTTACTAAACCCTTTTTCTCTAAGAGAGGTTTGAAGTTCCCATTCGTTTCCGTAATTTTTCTTCCAAAAAATTTTATCTGAATATTTTTTATTGTTGTAAATTATCCCCTCTTTTTTCATTTTGTCTACAAGCTCTTTTCCGTATAAAGAAACTTCACTTTTAATGGCGGGTTTTGTGTGAATTCTTACGTTTCTTGCTTGAGAAGCAATCGGCATTATTTTGTCAATTTCATCCTTATTAAGACCTGCACACTTCAATTCTTCCGATTTAAAACCGTCATTTGAACAGAATTTAAACCTTATATGACCGCCGTATGTTTTTTCCAACATGTTTTTCTTCCAGAGCTTATCAAAAATTCCCTTAACAAAAATAACTTCGTTTCTTTTGTCTTCATCCAGAAGGTCTTTTTTTTCATCGAGCAAATAAAGAAGGTTGTTCCAAGTGTCGACATCGGGAATTTCAATTCCGAGTTTATCTAAAAGTTTATGGTCTTTTAAATCGTTACTAAGCAAGAAATTGGGAGAAAACTCTCCGTTATAAGCATGTGAGCCGTAATAAAGCGCTTCATCATATTTAATTGAATTTTTATCATATCGCTTGTACCAATCAAAATCTTTTTCAGTTGTTACAATATATGGTGAGTTTGATTTTTTGTCGGGCACAACCCTTAATTTCGTTCCTTTAGTGATTAAAAGTGCATAATTTTCGCTGACGGGAATTTCTTTTCCGTCTTTATAAACCACCCCGCTTGAGCCGTTTGGAAAAACTATTTGAGTTTCATTTTCAAATTCTTCATGTGAACTTAAAAAGTCATAAGCTGCCTTTCCGTAATATGCTCTGGTTTCGGTTTCGCTGTTTAACGTATAAGAGCCGTCTTGATTGGGGTATATTTTAACGGGTCCGTTTGAAGTTAATAAACTTGCCTTCCTGATTTCTTTTGCATGCCCTTTTATATCAATAAAAAATGCAGGCGAAACTTCCGCCGCTTCGTGTTCTCCCAAGCGTGGGTTACTTTCCGTTATATTTGCTTTTTCAATATCCGAAAGCCCTAAAAACGGTATATTTCTAACAACAGATTGTCTGTGAGGCGTATAAAAGCCCGAATTTATCGCACCTATTTTCATTTTTTATCAAATCGTATATAAAACCAATAAATATAAAAACCAAAAATATAAAAACTTGCGCTTAATTTTTAAAAGAGGCGGGCGAGTATAAACCCGCCCTTAATTTTTTACTCTTTATCTTTAAGCCCAAGACCGATTCTGTGTTCTTGAGGAGTAAATTTCTTGATTACAACTTCAATTTCTTCACCGATAGTAAACATGTTATTTAAGTTTGCATGTTCTTCCGATACTTCACTTGAAGGTAACAAAGCTTCAACTCCGGGGTAAATATTTATAAATACGCCGAAAGAAGTAATTTTGTTAACTGTTCCTTTAACAACATCACCTTCTTTTAACTTATCCGCAATTTCATCCCAAGGGTTTGCGCCCATTCTTTTAAGAGATAAAGAAATTCTTTTGAGTTCTTCGTCAATTTTAATGATTTTAACTTCAATTTTTTGACCGAGAGAAACAACGTCTGACGGGTGTTTAATTCTTTCCCAAGAAATTTCCGAAATCGGAAGAAGTCCGTCAATGCCTTCAATGTCAACAAAAGCGCCAAAATCAGCAATTCTGACAATTTCGCCTTCAACAACCTGATCAACGGCAAGTCTTGAAATAACTTCATCCGCAACCATTTCTCTTTGTTGAGTATAAACCTGTCTTTGAGAAAGAATGAGTTTATTTCTTTTCGGGTCAACTTCTAAAATTTTAATTTCAATTTCCTGACCGATTTGATTTTCAGCCGGTGTTCCCGTTCTTAATTGGCTTGAGGGGATAAATCCTCTTAAGCCTTCGATTTCAGCGATTAAGCCGCCTTTAACCGAAGATATAATTTTTGCCATTGCATTTTCGTTGTTATTTTTAATTTCGGCAAGTTTTGCCCAACTTTGTGCGCAAGCCAATTTTCTTAAAGATAATGTTGCAACTTCATCATCTTCTTCGTCTTTCATAACGTAAAACTCTTTTTCTTCCCAGAGTTTAACGATATCATCGGGGTTTTGTTCCGAAAAGTTTGTGACTTCTCTGTTCGGAAGAAAAGCCTCTTGTTTTGCGCCGATATCAACAAGGTAGCCGTCTTTTTCTTTTTTTACGACAACCCCTTTAACAACGTCTGCAACGTTTAATTTGTAGGTGTAGCTGTCAGAAAGCATTTTTTCAAATTCTTCGGCTGACATCATTTCTTTTGTTTCCATTTTTATTTTGTCCTTTCTATATAATTTTTTATTTCATTAATTATGTAATCGGGGGTGGAAGCGCCCGCCGTTATTCCGATTTCTTTAGAATTTTTGATTAATTCTTCATAATTTTTTAATTCCAAAGCCGATTCTATGTGAATTGTTTTTGTAATTTTAGATAAAATTTCGGCAAGATGAGTTGTATTTGCGCTTTTTTTCGAGCCGGCAACAACCATTAAATCTTTAATCTCAGCCATTTTTTTTGCTTCGTTTTGCCTCATTGATGTTGAACGGCAAATCGTATTTGCAATTTTTATATCGGGAACAATTGAGAGAAGATAATTTACCGTTTCTTTCAAAAATTCCAGCTTTTGAGTTGTCTGAATTACAAGCCCGACTTTTTCTTGAGATTTAATTAAGTCAGAGTTTTGAATAAGTTCGTCTAAATTGTTGATAACAAGAACTCTTTCTTTTGAATATTTTTTGGCATTTGATTGAATTGCAACAACTTCGGGATGTTCCTGTTTTCCCAAAATTAAAAGAAAATATCCTTCTTTTACAAGAGAAACGGCCTTATCCTGAACTTTTTTAACGTCAGGACATGTCATATCTATCACTTCGTAACCCATTTTTTTAATTTTATCAATTAAATCAACGCTTGCGCCGTGGCTTCTGATTACGCAAATTGAATTTTCGGGCGCAGGATCAAAGAGCTTATCGACCGTTTTAATGCCAAGAGCTTCTAATTCCTCTATAACAAAGGAATTGTGAATTAATTCGCCCAAAACAAAAATATTTTTATCGGGATATTCTTTTTTTAATTTTTTTGTTGTTTCAACGGCTCTTTTAACACCGTAGCAAAAGCCCGAAAGTCTTGAGATTTCAATATTTTTAGCCGATTGACCGCTGATAAAAATCAGCCCCCTTCTTAAATAGAGTCAAAGAAAATCTTTGCTTATTTCATTTAAACACAGACATTTTTTATATACAACTCTTTGTTTTATTTAAGCGCCATATTTTTTTATTAACTTGGGCAAATTTTTATTAACTTCCAAAAGTCCGGTATATGTTACAAGCAAAACCAGATTTTCATTTTCGTTTAATTCTAAAATTGCATTTTCAAGGGAAAGAGAAACTTTCGGAGTATTGTCAAAAACTTCAAGCAAAGAAGGGTTAAAACCGGCATGCTTCAGCCTTAAAGCAATGTCATAAGACCTTGTTCCCGTTGTATAAATAACGTTTTGAAAATCTTTCAGCGCCTCAAAATCAGCGTCCCAAAGCCATGAAACATCTCTGCCGTCAGCATAATTGTCGTTAACGGAAACAACCATTCTTGCATTTTTAAGGTTTTTTAACCCCCTTAAAACTTCGCTTGCGCCCACGGGGTTTTTAATCAGATGAATGGTCAAGCTTCCGCCGTTATTGAGCTTAACTTTTTGATGACGCCCGAACACAGGTGAATATTCATTTAATGCGCTTTCAATAGAATTGGGCTCAACTCCTGAAATAAGAGCGCCCGTTATTGCGCCAAGAACGTTATAGGCGTTATATAAACCCGTTAAATTTGTTTGAAAAATATAACTTTTATCTTTATATCTGACATCGAGAATGTTTTTATCAGTCTGGACAATTACTCTTGCCGTAACATCCGGTGTTTGTCTTTTAAAGCCGCACCTGCAAAACCAATCTCCAAGCTGAGCGTAATATCTTTTGGAATATAAAATCTGTTCGTTGCAAGCGGGGCAATGAAGGCTTTCTGACGGGCTTTTTGAATTTCTTTCATAATTTCCCGTATAATCAACGGAAGTTATTCCGAAATAAATGAATTTATCTCTGTTGTAATTTAATTTTTGTGCAATTTCGCAAAGGGCGGGATCATCAGCGTTTAAAACGATTTTTATATCGGGGTTTAATTCAATTCCTTTTATTATTTTTTCCCTTGCAATGTCCATTTCGCCATATCTGTCCAGCTGGTCACGGAAAAGATTTGTCACAATTATATAATCAAAGACAAATTTGTTTGAAATTCTTGAAAAATATGCTTCATCACACTCTAAAACCACTCCTGCGCCTTCAATTCCGCCTGTTTTTTGCCACCTTGAATAAAGACTTTTTGAAATTGCGGTTACAATTCCGTTGGGCATATTTGCGCCGAGTTTGTTATTTATGATTTGCATTCCGCCTTTGGTTAAAATTTCGGTCAAAACAGTTGATGTGGTGGTTTTTCCGTTTGTTCCCGTTATTGCAAAACGTGGGTGGTCTATATAATTGTTGCAGTCTTTAAGAAAGGAAGGATAATATTTCTGAACAATTTTTCCGGGGAAACTTGTTGCCTCAAAATTCAAAAAATTTAAAGTTTTTGATGTTATATTTGAAATTTTAAGAGCATTTTTAAATTTCGACATAAATCCTTCCCATTTACGATTAAAATTTGATAAAATCAATTATAATACATTATATGGAAGTTGTTTATTTTTTAATATCAATATTTTTTGTATTTTTTACTTTTTTTGCCGCAAAAGCTTTGAGTAAAGCTAATTTTGCCATTTTAAACTTTGATGTTGAAGTTGAGAAGAAAAATTTATTATTTAAAGAAAATTTATCAAAATTAAGAAAAAAACTGGAAGCTTGTGTGAATTTCTTTAAACTTTATGAAAAATTTGCCATATATAGTAAGATTTCAGGCAAAATATCAAAAATTAAAACACTCGTTGATATAATAAATTTTATTCAGGGAAAACCCTCAAAAAGAAAGTTTAAACTTTTTCCTATTTTAAGAAAAATTTTGTTTTTTATTTAAAAATTTTCCTGTTATCTTTTTGTCCAGTAAAAACAATTGCCGCTTTGTGTATTTTGATAAGCCCGAAAATTATTTAAACTGTTTTTAACAGTATTTCGTGAAGGAGTGGTATATGCTAGTTGAAAACAGATACAGAGAAAATGAAAATTACGCATGCCATGAATTTAAAGGGGTTTTGAAAGAAACAATTCCGTGGCTTGAATTTTTGGCTGATGAATATCATTGCAAGGTTGATAAAAAGGAATGGAGAAGCAAATATAATAACTATGTCGTATACGATTACGAGCCTTTTTGTTCCGAAGGTTTTGAAATTTCAATGACCTTATCATCCAAATTTCCCGAATTTTTAAATTTTGTTAAGTATTTATATGACAAAAAAATGTCTGTCATAAATTATCTTAATGATTGTATAGAAATTTAAAAACCTTTATTGACAAGGTTTTGCCCGCTCTTGATTTACGGAGCGGGTTTTTTATTAAGAAATAAAAAGACGAAATTTATAAAAAATCTTGCATAATTTATATTATGTGCAAGAATATTGGTATCAAAGTATTGAAAAAGATTTTTTAATGGGGAAATGGGGGTTTTTGATTAAACTCCCTTTTTTTTCGCCTTTATAAGCAAAGTTATCTTGTCTTGTTTTTTAAAAATAAAAAACATATTTTAGTCTTAAATATTAAATTCCTTTTCTTGAACTTAAACATTCTAAAAACGAAGGTGCTTTTTTAAATATCCCCCCTTCGGATAATATTTTAAATTCAAAAGTTATTGCACAAAAAGATAAATTAAAAGGTAAGCTTTTTTGCTTACCTTTATTTCAAACTCCATATTCCATTGTTCTTATATAAATTTGACTGTATTACCTTGTTCTGAAGTTCATAACCGCTTTATTGTTCATAGCTATGATAGACATTGAGTTCCAAAAATCTTCAGGGGAAAGAGTTGATTTGGAATCAAGATTAACAGTTGTTTTTTGAGCATATAGCTTAACGAGCTTTTTATCAATGCTATCAGTCGGTGCAACAGCCATCTTAATAATCCTTTTGTTATATCTTACATATATATAAAGGATATAAAGATACTAAAATTTCAAACCTTTTTCTTTTTGTTACATTTGTTTACAAACGGGTCAAAAAACCTATAAAAAGCCGTGTTTTCTATCTATCGGTAAGTTAACAAAATGTTCAAACATCAAAATATCTCCTTTTTTTAATCAAACACCCGTTAACTTCATCTTAGTGCTGCTGTGTTTCCACCCTGACACGGTTCAATACATAATCGCCGTTCGAATTAAAAAATATCAACAACATTTCAATGTTCAAGCCAAAAGTTAATTCGCCTCACAATAGCCTCTATGCCCCGCATAAGCTTCGGGTCAAGGGTTCGCAAAACCCCGCAGAAACACGGCATTATAATTTTAACACAAAAATATAATTCTTTTTTTAATAAATCTTTATAAAAACTTTACACTAAAATTGTTGACAGAGAATTACCATAAATGTAAATTATAATTGTCGTACAACTGATTAATATAAGGCTTAGCAACATATGTGCCGAATTGGGGCTATAAAATCAAGCGAATACTTTCATCCTTCCAAAACTTTAGAGCTAATGCGTTCCCAGCAAAAGGGGCATGATAACTCGGGTTTCGCTTTTGTCATGCAAGATTTGGGAGGAATTTTTGAACCTTATAAAGACCTGCCTTTGCTTTCAATGGCATGTACCGATAAGGGAATAAGAATAGCGGAAGATATTCTCCATTCAATAGGTTTCACAAGGCTTTTGCAATGGACACCCGATATAAATAAAAATGCAACCGGTTTGCAAATTTCGCCAATGCCAAATTACGTTTTTGAGGTTTTTAATTATCCGAAACTCTATAAATATGCCTCTGACGAAGAAAAAGAAGAACTTCTCGTTGACACAAGGTTAAAACTCAGAAAAGCGCTTGAAGTTGAAGATGAAGGATATGTTTATTCTTTCTGGCATGACGTTTTGATGTTAAAAGAAATCGGCAACCCGAAAGACATAGGAACTTATTTCGGGCTTCATATACCGAATAATGATTTTGTATCAAAGATAATCACCGTTCAATGCCGCCAAAACACAAACTATGACATTGTAAGATATGCGGCACACCCGTTTTTCCTTCAGGGATACACGGTTTTAGCAAACGGTGAAAACACTTTTTATGAAAAAAATAAAAACTTCCAAAAAAATCTTCATAAGGGTTATATCGGTTTTGAATCAGACTCTCAGTGTTTCTTATATACACTTCACTATATAAATAAAATTTTGAAATGGCCTTTAAAATATTATAAACACGTAATTACACCCTTAGAATACGACGATATTTTAAAGCGTGAAGACAGGGAAGTTTTGCTCAGAATTAAGGCTTCTCTTGCTCACCTTGAAATCAACGGACCGAATACAATAATCGGGGTTACTCCCGACGGCACTTTGTTTGTGACTTGCGACAGCAAAAAACTTCGTCCCGTTGTTGTCGGCAGAGATGACAAAACGGTTGTTATAACAAGTGAAGTTACAGGCATAAACGAGGTTTTACCAAAAAGAAATTCTGATTCCGATATATACCCCAACGAACGTGAAATGGTGGTTGTCGGGAACGATTTAAGGATACAAAGATGGCAACAGTAGAAATAACAGGCATTGATAAACAAGACCTTACATGGCAGATTGAACATGACCAAAACAAGTGTACGCTTTGCGGAAACTGTGTTGCGGCGTGTACTTTCGGGGTCATAAAAGCTGACGTTCAAAAAAGAAAAAAGGTGATTTCAAACGGAGTTGTTCCAACTCCTGAAGTTTCGCAAACAAGCGTGCCTGTTATTAAACAGATTGTAACCAAGTCTAAAAACTGTGTAGGGTGCGGACTTTGCGCAAAAGTTTGCCCGAATGAAGCAATTAAACCCGTTTATAATGACAGAAACAGAATGAATGTTAAATATAGGGCTAATAATGCCGAATCGCCAAAAAGAGGCGGAAGAACAAATCTTCATACGGAAGGCAGAACCCTTGACAAAATTAAAGTGGGAAGAATTTCTCAAATGACTGACCCCTCGCTTGACGCCATGAGACATACATTTGAGCTTCTTGCTCCCTTCGGAAGGGTTATGCCGCCTGAAAATTTGCCTCTGTCGGTAGACGCTTCGGGCAATTTAACCCTTGAAAAGAAAATCCCGACAACAAGGTGGATATATCCCATTATAATAGGCGATATGTCAATCGGGGCGTTATCTCCAAGGCTATGGGAAGCAATCTCGATTGCCGTTGCTTACTTAAACGAAGTTCACCATATTCCGATAAGAATGTGTTCGGGGGAAGGCGGAGTTCCCGAGAAACTTTTAAGGTCAAAATATATTAAATATATGATAATTCAGATAGCTTCAGGACATTTCGGCTGGAACAGAATTATCAATTCAATGCCTTATATGACGGAAGACCCCGCAGGTGTGCTTATTAAAATAGGTCAAGGCGCAAAACCGGGGGACGGCGGGCTTTTGCTTGCCAAAAAGGTTGCAGACCATATTCAGGAAATCAGAGGCGTTCCAAAGTCTGACCTTTTATCTCCGCCAAATCATCAAGGTCTTTATTCAATTGAAGAATCCGTTCAAAAAATGTTTCTTTCAATGAATGCTGCATTTAAGTTCAGAGTGCCCGTTGCAATTAAGGTTGCGGCAAGCGTGACAAGCGTTTCAGTTTATAACAATCTTCTTCGTGACCCTTATGATATTGTCGGCGGCTTTTTCTTGGACGGCATTGCGGGCGGCACGGGGGCTGCGCATGAAACATCCTTAGACCATACGGGTCACCCCATTGTATCAAGATTAAGAGATTGTTATTTAGCGGCCGTTCATCAGGGCAAACAAGGTCAAATTCCTCTGTGGGCGGCAGGCGGACTTGGAATGAGAGGAACGCTTGCGGCAGACGCATTTAAAATGATTTGTCTCGGCGCAAACGGTGTATTCACGGGACGTCTTATTCTTCAAATTGCGGGCTGTCTCGGGGACGATTACGGACGCTGCAACGCTTGTAACACAGGTCTTTGCCCCGCAGGACTTACAACTCAAAATCCGATTTTAATGAAAAGACTTGATATCGACAAAGTTGCCCAAAATATCGTTAATTATTTTCTTGCAACCGATATTGAACTTAAAAAATTAATGGCGCCGATTGGAAACTCGACCTTGCCTGTCGGACGTTCGGACGCACTTGTTACTGTTGATAAAAATGTTTCTGAAAGACTTGGAATTCAGCACGTTTGTTAAAGGTAAAATATGAATACAACAATAATTGACACTCTACAAGATAATAAAAGACTATCCACAAAAGAACTTCTCGATTTAATCTATGAAAAAATCGAAATGGGCTTTAACGAATTTAAAATTTTGGCTTCAGGTCAGCATGATATAGGCGGACCTTTGTGGTCAAAAGACGGCAGACCCCTTGTTTTCCATATTACAAACCCCGGTCAAAGGGTAGGCTCTATGGGAATGAAGGGAACAAAAATAATAGTCAAAGGTTCTGCCCCCGCTGATATAGGCTGGTTAAATTCCGGTGCTGAAATTGTTGTTCTCGGCGATGCGGGAGATACTGCAGCTCACTGTCAGGCTTCAGGTAAAATATACGTGGCAGGCAGAGTAGGAACACGTTCGGGCGCTTTGATGAAACATGACCCGAAGTTTGAAGAACCCGAGTTTTGGGTTTTAAGAAACACGGGCTCATTTTCCTTTGAATTTATGGGCGGCGGAAAGGCGGTTATCTGTGGATATGAGTGTGAAAATTTAGAGTCGGTTCTGTCAAATCGCTCTTGCTGCGGTATGGTGGGCGGCGTTGTTTATTTCAGGGGAAATGTCTCGGGGCTTACAAATGATGTTGACGTTTATGAGCTTGATGAAAATGACAAAAGTTTCTTAAAAAACGGAATGGTTAAATTTTTATCCGAAATTGAAAGAAGCGAACTTTATGACGAATTAACAGATTTTTCCGTCTGGAAAAAGATTTTGGCAAAGCCTTACGATAAAAAAATTAAACAAGTTCCATATTCGATTAAAGAGTTCAGAGAACAAAAATGGGTTAAAGACGGAATATTTTCCGAATTTTTCGGAAACTATACCGATGTAATCGACGTTATAAATACGGGCGATAACAGATTAAGATATCCTTCATGGGAAAATAATTTAAAGACCCCCCCTTGCGAGTTTGACTGTCCGATTTCAATTCCGACCCAAAAAAGAATTGAACTTTTAAGACAGGGAAAAACTACGGAAGCTTTAAATCTTGTTTACGATTATTCTCCCTTCCCCGCAAGCGTTTGCGGTCAAGTTTGCCCAAACCTTTGTATGACCCACTGTTCAAGAGAAGGGGTGGATGAACATATTAAAATTGCGCCTTTGGGAATTAAAAGTTTTGAAAATGTGGATATTAAGGTAAGCGAAGCCACCAAGAATAAAAAAATTGCAATAATCGGTGCGGGTGTCGCAGGGCTTTCCTGTGCGTGGCACCTTCAAAGACAAGGTTATTCAATTGATGTTTTTGAAAAAGATAAAGAAATCGGCGGAAAATTAAGGCAAGTTATACCTGAAGAAAGGTTAAATCAGGATATCTTATTCCAAGAACTTGAAATAATTAAAAATTCGGGAATTCAAATTCATACAAACTACAGTATGGACAAAGACGAATTTGACAGAATTAAAAAAGAATACGATGCAGTTGTTGTTGCAATCGGGGCGCATAACCCCGTTGTAATTCCGCTGGAAGGAAAAGAAAGACTGATTAAAGGGCTTGAATTTTTAAAACTTATAAACGAAGGACACAAATTTTCACTCGGAAAAAACGTTGTCGTTATCGGTGCGGGAAATGCCGCAATGGATGTTATCATAGGCGCATATAAAGTCGGCGCAAAAAATGTTACGGCGATTGATATTCAAAAACCGCTTGCGTTTGATAAAGAAATTGAACATGCAAAATCTCTCGGCGCAAAAATTTTATACCCGTGTTTTAGTGAAAAAATTGATGAAGAAGGCGTTCATCTTAAAGACGGAAGGGTTTTAAAGGCAGATTCCGTTATTATTTCAATCGGGGACAGACCAATTTTTGATTTTATAGATGAAAAATATTTAAATGAAAGAAAATTCCCGCTTGTAAATAAATTTAACCAATCGGAAAAAAATAAAAAACTCTTTTTCATTGGCGATTGCACGGGACAAGGGCTTTTTACAAACGCAATAGGCAAAGGCAGAGAAGCCGCAATCAACATTGATAATATGCTGAACAAACGTGAATTTGTTGAGTTTAAAACAAAAGAAAGAATTCCGAACGAAGAAGTTAAATGTTCTTATTATCACACTCTCAAAGGCTCTGACCTTTATGCAATGGATGTTTTACAGGAAACGGAAAGGTGCATGAGCTGTGCCGTTTGCAGAGATTGTAAAATGTGTATGAATTCATGTCCCAAAGGGGCTATAGAGCGTGTTGAAATGGGCGGGGAATTTGCATATATTTCCGATTCCAAAAAATGTATCGGCTGCGGAATTTGTTCCGGTGTTTGCCCATGCGGAATTTGGAAAATGACAAGCAACATTGAAAAATAATTATTTGTTCTGTCTTTTTTCAATCAGCTTGTCTATTGTGTGGCCGTTAATTTCGCCCCCGATAAGCAAGATTAAAGAGGTGTAATAAAGCCAAACCATTAAAATGGCAAAAACCCCGATTGTGCCGTATACTTTGTTATATGTGCCAAGTTCGTTTACATAAAGAGAAAAAAGCCACGACCCGAGCAGCCAGAATATACAGAAGAATAAAGACCCCGGAACCACGCTTCTTTTAATGGAATACTGTTTTGCGGGCAAAACGTAATAGTTAACCGTAGACAAAAGAAACAACAAAAGAAAAGCAAGCGGCCATCTTGAAATTAAGAATATATTTGCAATGTAATCGGAAAGATGAAAATAAAACTGTAAAAAAGCAACAATAACTTTACCGAAAATAACAAGGTTGACACTTATAAAAAGTAAAAAAGCGTTTAAAATAACCATAACAAAAGCAAGAAGCCTTGTTTGAAGAAAAGTTCTGTTTTCCTTAACACGGTTTGCACGGTTTAAGCCCTTTATGATTACGGCAATTGCGTTTGAAGCCAAAAACCACGTGACAAGAAAACCAAAAATTGCAACAATTCCGCCGTTTTGAAAAAGAGTTACTTCTTTTAAAACACCCTGTATAAGCTGAATAACGCCGTCAGGGGCGACGGTTGCAAGCGCCGCAATGATTTTTGTGACAAAAATTTTCTTTCCGAGCCAACCAAAAACCGCAGTTAAAAAAAGCATAAAAGGAAAAATTCCGATTGCAAGCATATATGCCATTTCGCCCGCAGCGTTAGCAAAATCTTCCGCAATAATACTGTCTATTAAAGTTGTAATGTATTCTTTGATTATTTTAAACATTTATAAATCTCATCTAAAATAAGCTCAATCGCAACACTTGCGGGCTTTTTAATCGTACAGCCCGCCGCCATTTTGTGTCCGCCGCCAAAAAAGCGTTCCGTGATTTGCGTTAAATCTATGGTTTTGCTTCTGAGGCTTACTTTCGTAGAATTTTTTTCCTTATTTTCTTTTAAAACAATAGAAATATCAACGGAATTGATTGACCTTAAAGTTTCGGCTATTCCTTCGGTGTGTTCGTTTGAAACTTTATATTTTTTCATTAAATCATCAGTAATAATTGCATAACACACTCTGTCATCCATGACAAATTTGGCGTTGCTTACAACATTTGCCTGAAAAGTCACCATAGACTTCGGTTTTTTATCGTAACATTCTTTCGCAATATTTGATGTATTAATTCCTGTTTTTGCAAGACAAGAAGCGGCAATAAAAGTGTCAGGGGTAACGTTTTCATATTTAAAACAGCCCGTGTCCGTTAAAATTGCGGCATATAAAGCTTCCGCCATTTTTTTGTTTATTTTTATGTTAAGCGCCTGATAAAAATCGTATAAAACTTCTCCCGTGCTTGAATATCCGCCTTTAACAAGGTTTAAATTTCCGTAATTGTTATTTGTTTTATGATGATCAATATTTATTTTGTTATTTGATTTATCAAAAATTTCTCTTGCAAAATCAACAATTCTGTCTACAGAAGCAACGTCAACCGCTATTAAAAGGTCATATTCATCTTTAACGGTGTCTAAAAATTTTGCGTCTTTTAAACCTTCAAGAAATTTATATGAATAAGGAATGCCGACTTCCTTTTTTGTTTGAATTAAAATATCCGCCCTGTCTTTAATAAATTCTTTCAGGGAAACCGCACTCCCGAGCGTATCTCCGTCAGGATTAACGTGGGTTATTATAAGAATTTTTTTAGCCGCATTAATTTTTTCTAAAATTTTGCTTTCCATAGGGCTATTATCTCACAAAATAAAAGTTTTTTCTTGTAAAGATAACTTAACGATTTTCCTTGATTGTTAAAATATAGTACAATACTCTTGTATTGGTATACCTTGAAAAATACGGATCATGAGTTTAATTAGGAACAAAAAAGCAAAAATAATTGCAATTTTAACAGGGCTTATAGTAGCTGTTATGTTCCTATACGGTACTGTTATTAACGAAAGCAAAAACGAAAAAAGCAAGCCTCAAGGCTTTAATGCGGTTTTTTTGACTAATGAAATTAAAAAAGGCGCCACAATTAAAGAAGAAGATATTGAGTTTAAAACTCTTCCTTCCGATTTTCCGGACGCCTATAAAACCTCTGCCGAAGTTGTCGGAAGGGTTGCCAATAAAGACCTTCCCAAGGGAAGCATGATTATAAAAGGAGCGCTTGAAGAAGCCTCAAGTTCATCCGTCGGAACACAACTTCAAGAACCTGAAAACGGCTTTAGGGCAGTTCCCGTATTAATTAAAAAAGATGCAATTCCGCCTTATGTTTCGCTTGACGGCAGATATGACTTTTATACCAAAGAAAGTTCAATGGAAATTGACAATTTAAAAATTCTCGGAATGCTTGAACAGGGTGAAAATTCAAACAATAAAATTCTTGTTCTCGAGATTAAAAATTCGGATATTCCTTCATTTTTGGAATATGCAAATAAAACAAAAGGTTTTGTATTCGTTAAGAAAAACAAAAACGACTACGGAAAATACAATTACAGCGACATAAGCGGAATAAAAAAAGAACCGAAAATTACTCAAAGTGCGCCGCAAAAAATTGCAGACGAAGGTAAATTACCTCCGATAGGTGATTTTCAAGATTTTTCATCTGAAACAAAAACTCAACAGGTGCAAAACATAACTCCAAAAAAAGAAGTTGAAATCATCATAGGAAACCAGAAAACCAAAATGGAATTTGAAGAATAAAAATGAAAAACTTTATTAAACAAATATTTATAATATTTTTATTTTTATTGATTGTGCCTCAAGCGCAAGCAAAATTCAGAGATGTCGATTCTACGGGTTATCAAAACGATATGGACGAACTTTTTGAAACTCAAGATGTGCAAAGGGCTGCAACTTCTTCCATAGAGGCTTTAAACGCCGTTAAAGACAACAATGAAAAATTATACGGTGTTGTCGGAAAATCTCAAGTTTTAAACTTTGATAAAGATATAGAAAGAGTTTCAATAACCGATGATTCAGTCGCTTCTCTGGTTGTTTTATCCCCGAGGCAACTTCTTGTTAACGGCAAAAAAGCCGGCTCAACGAGTGTAATTTTTTGGAGCGGCAGTTCCTCAAGACCAATGTTTTATAACCTTATAATTCAACAAAATACCGACTCTTTTATGCAGGCGGTGGAACATGTTGCGCCTAATGAAAACGTTTCAATTATTTTTAATGACAAAGGCGCCGTTTTAACCGGATATGTCAGCTCATCCGCCGTTAAGCAAAAGATTTTGGATGTTGCAAAGGCTTATGAAATCGGCTTGACTGATTTAACCGAAAGCCCCTCAAAACAAGTTTTATTGGAAGTTAAAATTACTGAAGCTTCAAAGAATTTTTCAAGAAATTTGGGCTTAAACCTCGTTGCGGGAAGACATGTTGACCTTCAAAACTTTAATTCGGGCGGCTGGCTTGCAAACGGAAAAATTACATCAAATAATGCTTCCATTGTTCAATCGGGGTCAGGTCTTATGCTTGGTTATTTCAAAAACGGAAAATTTGCAGTTGATCTTGAAGCAAGCGAAGCCAAAGGCGATATAAAGATTTTGGCGGAACCGAAACTCCTTTCCGTTAACGGAGAGGAAGGAAGCTTTACCGTCGGCAATCAGGTTCCCGTGCCTTCCGCTATCGGAAATTACGGAAACGTTTCGTATGAATATAAAGACACGGGCGTAATCTTAAAATTTACCCCGACAATTATGGAAGAAACAGGAAGGATAAGGCTTGTTTTAAAACCCGAAGTTTCCGAGGTTGATTCATCTATCAGCGTTGCAACAACCACAGGCGCCGAGGTTTACGGTTTTAAAACAAGAAAAGTCGAAACAACCGTTGAATTAATGGACGGGGAAACCCTTGTTATAGCAGGTTTATTAAATACAAAATCGGAACGTGGGAGAAATCAGGTTCCTGTTCTCGGAAACATTCCCTTTTTAGGGGCGCTGTTTTCAACAACGGACGATTCAAAAAATGATAATGAAATTGTCATATTTATCACTCCAAAAATCGTAGACAACTCAGTTAATATAGATAATCTTTAAAACAGGAAAAAATGGGCATAAAAATAGATACAGTAATAATAGATTCGGAAGAAACCTCAAGAGAGTTAATTTTAAATTATCTTCAAGATGTTGAAGATATTAATGTTCTTCAACAGTTTAGCGATATTCTCGTTGCTCAGGATTTTATTATTGAAAATAAAGTTCCGCTTGTAATTGTTGATGTGACAACAAAAACAAATATTTCACTCGATATAATTTCAAAGTTGACTTCTTCCGTCAAAAATATAAAAATCATTGTTTTATCTTATGAAATGGATTCAAACCTCGTCATAAGAACACTAAGAGCGGGGGCAAGAGAATTTTTAACCAAGCCGTTAATTCAAAACGATTTTATTGAGGCTGTTCAAAAAATGAAAGACCTTATTTTGGGTAATATAAACGATATGACCAAATGTAAGGTGGTTACGGTTTTTTCAAATAAGGGCGGAATAGGAAAAACTTCTCTGGCGGTTAATCTTGCAATGGAGATTGCAAATATTACAAAAGAAAAAGTTGCGCTTATTGATTTAAATATGCAAATGGGCGATATTACAACATTTTTAAACCTTGACCCTTCTTTTGACACGTCTTACGTCATAAACAATTTGGACAGAATTGACGAAACATTTTTGTTATCTACTCTTGAACAATACAATAAAACAAGCCTTTACGTGCTTGCTGACCCTCCTGACATTGAACAGGCGGAAATTATTACACCTGAGGAAATTTCAACCTTAATAAACATTTTAAGAAACATTTTTTCTTATGTAATTATTGACACAACTTCAAGCTTTGATTCAAAAACAATCACTGCGCTTGATAATTCCGACTTAATTCTTTTAATCGGAATAACAAGTCTGCCTTCAATCAGAAACTTCCAGAGGTGCTATGATTTGTTTAAAAAATTGGGTTATACAAAAGACAAGATTAAACTGATAATTAACAGGTTTATGGAAGCTGATAAAATTAAGCCCGATGATATTGAAAATGTTCTGGGAGAAAAGGTTTTCTTTACTATTCCAAACAACTATTATACCCTTAACGATTCAATCGAAAAAGGGCTTCCCGTGTCTGAAATTGCGCCTGATTCAAACCTTTCAAAAAGCTTTAAACAGCTTGCGGCGCTTTTATCAGATAACTATTCTTATAACGGCAGCAAACACGTCCAGATAAATCGTGAGAACAAATTCAATTTTCTGGGGCTTTTCAATAAAAAGTAAGGAGAAACAAAGTTGTCTTTAAAAGACAGGTTAAATTCCAATAACAACAATAATGAAGACAAAAACAACTCCGGCGGTCTTGTTAACTATTCTCTAACGCCATTGAACGATGAGCTTAGAGAGTTAAAAGAACAGCTTCATGTTTTATTGATTGAAAAAGTTAACACCACTCCAAATTGGGGTACATATTCGGATGACGAACAAAAGGCTTTAATAAGACAATTTATAGATTTTCAAATTGCAAGTAATTTCAGACAGGTTCCCATTAATAAGTCTGAAAAGGCACGCCTTATTAAAGAAATTATTCAGGATACTAAAGGTTTCGGACCTTTGGACCCTTTGCTTGAAGACCCTAACATAAGTGATATTCTTGTAAACGGGGCGGAAAATGTCTATATTGAAAAAAACGGAAAACTCTATAAAACATCCGTCGTTTTCAAAGATAACGAACATTTAAAAAACATAATTGAAAGAATAGTTTCAAGAGTCGGCAGAAGAATTGATGAAAAATCGCCTATGGTGGACGCCAGACTTCCTGACGGAAGCCGTGTTAACGCAATTATTCCGCCGCTTGCAATAGACGGACCCTCTCTTTCAATCAGACGTTTTAAAAAAGACGCCGGCACAATTGAAGCCCTTTTGAAATGGGGCTCTATGAGCAAAGAAATCGCCGATATTTTAATGGCGGCAGTTGTTGCAAGATGTAATATAATTATCTCAGGTGGTACCGGCGCAGGTAAAACAACCCTTTTAAACAGTTTATCAGCCGCAATTCCGCACAACGAAAGAATTATCACAATCGAAGATTCAGCCGAATTGAACCTCAACCAAGACCATGTTGTAAGGCTTGAAACAAGACCGAAAAACATTGAGGGCGAAGGGGAAATTTCGACAAGAGATTTGGTTATTAACGCTTTGCGTATGCGCCCTGACAGAATAGTAATCGGTGAATGTCGTGGCGCCGAAACCCTTGATATGCTTCAGGCTATGAACACGGGTCATGACGGCTCATTAACTACGCTTCACGCCAATTCTCCCCGTGACGCTCTTTCAAGGCTTGAAACAATGGTTTTATACGCCGGTGTTGACCTTCCGAGTAAAAATATAAGACAACAAATTGCATCTGCCATAAACATAATTATTCAGGTTTCAAGACTTCAAGACGGCTCAAGAAAACTGACAAGAGTGTCTGAAATTACGGGCATGGAAGAATCTGTCATAACCATGCAAGATATTTTTGTTTTTCAACAAACTGGTTTAAGCGATAATGTTGTTATGGGAACGCATGTTTCAACGGGAGTTCGCCCCGAATTTTTAAAGAAAATCGAAAGAGTCGGAATTGAAGTCAACTCAAGAATTTTTGATTCTTCATATAAACATTCCTATTTTGTTAAAACATCAAATGAAAATATAATTACAAAATCTCGAATAATTCAAAACGAAAAAAATGACACAAGAAAAATAGACTCTGTAAGGGAAGCAATTCAAAGCAGAAATCAAAATGAGCTTGATATTCTAAGAAGGCTGAAAAGAAATGAGCGCAATTAATACTTTATTATGTATGATAGCGGGAATTTCCGCCGGAGTGTGCGCATTTAACTTGTGCGTTTACTATAACGTTGATGAAAAAATCACCGTAAGAAGGCTTATTGCGGTTAAAAACCATGAACAAAGAGTTGACACAACCTCTGCCAGAAACAATTTTACTCTCACAAGAAGTATCTTCCAATTTAAGATTTTTTCAAAAATTTTAAAAGATATAAAATCAACGGAAAGAATAAAGCTTCTTCTTGAAAGGGCGGATATTCCGTGGCAAGTTGATACATTTATAATTTTAAGTGCAATTTTGGGGTTAATTCCTCTGATTTTGGCGCTTTTCTTTTCGCCCGTCATTGCAATTCTATGCCCTGTGGCGCTTGCGATTAACCCTTTGTATGTAAGATACAGAATAAAAAAGAAAAATTTACTCTTTACTCAACAGTTGCCCGATGCGCTTGATTTATTGTGTAACGCTTTAAGGGCGGGGCATTCGCTTTTTAGTGCGCTTGGAATTATTGTAAAAGAAATGCCAAACCCGATAAGTAAGATTTTTAAAATTTTAACCGACGAAATTGCCCTTGGTATTGACGTTAAAGACGCCATGAAATCTTTACAGGAAGCCATGCCCGAATCTGTTGACCTCAGATTTTTTACAACGGTTGTTATTTTGCAAAGAGAAATAGGCGGCAACCTTATAAAACTTCTTGAGGTGTTATCTTCAACAATAAGGGAGCGCTTTAAAATGATTGGACAATTAAAAGCGCAAACAATGCAGGCAAGACTTTCAGGCATTATTGTTTCGGTTATTCCGCCTATAATCGGGGTTATTTTATACTTAATGTCCCCGAGTTATATGAGCTATTTAATAAATCACCCGTGGGGAAAAATTGCCCTCGGAGTGTCAATTGTTCTTATGATAGCGGGATATGCAATTATTAATAAAATTACGGATATAGATGTATGATGAACGGAATAATTACGGCAAAAATAATAATTATCTCGGTAATCGCCTTTCTTGTAGGCTCTATAGTTTATACGGCAATTACCAAAGATGACAATTATCTTTTGGAAAGGCTCAAAAAAAGACATAATACACAGAGAAAAAGAAGCTTTTTTGACGATATCCTCGAGATAATTAAACCTGTTGCCGTTGCCAATTTAAAAACAAACAAAAATAAAGACCTTATAAGAAAAATGTTTGTCCAACTCGGAAAATCGGCAACAGAAGCCGACATTATAGATTTTGAAAACAAAAAAATTCTCCACCTGATAATAACTTTATTTATAACGGGCGCCATTTCTCTTTTATATGGAATAGTTATGCCCAGAGACATTTTAACCACGGTTTTTTGTTTCGGTATTGTTATCTGTCCTTCTCTTTATATATACAGGCGCCCGACAACAGCGCTGCAAGTGGCATTAAAAAAGAAAGCAAAGGCTTTTGAAAAATATTTTCCCGACGCAATTGATCTTCTTTGTGTTTGCGTTGAAGCCGGACTGAGCATAGATAGCGCCATTGAGCGTGTAGGAAGGGAGTTCAGTAATTTTTCATATGATGTCGGTTATGAATTCAGCAGAATTGCGCAGGATATGTTATCGGGCGTTTCAAAGCAAGATTCTCTCAGGGCATTTTCAGAAAGGGTTGAAAATAAAGACATTCAATCGTTCGTCGCCATTGTTATACAGGCAGACAGAATGGGCGCTTCCATTGCTCATTCGCTTGCCATTTCCGCCGATTCTTTAAGAACAAAAAGAAAACAACGTCTTGAGGCGCAAGTTGCTTCCGCTTCAACAAAAATGACAATTCCTCTGGTTTTGTGTCTTTTGCCCGCAACATTTGCGGTTGTTTTAACTCCCGCAATTATTCAGGTTGTTGAAAGTTTAGGTAAAATGAATGGTTTCCAATAAAGAAGATGAAAAATATATAAAAAAATGTTTTATTCTTGCTAAAAAAGGCGGGTTTAACGTCTTTAAAAATCCGCTTGTGGGCTGTGTTATAGTAAAAAACGGAGAAATTATTTCAAAAGGATACCATAAAAAATACGGAGAGTTTCATGCCGAAAGAAACGCAATTTTAAACGCCAATGACAAAGATTTGGAAGGTTCAACCCTTTATGTTAATCTTGAGCCTTGTTCTCATTTTGGAAAGACCCCCCCTTGCACAGATTTAATTATTGAAAAAAAAATTAAAAGAGTTTGTTATTCAAATTCAGACCCAAATTTGAAAGTAGACGGGCATAATAAATTAATTCAAGCCGGAATTGAAGTTGTAAAAGGGGTTTTAGAAAAAGAAGGCGAAGAATTAAACAAAGTTTTTTTCAAAAATATAAAAACAAAAACTCCTTATATTGCAATAAAAACCGGAACTACGCTTGATTCGAAAATTGCAACAAAAGATTTTCAATCAAAATGGATAACAAACGAATTTTCAAGATGTGAAGTAATGAAGTTAAGAAGTTCTTATATGGGAATTTTAACGGGCTCAAACACCGTTTTGACCGATAATCCTCATTTAACTTCAAGAATAAAAAACGGAATTTCTCCGGTTAGAATTGTTATAGACAGAGAAGGAAAACTCGATAATTCCGCAAACATTTTTAATAATGACGTCAGGGTTATTGTTGTTTCAAATTCAGAAAAAAAATATCCCTCAAATGTTGAAAAAATTCCTTTTAAAAACATGCAAACATTAATGAAAACGCTTTATGAAAAAGGAATAACATCCATTCTTGTTGAAGCGGGCGGAAAATTAAACGGAATTTTGCTCAAAGAAAAGCTTGTTGATGAAATCTATCAGTTTATTTCGCCAAAAATTCTCGGTGAGGGAATTAATTTTACATCGGGTCTTAATTTAGATAAACTCTCTCTTGCCATAAAAACAAAAGATTTAAAAATTAAAAAATTTAAAGAAGATATTTTGTTAAACTATAAACTTATTTATTGATTTTTTATATAAATATCAAAGTTTAAATAAAGCGCAAATAAAAGCCACATTAAATAAGGAAGAAGCAAAAGCCCCGAAATTTTTCTTTTTTTGTAAAAAAGAATAATTGTCGGAACAAGAAGCAAAATTATTCCGATAATTACAAAAACGGAAAGTAATATCTCGTGGCGGACAAAAAATACATAACTCCATGAAAAATTTAAAATTATACCCAAAATAAAAAGCGCAATGGGAATTATGTCTTTTTTGCTTATTCCCGATTTAAGATAGAGAATAAATGAAACGGTGATTAAAAAATATAAAATCGCCCAGCAGATTGTAAAAACTTTCGCAGGCGGAGTCAGAACCGATTTATTTAAACTTTTATACCATAAATTTTGCATAATTTTATTTTTCACGGTAAAAAAAGTTTTTAATTACCCAAAAGGGCAAAAAGAAAAGGAAACCAAATTTGGTTTCCTTTTTGTAAGTAAATTTTAGTTTACTTTGTGTTTTCTTCCGGTTTCGGCATTATTGCAGGTCCGTGTCCCGCTCTTGGCAAGGCGGGGTTTTGACCTTTATAGCCTTTGTGGTCTTTTTCAAATTTTTTTCTTCCTTCTTCTTTCATTTTTTTTAGCTCTTTTAACTGTTTATCCGTTAAAATTGCCTCAAAATCTTTCATGTTTTGCATTTTTTGTTCATGAAGTTTTTTATGAAGTTCTCCTATGTCAGATTTAATTTTTTTAATTTCTTCTTCGCTTGAGTTTGCTTTCTTTGCAGCGTCAAGTTCTTCATGTTTTGTTTTAATTGCTTCCATAAGCGGGCGCATTTCTTGGTGGTCTTGTTTTCTTAATTCTTCCGCTTTTGCTTTTTGTTCGTCGGTTAAATTTAAGCGTTTTTCAAACGCAGCCTTTTGTTTTTCAGCTTTTTCTCTCGACATCGGCGGTTTTTGAATATCAGCTCTTTTTAAAACAGGTCTTTGCCCGCCGACTAACGGAATTTGAGTCGGTGTGTCGGCAAATGAAGGTAACATAAAACTCAACATAAGCATACTTGATAAAATTAATTTTTTGTTCATAATTTTTCCTTTCATAGCAAATCACTTAATTTTTCACTTAAAATTTTTTTTGCATTAAAAATCCTTGATTTTATTGTTCCTATAGGACATTTCAACTTTTTTGCGCAATCTTCATAGGAATATCCTAAAAATTCGGTATAAACTATAACTTCTTTTAGTTTTGGTTTTAAATTGTTAATTTCTTTTAAAATTCTTTTTCCTTCTTCGTTTTGAATTAACTGAAGTTCCAAAGATTCTTTTTTATCTTTTACGTTTAAAAAAATGTTGTTATCTTCCGTGGCAAGACACTCTTTCTTTACCCTTGAAGATTTAAGATAATCTATCGAAACATTTCTTGCAATAGTGTTTATCCAAGCTTTAAAATTCCCCCTTTCTTCATATTTGCGGGAATTATTCAAAACCTTGATATAAACTTCCTGTTCAAGGTCTTCATTTTCTTCACTTGTAATATTTTTTATTATATTTTTTACATTATTTCTGTTCAGATTAAAAATTTCTTTAAAATTCATTTTCCACCATTATTAGCCCGTAGGAATCAACAGGAAATCCAAGGTCTTCGGCGCTAAGAGCATGCCCGTATTTTATAGTGTCTAAAAGAGCGTTATTATAATTTAAGACCGAAAATATGCCTGTCGTTAAAAACACAAGAAATATTGCGCAAGAAGCCATTATGCTTTTTTGTCTTGCCCTTTCCTTAAAATAGAAAGGTTTTGCCTTTTGAATTAATTTAGAGATATCATCCATTTTTTTGGCTTCCTCTTTGCAATCGTCGCAAGAGCCAAGATGTTCCTCAAAATCTTTTTCGTTTGCAAAAACAAACATTCCTTCAAATTTTGTACATTTTTCTTTCATTTTTACCTCGTTTACATTTAGTATAACGAAATTAAAATAAAAATGTTCATTTTTGCTTTTCTTTACATTATCCCCTCAATCTGATATACTTTACTTGACTTGTTTTAAAGGGAATTATGTTATATGAAAAAAGCTTTTACTCTTGCTGAAATTTTAATAACACTCGCAATTATCGGTATTGTGGCGGCTCTTGCAATTCCGGCAGTTCTTGCAAATGCCCAGCAACAAGAATATAAAACCGGTTTGAAAAAGGCTGTTTCTGTTTTAAATCAGGCAGTTATGACAAACCTTGCTCTTGACGATGAAACGCCGCTTACAAATAATGACTTATATGAATTTTTAAAAAGACACATGAGCGTTATAAAAACCGCAACGTTTTCTTCTTGTTATTCTAAATCCGGCGTAAGTTCGGGTATGGTGGCGGATAAAGACGGAAAACAAAATTGCGGCGGTGACAGCAGCGCCGTTCAAAATAAAGTTTTCTATACTACAGACGGTATGCGTTTTGAATTTGCTTCAAGATCAGGCGGAAAATCAACCATACTTCTTCACGAAGACGGTACTGACCTTTTGAGCAGAGATACCGAAATGGGGAATTGCGGTTCTTTGGGGCTTAACGCCAACCCGAATAAAACAAAGAAAATGCCTTGCGTAATTATGGTAGATGTTAACGGGGATAAGGGTCCGAGCAAACCCACAGGCGAAAGCGCAAAAGATGCGGAAGGCAAGTCCACCGGTACTACCAATATTCTTGCAAATTATGTTTATCCGAAACCGAATGATAACAGGGTGACAGACGTATTTACCCTCATTGTCACCGAATCAAAGGTTATTCCTTTCGGTGTTTCGGCACAAAGAGCAATGTATACCGACAAAAGATTAACAAAAAAAGAACAGAATGAACTCAAATAGCCTTTTGGCATAAAAAACAAATTATATCTTAGTGCTATAATTTTTTTATGCAAAAAAAAGAGATAATCGAGCTTTTAAATTCTGACGGTACAGAGCTTTTTGCCGCTGCGGATGAGGTTAGGAAAAAATATAAAAAAGATGAAGTTCACCTCAGGGGTTTAATTGAGTTTTCAAACATCTGTAAGAGAAATTGTGCATATTGCGGGCTTCAGGCAAGAAATAAAAAGCTTGAAAGATACAGGCTTTTACCGGATGAAATAATTGAAATTGCTAAAAAGGCGGCAAATTTAGGTTATAAAACCGTTGTTTTGCAGTCGGGCGAGGACGATTTTTATACAACCGAGATAATATGCAATATTGTATCTGAAATTAAAAAACTCGACATGGCGCTCACTTTAAGCATAGGCGAAAAGTCTTATGATGAATATAAAGCCTATAGAGAAGCGGGCGCAGACAGATATCTTTTAAGAATTGAAACGACGGATGAAAATTTATACAAAAAACTTCACCCGAATATGAGCCTTGAAAACAGAAAAAAATGTCTTTACAATTTAAAAAAACTCGGATATGAAACGGGCTCCGGAACGCTTGTGGGAATAGGACAAGAGGTTTCTTCTCTTGCGGATGACATTTTGTTTTTTAAAAGCCTTGATATGGATATGGTTGGAATAGGACCTTTTATTCCCCACCCGAACACCCCCTTAAAAGGGGAAATAAACCCTAAAAATTTTGATATGGCGCTAAAAATGATGGCAATAACCAGACTTGTCATGCCGGATATAAATATTCCCGCCACTACCGCCATGGAAACAATTAACCCCAACGGAAGAATAATTGCCCTTCAATCGGGGGCAAATGTCGTTATGCCCAATATAACAACAACAAAATATCGCTCAAAATATGAAATTTATCCGAATAAAATTTGCCTAAACGATGCCCCCGAAACTTGCAGAAGCTGTATTGAAGCTAAGATTAGGTCTATCGGGCGATATGTTTCCGATACAAAAGGATATAGAAAACAATAGCCACACGGGTTATATATTCAAATTTTTAACGTAATAGAATTAAGTTACTGGGACTAATACTTATTAACAACAGGACTATTAACATGGACAATATTTACAATCTTACGGAAAGAGAACTCGAAGTTTTATCTTTAATTGTTAAAGGAAAAACAAACACGGAAATTGCAAAAACTTTACTTATTACCACCCACACAACAAAAGCCCACGTAATTTCCATTTTAAGAAAAACAGGGGTTAAAAACAGGGTTAAAGCCGCAATGCTTGCCTTTAAAAAAAATCTTGCATAATTAAATATTACCCGCTACTTCTTTTTTATTTAAAAAAGATGTATAATAAGGTTTATGGGACTTTTTAATTGGATAAAAACTCTGAACAACGAGCTGAAGTTGGCTGAAGATAAGATGTATCGCCAAAAGAATGATTTTGTCGAGATTTATCAGCGAAATATAGCTCTTGAAAAAGAAATAGCCCTCAGAACGGAAGAATTAAGAAAAGCAAACAAAACCTTGCTTACCCTTGAACATGTTTGGGATATGATGAATTCTTCCCGTCCGCTTTCAAGCGTTTTGGAAACAATAGTTTCAAGCCTTCATGGCGAGTTTGGATATTTATACAGTTGTATTTTACAGAAACAGTTAGATAAACAAGGCAGCTTTTTTGCTTTTAAAACCTATCTTCAAAACTCTTTTTCCGAAAATCTTGATAAATTAATTTCAAACAGCCTTTTTGAAACAAGATTTATAATTAAGAAAAATTCCCCCTTTCAAGAACTTTTAGAAAATAAAGAAATTAAATGTTTTGATAATTTAAAAGAAATTTTAAATGAGCTTTTTCCAAACCAAATTTCGGATGACGATATAAAAGAGTTTCAAAACGTTAATTCAGCCCATTCTTTGATTGCACTCCCGATTTTATCAAAAGAATTTACCGGAATTTTAATGGTTTTCTCACCGAGAGAAGAAGCCAAAGATTCGGAATTAAATTTCTTGAGCCTTTTTGCAAAACAAATCGAACTTGCAATAACAATCGCAAATCTTTTTGAAACCGTTAAAAAACAAGCTGTAACAGACCCCCTCACCGAACTTTTTAACAGGCGCTTTTATGAAGACGCTCTTTCAAGAGAAGCTGTTCGTGCGCTTCGTTTAAATCAGCCCTTTACATTAATTTCACTTGATTTAGACAAACTTAAACACATAAACGATTCTCTGGGACACTCGGCGGGGGACGCCGCAATTAAGGCAGTTGCAAGAGTTATAAACAAAAATTCCCGATCGGTTGACGTTCCAAGCAGAGTCGGGGGCGAAGAATTTACGATAATTCTCCCCGGAGTTGACTCACAGGGCGGTCTTGTTGCCGCAGAAAGAATTCGTGCTTCTCTTGAAGCGGAACATGTTGAAGGGGTGGGGCATATAACGGCAAGTGTCGGTGTTGCAACCTTTATAGAAATGACAACAGATGTAGACGAGCTTGTTGAAATTGCCGATAAAGCAATGTATTTTGCAAAACAAAACGGCAGAAATCAGGTTAAACTTGCCGAAGTTCAAGATACGATTTCATGGCAAGATATTGCAATTGACGCCTTTATTCAAATTTTAGACACCCACAAGGTTTCTTTTGATAAAGTCACGGCAGACGGGCTCATTAAAAGGCTTCAATCAAGACAGGAAAATAATTCAAACACTTTAACAAGAGAACTTTTGTGTGATGTTGTCGATTCAATTTCAAAAACCTACACCCCGTTTTATACGGAAGGAACAACAAAACAAAAAGTCGATCTTGCATATGGAATTGCAAAGCGCTTTGAGCTTCCGAAAGCCGATATGGATAAATTAAAACTCGCCATGCTTTTGTATGACATCGGAAACGTTATGATTCCAAACGATGTTTTATCTAAAAAAGACCCGCTTACTCAGGAAGAAAAGAAAGTAATAAGCAGACACCCGATTTTAGGCGCACAAGAAATTTTAAAACCGATAAGTCATATGGCATATATTATTCCGATTATTGAACACCACCATGAAAATTGGGACGGCACCGGATATCCCGACAATAAAAAAGGAAACGATATTCCTTTAATTTCTCAAATTATCCTGATTGTTGATTCATATTTTGCAATGATATCCGAAAGACCATACAGAAGGGCATATTCTTCCGAAGAAGCCGTTCAGGAAATTGAAAATCTTGCAGGAAAAAAATATTCCGAAGAATTGGTAAGAGAATTTAAAAACGCCCTTCAAGACATGTATATTTAAATTTTTCCCAATATTTTAAGTTCAAATTCAGGGGCAATTTCTTCATAGCTGATAACGGGAATATCCATATAAAGCTGAGATATGAGGGCAAAAACCACCTGTCTTAAGTGAGGATGAGCAACAATAACAATATCTTTGTCAAAAGAGAGTTCTTCAATTGTTCTTATGAAGTTTTCAAATTTTTGTCCGTCAATTTTAACGATACACTCATTTTCATCAGTTTCAACGGCGTCGTTTTCCAAAAGCTCAACAATTTCATCAGAAATTTCATACGCCTCAATTTCTTTATTCCGATTGCTTATAGACCAGCAAATTTGTCTTGATAAAGACACCCTCAATTTTTCCAAAAGGTCAACTTTTGAATTGTCGTCTGCAAAATCGTTGATTTTTTCAAAAACGTAAATAACATCCTTAACGCTGATTTTTTCTCTTATTAAAGAACAGAAAATATATTTAAGTTCCCCGATTGAAATAAAATCGCCCAAAATAGTGTCTACAATTAACGGGTTATTATCGGAAACAATTTCGATATATCTGTTCATATCAGAATAGTTAAATATTTCATGAACATGTTTAATTGAAAAATATTTCAGACATCTTGCAATATATTCCGCAGGTTTAATTCCGCTAACCCAATAATCTTTGGTTAAATCTTCTTTTATCCAAATGACAGGCTTGTTTGAAATCGGGTCATAGTCTTGAATTGAACCTTCGGGAAATTCATCCATATCAAGCTCATCTTCAAAAAAAACAAGATAAGAAGGAAAGGCAAGACCCTTTGTAACAGGCACGCCATGAACGTTAATCGTAAAAACGTTGGGTTCAAGATTGTTATCTTCCAAAAATTGAACTTTCGGAATGATATATCCCAATTCTTTTGTTAATTCCTGTCTTGTTTTTATTGTTTGCGACAAAAGATTTTTTTCGAAACTCGGGTCATTTAAACAATAGTTTTCTTCGCTTAATGAAATAGAAAGCCTTTCTTCGCCGAGATTTTGGGTCATCTTTGAAGGTGACAAAAGGTTTCTTAACTGTTTTTTAAGGTTGTTTAACTTGTCAACTTCTTTTGCGATTTCTTCGTTTAAGACATTTCTCTCGTCTTCTTTTGCGCCTTCCAAAAACTTTTTAATTTCTTCAATTTTGGCTCTTTTTTCTTTAATTTTTTTCTGAAAATTTAAACAGAGTTCATAAGGTTCTTCTTCCGATGAAAACATTCTTTCCATTTTGGTTTTATACCCTTGAATGTCTTCATAATTTTCATCGTCTTCAATTTCAATTTCTCTTGAAAAAAGAACATTATAAACAAGTTTATTATTTATCTCGCCTTCATAAATTGAATATAAATCCCAGCCTTCTTTTGACATGGAATTTAAAAGCTGTTCAAAGGCTGTTAATTCTTCCGTCGGGACAGATTTTATGCAAAATTCTTGTCTTTGACCTCTAATCATATTTTAATTTTATCATATAATTAATTTTTTATGTTAGAATTTTTTTATGTTTGAAGTTAAAGTAGAAACAAGTTTTTCATCCGCACACCACCTTTTAAACTATAAGGGCAAATGCGAAAATATGCATGGACACAACTGGAAGGTTGAAGTGGTTTTAAAAGGCGAAAGTCTTGACGACTCAAACATTCTGGTTGATTTTAAGGTTTTGAAAAAAAATGTAAATGAAGTCGTTGATTATCTTGACCATAAAGATATAAACGAATTACCCGAATTTAAAGGAGTTTCGCCGAGTTCCGAAATTATTGCAAAATATATTTATAACGAGGTTAAAAAGAAATTTAATAACGTTTATAAAGTTAGTGTTTATGAAACTTTGACTTCTTGCGCCACTTATTATGAGGAACAATAATGCAAACTTTGCAAGCGCTTATAATGGGAACAGTTCAAGGCTTGACGGAATTTTTGCCCGTTTCAAGCTCGGGGCATATTGTTTTAACAAGCGCTCTGTATAAACTTTTAACCGGCGCTTCGTTTGATGTTGTTAATTTTGAAGAAATATTTTTTGATATATTAATTCATCTTGCTACTCTATTTGCCGTTATTATCTATTTTTTCAAAGATATAAAGAAAATTTTCTCAGGTTTTTTTAAAAGCCTTGTAAAAAAAGATTTTCAAAATGAAGATTTTAAATTTTTTAACTACATTCTTTTGGGAACGTTTATCACCTCTTGTATCGGGCTTTTAATCAAAGATTTTGCGCACAAATTAACTGAAAACCCTCTTATTGTAAGCGTTTTATTAATTGTCACAGGGTGTGTTCTTTATATTTCGGAAAAAATAAACAAAAACGACAAAAAAATGAATTATAAAATAGCAGCCATTGTAGGAATTTTTCAAGGGCTTGCCATTTTTCCGGGGCTTTCACGTTCCGGCATGACAATTTCTTCCGCCATGTTTATGGGCATAAACAGGGTTGAAGCGGCAAAATATTCTTTTATTTTGAGCGTTCCTGTTATATTGCTGGCTTCTCTGGTTTATCCTATTTTAAAATTTGATTTTTCATCATTTCAAAATCTTAACTATTCGGCAATGATTACGGGAATGGTTGCCTCTTTTATTGTCGGATATTTTTGCATTAAATATTTTATGAAATTTGTTGAAAAATTCGGGCTTAAAGTTTTTGCAATTTATTGCGCATTTTTTGGCACAATTTGCGCATTTATATTTTTGGCAAATAAATAATTATTTTTTTTTGAAAAAGTCTATTCCCTTTTTTGCTTCTTTTAAAATGTTATAGTAAACTTCATGTTCTTTTTCAGACTCGGCGGAATTTAAAATTTCAAGCGCAAGCGTATAAAAGGTGTTTGTGTTTTCAACTGCAATCCCGAGCCCCACATCTTCAAGCTTTAAATTCAGCGCTTTTAAAATTTTATCTAAAGTTGAATATGTCGGAAAATAAACCCCTGTTTCAATTTTTGAAATATGTTTCTCATTAATTCCTGCAATTTCAGCAAGTTGGAATTGCGTTAAGTTTTTTGATTTTCTTATTTGTTGAATTCTTTTTCCAAGAACATTTTTAGACATATTAGCCCCTTTTTCTGATTTTAAATTCCTTCTTGCCGAATATAAACATAGATATCTACGAATAATGATGTAAAATTCTCTTAAACATGTTACAATTCTCTGTTTATATGATATAATTCATGATAAAGTAACAATGAAAGGATACCTTTTATGACAAAAAAAGCGTTTACTTTATCCGAAGTCATGTTAACTCTTACTATAATTGGTATAATTGCTGCAATTTTACTCCCCGGTTTAATTAATGATATTTATGACAGGGTTTGGAAAACAAAACGTGCCGCCCTTTTAACAAGAATATCAAATGCCGTTTCCACAATGGATAAGATTGACGGATATGGTAAACTTTCCAATTCTTTTAAAGAAGAAAACGAAATTGATGAAACCGAGGTTGCTTCGCTTGATTTTGTTACAAACGGACTGTCTAAAGTTTATAAAATAAAAAATATTTGTTCACCTTCCGCCATAGAAACATGTTTAAAAGATTATTCCTTTTTAGATTTATCAGGAAACAGAAAAACAATCCCGACAGTTATGGAAGACGCCATTGCGGCGTATACCAACGGAAGTTTTAAACCGACAAAATTTGATACGGCAAACGGAGAACAGATTGTGCTCTATTATAATCCTGATTGCGCTCCATTCAATCCAAAAAAAACCAATTCATCACAAAATACAAATATTCTTTGCGCTAACCTTATTTTTGATTTAAACGGAAGCGGAAAACCAAACCAGCTCGGGAAAGATGTCGGCGTAATATCAATTATGAAAGGATATAATGATAATATAGAAGTTGTTTCTCCGCCATATTTTCCCGAGTTGATGTCAAGCGCTTATAATTATAATAATGTTGATTATAAACAAGCGATAGAATATTGTAAGAGCCTCGGAGAAGAATACTATATTCCGGAATTTTTTGAAGCATATTCATTTGCAATAAACAAATTTTTATATAATAGAATGACATCTACTTTTCATTCTTCTTCATTTTATGATGTCCTGACGACAATTCGTCCAAAAGGAACTTATTATTACTATTATGTTTATGACAGGCTTGAACCAAACAGTACGCTGTGTTTTAAGCACTAAGAGAGGAGATTGCTTTGATGATAAAAAAGGCTTTTACTTTACCTGAAGTTTTATTAACTCTTGTTATAATCGGTATAATTGCGGCAATTGTAATTCCAAGCTTAATGAGCGACATATATGATAAAGCATGGGAAACAAAACGTGCAGCCCTTTTTGCAAGAATAACAAACGCAATAACATCAATGGAAACAGTTTCCGGATATGTCGGAGAGAAAAGCGCCGATGATGAAACAAAAACCCAAAACACCGACGCCTCACTTGCTTTTGTGGTGCAAGCGCTATCAAAAACGTATAAAATAAAAAATATTTGTGCGCCAAGCCAAATTGATAAATGTTTTAATGATTATTCTTTTTTTGACTTAGACGGAAATCAAAAAACCCTTCCCATCACTTTTCAAGACGCAATTGGCGGTTTTAAATCTCAAAAAAAATTTAATGATTTAAAAGCAACGGGAATTGAAACCATGAACGGGGAAAAAATAATGGTTTATTATAATCCGTATTGCGAAAATCTTCCTTCAACGGTGCATGATAATAAATGGTTTGATATCGTATCGTCAAGTTATTCTTCCCCTTTGTGTGTTAATTTTATATACGATTTAAATGGTGATAAAAAACCAAACCAACTCGGGAAAGATGTCGGGGTAATTTCCGTTTTTAAGGGGTTCGGGAATAATACAGAAGTCGTTTCTCCGCCATATAAAGAAAAGCCCAAGCAAAATTTTTGTTTGGATAAAGGATACTATATTCCTGACATTTTTGAAGTTCTTTCTCTTGAACTTAATACAGCTCTGTGGGAAGGTGAAGATTGGGCAGAATCATCAACCGTTACCGATTTTGATATAACAAAAATATGGCAATTTCATGACTCCGTGTTATATGCTGCGCAAATGCCAAGCACCCCGTTTGGACTTTGTGTCAAAAAATAATATTTTAGGGCAATAAAGACATATTTTCTCTTTTTACACACACACTTGAAATTTTGTCACCCGAAAGAAAACTTTCGGGTTTGCCCATATTTTAGGATATTAGGGTGAAAACTTGTTTTCGGATGATATTGAAAAAATTTTGATTATATCTGATTATGCCGACAATTCTTATTTTTGTGTCTAAAAATAAAATTTTACATCATATAGCCGTAATTTTGTACGGCGCAAGCGGCTTGAATTCCCTGAAGCGGCTGATTATATTGAAAATTAACCGGTGTCATAAGAGGGTAATAAGAAGTTGTAACTGTGGCGTAATTATTTTGATATGGCATATAATACATATTGTTATAATTTAAACCGTATGGAACATTTGCGCTTAAATTATTTATTGCTGTCGGTGAAGTTTGTATTGAAACTTTGTTTTCATTAACCTTTGAGTTATTTTCTTCTTTTTTATTTAAAACTATATCTTCATTATGGCTTCTTGTTGCAGTTAATGGCTGATTTGAATTATCAAAAATTTGAATTCTTTTATCATCAACAACTTCAATAGAGTCTTTATTCGGAAGCTTTTTAATATAATCAATTGCAAGCTTATCTTTGTCAAAATCATAAGTTTTTTCAATTTGTTTATTCAGATGTTTTTCGGGCATAAAAGCCGGATATTCCGTTCCTTTAAGAACGAAGCTGTCATAACAAACATGATATGGTTTATCTGACGGGTTATTTATGTCAATTTGAGTTTTATTACCGTTTTTATCAACAAAATATAATTCTTTAAGATTTCCGTTTATATCGGCGGTATAACTCAAGCCTGATGTATGTAAAATTCCCGGTTCGCCCGATTCATTTGAAAAAGTATTTTTCAGAGCCTCACTAATTGCGTTTACAATTTCTTTTTCGCTCATTTCTTTTACAATAAGAGTGTTTTTCAAAGGAGTTGATTCGGAAACATCTCTTTCGGTTAAAACGCCGGCTTGAGGAACTTTTCTTGTGTTGCTTGCGTTAATGAAAGCAATATCGGCGCCCGTTTCATTTTTCATAGCGTCAGCTATTAAATTTGTCCAAGCACAGGGAACTATCCTTCTGTTTTTCGGAAGGGGTTCTGAAGATTTAATTGTTCCAATCTGAGGAGATTTTCCCAAAGTGGCTTCTTTAAAATAATTCAAAACGGGTGATTTTTCCTGACTTGTTTTAATAAGGTTGTTTTCCGCCGTTTTTAAAACGCCTTTTTCATCAAATTCAATGTTTAAAACCCCGACATTTTTTGCGTTTTCTCCGGTTTGAACAATAACTACAGGGTCATTATCAGCGTTTTTAAAAAGGTTTTCATTCGGCTTAATATCTTTAACTTCCGTATGGGAATGCCCGCCGACTATAACATCAACCCCGTGGAGTCTGGGGGCAATTTCTCTGTCATTTTCGTTCCCGATATGAGAAACAAGAATTATTCTGTCTGTCCCTTGGCTTTGAAGCTTTTTGACTTCATCATTTACAATATTAATGGAGTCTTCCAAATCGGCAGACTCAATTCCTTGAAGCTTTTTGGGGTCTTTTCCCGTTGTTGTTTCAAGGTCAAAAGGCAAAAGCCCGATAAGACCGTATTTTGTGCCGTTTACCTCAACAATTGTTGATTTTTGTACATTTTTATAAAATTCATCGTTCTGCCCCGTTGCGTTAGCGGCTAAAAACTTTGTTTTGTTCGGGTTTAAGAAACCGTAAAATGTTTTTATGGTTGAATCAAATTCGTGATTTCCAACCGCAGAAGCGTTTATTCCCATTCTTGAAAGAAGATTTACGACAAGCTTATTTTTCTTTTCGTCCCCGCCCGAAAAATTATCACCCGCAGAAAGTTTGAGTGTGTCGGTATCTTTGTTTTCGGCTTCCTTGTCAAATTTATCCGAAGCGGCAATCATTCCCGACATATTATCAATGTTTCCGTGCATATCGTTAACGTAAAATATGCTAAGCTTGCTGTTTTTAGGGTGAGAAGCGCTTTTTGGAATAATATTCAAACTATTTACGGAGTTTATCATACGTTCTTAAAACATGAAAATAATAAAATTTGCCCTAATAAAAGTTTATTTGTTGCAAATCTTACATTCGGTTTCTTCGCCTTTGTTTTCAATAAGGCAATTTGTACAAAATTCACCCATTTCACCATTTTTAATAAAATTCTCAAACCCCATAAGCCAGCTTGGCTTAAGTTTAGGGCAAAATTCAAGAAAATCGAGGAAAAATTTTAACCTTTCCACAAGTTCGTCATCAGCCTCATATTTAATTGAATTAATCGCCACATCAAGAGTTTTTCCTTTCAATAAAAGAAATTTCTCAAGATAATTTGAAATAATTTCCTTTTTCAAGTCAAGTTTTTCAGCATATTTTCTGCCCAAATCAGTTAGTTTAAGACCCTTATACGGAATATATTCAACCAGCCCCTTGTTTTTAAGACCTTTTATCCCGTCAAGTGTGCTGGCCTTATTAAAGCCAAGCTTTTCGCCGACAATTTTCGGTGTTAATTTTTTTTGAATTTTTGAAAGTTCAAAAACCGCAAAAAGATATTTTTCAAGGCTTTTAGACAATTTTTCCATAGCAAAACTCCAAACCAAATTTTGTGCCTTACCATAAAATTTTATAATATTTTTAAAAACTGTCAATTTATAAAAAAGTCAAAAAAGCTTAATAATAAACTTTCTTTTGTATTAAAATTTAAACGGAAGGAAGGCAAAAATGAGCATATATGAAGCGGGAATGATGATTTGTTTTGGCGCCGGCTGGCCTGTCGCCGTTTTTAAAACATACAGAGCAAAATGCGTAAGCGGAAAAAGCAGGGGCTTTTCTTATCTTGTAATTACAGGTTATGTTTGCGGCATAATTCATAAAATTTTATATAATATGGATTATGTAATCTGGCTTTATATCTTAAATCTGTTTTTCGTTGTTCTTGATTTATGCCTATATTACAGATACAGGCACAATTCTTCTTGCAATTGACTCAAAAAAATATATAATTGAGATTGAATGGAGAACTTATGAAAAAAGATATTGATTGGAAAAATCTTGATTTTGGATATATTAAGACAGACTATCGCTTTGTTTCCAACTATAAAGACGGAAAATGGGATGAAGGCGAACTTATTCAAGATGAAAACATTGTTTTAAATGAGTGTGCGGGCGTTTTGCAATATGCGCAGACCTGTTTTGAGGGTTTAAAGGCATATGAAACGGTTGATAACAAAATTGTTTGTTTCAGACCCGACTTAAATGCAAAAAGAATGGAAGATTCCTGTAAAAGGCTTGAAATGCCGGTATATCCTCAAGAAAAATTTATTGAGGCAATAAGAAAAGTTGTTGAAAAAAATGCCGATTTTGTTCCTCCCTATGGTTCGGGGGCAACATTATATATAAGACCTTACATGTTTGGTTCAAATTCGGTCATTGGCGTTAAACCCGCACAAGAGTACCAATTTAGAGTTTTTGCAACTCCTGTCGGTCCATATTTTAAAGGCGGGGCAAAACCCATAGTTATAAGAATTTCAGACTTTGACAGAGCCGCTCCGCACGGAACGGGGCATATTAAAGCCGGCTTGAACTATGCCATGAGCCTTCATGCAATTGTTGACGCACATAATCAGGGTTTTGCGGAAAATATGTATCTGGACCCCGCCACAAGAACAAAAGTGGAAGAAACGGGCGGAGCCAACTTTATTTTTGTTACTAAAGACAATGAAATTGTAACTCCAAAATCTAACTCTATTCTTCCTTCGATTACACGCCGTTCTTTAGTTTATGTTGCAGAACATTATCTGGGCTTAAAGGTAGAAGAAAGAGAAGTTTATAAAACCGAACTTAAAGACTTCAAAGAATGCGCCCTTTGCGGCACGGCGGCTGTTTTATCGCCGGTCGGAAAAATCAATGACCATGGAGATGAAATTTGCTTCCCTTCAGGCATGGATAATATGGGTGAAATTACGAAGAAATTATATGACACCTTGGTCGGCATTCAGCTCGGAAGAATTGAAGCTCCAAAGGGCTGGATAGAAGTTATAAAATAAAAACTTTTAAAAAATTAAAACCGCCTTAATTTTAGGCGGTTTTTAAATTTATGCTCTCGGGCGCATTGTCGGGAACGCTATAACATCTCTTATTGAGGGAGAATCTGTTAAAAGCATGACAAGTCTGTCAATTCCGATTCCCATTCCACCCGCAGGCGGCATTCCATGTTCAAGAGCACAGATAAAATCTTCATCAATGCTCATTGCTTCTTCGTCGCCCATAGCTTTTGCCTTTGCCTGAGCTTCAAAGCGGTTTCTTTGGTCAATCGGGTCAGTTAATTCCGAGAATGCGTTTGAAATTTCCCAGCCGTTAATTCTTGTTTCAAATCTTTCAGTTAATTTCGGGTTATCTCTGTGAACTTTTGCAAGAGGAGAGATATCTCTCGGATAATCAATAATATGGACAGGCTGAATTAATTTTGGCTCAACTTTTTCTTCAAAAATTCTATCCAAAACTTTTCCCCAGCTGTCGCCTTCTTCGGTTTCAATTCCGAGTTTTTCGGCTTGTTTTCTTGCTTCATCGGGGGTTAAATATTCATTAAAATCAATGCCCGTAAACTCTTTAATTGCACCAAGCATGGTTTTTCTGTCCCACGGGGGAGTTAAATCAAGCTCTTTTCCCTGATAAGTTATTTTTGTTGTGCCTAAGACATCTTTAGCGACGGAAGCCACCATGTTTTCCAATAAACACATCATGTCATTGTAATCGACATAAGCCTGATAGAGCTCAATCATAGTAAATTCGGGATTATGACGGATGTCAATTCCTTCATTTCTGAAATTTCTGTTCATTTCAAAGATTTTTTCGCTGACCCCGCCCACAAGAAGTCTTTTCAGGTGTAACTCGGGCGCAATTCTTAAATACATATCAACATCAAGGGCGTTATGGTGAGTAACAAACGGTCTTGCCGTTGCCCCGCCCGCCTGAATATGGAGCATGGGAGTTTCAACTTCCAAAAACCCTTGAGCGCAAAGATATTCTCTGATTTTTTGTATGATTAAACTTCTTTTCTTAAAAGTATCTCTGACTTCTTCATTCATAATCATATCGAGATATCTTTTTCTGTATCTTGTTTCAACATCAACAAGCCCGTGAAACTTTTCGGGAAGCGGCTGGAGAGATTTTGTTAAAAGCTTTAAATCAAAAGCTTTTATTGAAAGCTCGCCTCTGGGGGTTCTTCTGATTTTGCCGGTAAAACCGACTATATCGCCCACATCCAAAAGTTTTAAAATTGCCATTTTTTCAGGCGAAAGATTTTCTTTGTGCGAAAAAATTTGAATTTTTCCCGTATCGTCAACAAGGTCAATAAACATGCCCGTATTTCTCATTGCCATAATACGTCCCGCAACGGAATATGTATCTTCGGTTTCAGCCCCCGCTTCAAGGTCTTTATATTTTTCCTGAAGTTGTTTTGCTGAAATATTTTTATCAAACGAATAAGGATACGGGTTAATTCCCTTGTCAATTAAATCTGTCAGTTTTTGTATTCTTGCTTCTCTTATTCCTTTAAGAGTATTGTTTGTGGCTTCCATTTTTTTCTCCGATATATTTATAAAGCAATTTTACCCTAAATAAAGAGTAATTTGCAAACAAAATAAAAAGAATTATTTTATATATTTCGATACGATTTTTTGAATTATATCAAGATAACCGCCCTTAAATTCAACTTTTTGGCTAATTAAGCTTTTTAGGGAAATGTATATCATTTCAATATTTTGCGTTTTAAAAAGTTTACATGCCCCTTCAAAATAAACAACGGTTTGAATGTCGCTTTCGGGGTTTTTTGGAAGAAGGTTTGTTTTCCAGTCTAAAATGGTATATTTTTCTCCGTTTTTTACAACGCAATCAAACCTTCCCGTCAAATAAAAAATTTTTTCACCAACATTTTCTTTAATAAAAAAGGGCTGTTCAATAAACTTTTTTTCGGAATTAAGAACAAAATTTATAATTTCCGATTTTTTTATTTTTTCAAACAGGGCAAATTCATTTTCATCAAGGTCTTTTTCAATTTTTTCAATCGGATACCCTTTAAGAAGATAACAAATCAGCCCGTGAAGCCTGTTTCCAAGCTCTGATTCTTCGTTTTTTTCTTTGAAATCAAGTGAATTTACAAATTTTTCCAAAAAAAGTTCATAAGAATCATTAAGAATTTTAAGAGAATTCGCACTGAAGGTATCTGTCATAAATTTTCTCCTAAAAGATTAAACAACAATGAAGGCTTAAATTCGCTTTTTTTATTAAAAATTTTATATTCCTTTGAAGTTGTTATATAAAGTTTTTTCTTTGCACGGGTAATTCCCACGTATAAAAGCCTTAAGTTTTCTTCAATAATTTCTTCTTTTAACTTTGCATCGGTCTTTTTTGAATTTTGAATTGAAAGAGAAAGTCTGGCGCTTTCTTTGAGCTTAATTTCATCTTTTAAAAGAGAAAAGTTTTTGTTGTGAACATAAGGAATAAAGACATAATCAAACTCATCCCCTTTTGATTTATGCACGGTTAAAACCCTTATATGTCCTTGGTTTTCTTCCTTTTCATTATCTTCAAAAAGTTTTATGTTTGAATAATTTCTCATATTGATTTCATTCATTCTGTTTAAAGTGTCCTCAAAATTTCCTTCAAGTGTGAAAATTTTTTGAACAAGCGAGGTTATGGGCGCAATGTTTAATTTCTTTTTTTTGTTATTTGAAAAATAATATTCTCCGATTTTATACGCCGCTTCATACGGGGGCAAAACCGTTAATTCAAGAAAATATCTTAAATCCCACCAGATTGCAAATTCTTCGTTGTTATTTAAAATAAAAGGAGATTTTTCTTTAAGCCTGTTAAAGATTTCAACATCTTTCATATAAAACCCGAGTTTCATCATATTTTGAGCAAAGTCAAAGATAACTTTATTATTCATAGGGCATGAAAGAAAATTGAATACATTTAAAATTGCAATAAAAATCTGATTGTCAGCCAACAACCCCGTTTGAGTGGTTACTTTATATGAAAGTGTGCCCCTTAAATATTCGGCAAGATTTTCGGCCTCTCTGTTTGTTCTGGTTAAAATTCCGACATTTGGCGTTTTATTTAAAGCAAAAATTTCTTTTATTTTATCTTTTATGAAGTTTTTTTCTTCTTCTTCCCTGTCAAAAATTTTTAAATTGCACCCCAGAGGGTCAACTATATTTTTGCCGGAAATGGGCTTTGTTTCAATTTCAAGAAAAGAGTCGGGCGAAATTTCAAGCCCTTTTTTAATAAGTATATTTGCCGCATTTATCACCCCTGTTGAATTTCTTGCGCTATAGTTCATTTTTGTGTTTTCGTTGTTTTGTATAAACTTTTTAAAGCCTGAAGTGTCGGAATTTGTAAATGTTCCGGTAATTGCCTGATTAACATCTCCGCAGCGTATGATATTTCCGTGTTTTCTTGAAATGATATTTATTAATTCCTGTTGAATTGAGCTTGAATCTTGCGCCTCGTCTTCAATTACAAAATGCGCCAAATTTTGATAGTATTCTCTTACTTTTAAATTTCCTTTTAAAAGGTCAAGCGCTAAAATTAAAAGGTCGTCATAATCAATCATATTAAGGCTTTTTATGCTTCTTTGATATTCAAGAAAAACCCTTTTGAAAGAAGGGGGCAAGTTGTTTTCATTTTTATAAGAAGAATTTTTAAATGCGCTTATCGCCCTTTCAAAAGAGGCTGATTTATTCGCCTCTAAGCCTTCGTTGCAGATAATTTCGCTTATGAGTTTTATTTTCTTTATATCATCTATAATTTCAAAATCTACATCAATATTAAGAAGCGCATGATTGTTGTTTTCTTTTAAAATTCGCATTGCAAGCCCGTGAATTGTTGAAATGTTCGGAAGTTCGGCGTCAGGATAACAAGATTTAATTCTTTCTTTAAATGTTCTTGCGGCAGAATCCATATAAGTCAAAACGAAAATATTCTGGGCTTTTACGCCTTCTTTTAAAAGTTTCATTATAAGAGCAAGCATAATTGTTGTTTTGCCTGCGCCTGCAACCGCCATGACGGCATATCTTCCGTTTTTATATTCTAAAACGGGCTTTTGGTCTTCTCTCGGAACGATTTTAAATCCTTCATTTATTTCTTCATTTTGTGTGCAAAAAAAGTGTTTAATTCCTTTAAAATTTTCAACCCCCAAAAAGTTATAAGTTGAAGAATATCCTTCAATTTCACCTTCCGCAAGCAAATAGAGTTTTCTTACGGTTCTTGCAATTTTGTCGCATGAACAAAAAATGTTATCTTCAAGGGCGAAGGTTTTTTTAATCCATTTTTTTTGAAAAACCCATGAATTATATAAAGGTCCGATATCTTGTTTTGTCCAGTTTGAATTTGTTGTGTCCAAAAGGAACATAAATTTATTTTTCAATTTAAAATCAATCGCCTTTTGGGGTGTTGAAACTTTTATTGAAACATCGTCAAGCCTGTTATTTTCAATCGGGTTTTCGGCAATAATCGTGTTTTCAAGCTGAAATAAAAGGTCTTTGTTTATGACACCGTTTTTAAAAATTTCCTCATAATCTCTTATTTGTTTTAAAAGAAGGTTAATTTTTTGTATGACCTTTTTATTTTCCGCTTTTTTTTCAACAAAGTTTTTTGAAATTAAAAATAAAAGCTCGCTTAATTTTTTTGATTTCCCCCCGTTTTTTATTTCCAGAAACTTTCTTACACCCTCAATTTCAGAGTGTTTTTCCAAAATTTCAAAAATATTATTGTCTAAAAAACCGGCTTCAAAATCTTGCGAAATTTGAACGGTATCATTTAAAGAACACTTTAAAATTTCTCCCAAGAACCCTTTTAATCTGTAAGGAGAAATTTTATAATTTTCATTTTCAATTAAAAGCTTCAAGCCTGTTATAAGGTGGAAAACCGTTTTTTCTTCCTCAATTTTTTCGCTTCCCGTTATGAAAGATACGGGCGCATTAATTTTTTCCAAATAAAGTTTTAAAAAACTGTCGTCATCAGGAATGACAATCAAGATATCTTTGGGTTTTAATCCGGAATTTAAGAGCGAATTTACCCTCTTAACAACATTTTCCGCCATTTCATCCGCTCTTATAAAATCTTTTTGTGATAATTTTTTAATTAACACAGGCTCATTATTTTTAATTTTTTCAAATATTAAATCAGCCTCACTATCTTCGTTTAATTTACGGGGGCTTTCGTTTAAGAAAAGTTCAAAGTTGTTTTCTTCGGCACAAAGATAGCCCTTTCTTGTTGTTCCCAAAGGGTCATAAGCTATAAAAAATTCTTTAATATCATTTTTTATATATTTTAAAAACTCAAACAAAGAAGGGGTAATTTCATCGGCGTCATCAACAAAAACATATTTATAAGAATTTTTGATATTTTTATAGATGTATGAAAAAAGCTGAACCTGTCTTAAATAGTCAAACGCTCTTAATTCAAGAGTTTTGTCCTTATATAAATTTATTGCGTTTGAAACTTCATATGTAAAAGATTCGGCTAAAATTTTGGTCTTTTCTTTAATTTCGCTTTCCGAAAGTCCGTTTAAAGTTATTAAAGAAAGCCTTCTTAAAAGCTGATGAAGAAGGTTTGTCTTTGAATTATACCCTTTGAATTTTATTTTATCTATTGAATTTTTAAAAATTTGTCTTGAAGCTTCAAGCCCGCACAAATGGGGAAAAACAACCGATTTTCCTTTTAAAATTTTATTTTCAATTATCGGATAATATTCTGAGATATAATTATAACAAAGCCCGAAGAATGAATAACAGTGAAACTTTGTCACAGCTTCAATTTTAAGAAGTTTTTTTGTTTTCTCAATGAATTCTTCTTTTAATTTAGAATTTTGAACAATAACCAAAATTTCATCCGCACTAATTCCTTCATTTAAAAGTTTGGCATAATTTTGAATTAAAATTTCGGTTTTGTCTGATTTTAAATTCCCATAATAAAGCATTTATAAAACATCCACAGGGTCAACATCCACAATCATTTTAATATCGTTTGGCAAAATAACTTTTTTTAAAAAGCTCAAGACTGTAAGATGTCCCTTTTCGGTGAGTTTATTTTTAATTATTATATTAAACCTGTAATTATCTTTCAACTTTTCTATGACGCATGGAACAGGTCCCAGAACAATAAGCCTTTCTGTTAAAGAAAGTTTTGATATCCAGTCTTTCAGCCTCATGCCTATTTCCATTGAGGCTCTTTGCGCACGGAAAATGTTTTTTGATTGAAGAATAACTCTTATAATTGATGAAAAAGGCGGATAATCAAAGGCTTCTCTCATTTCAATTTCGTTTTTATAAAAAGTTTTATAATCTTGTTCTTTTGCGTTTAATAAAAATTCATTTTCGGCATTAAACGTTTGAAAAATAACCTCTCCGCCACTTTCGCCCCTTCCCGAACGTCCCGCAACCTGTGTCAAAATTGAAAATCCTCTTTCGGTGCTTCTAAAATCGGGAAGGTTAAAACTTAAATCGGCGTTTATAACCCCGACAAGCGTAACGTTAGGGTTATCAAGCCCTTTTGCTATCATCTGCGTTCCCACCAAAATGTCAATCTTGCCGTCCGAAAAGTCTTCCAAAATTTCAACATGTTCATTTTTTTTGGAAAAACTGTCAGAATCAAGCCTTTTTATAACTGCGTCTTTGAAAATTTTGCCTGCGACTTCTTCAATTCTTTGAGTTCCCGCACCAAAATTTTGAAGGGAATTTGTGTGGCATTTCGGACATTCTTGAAGGTTTTTTATTTCATAATTACAGTAATGACACTTATGAGAGCCTGATTGACTGTGATAAATCAGAGGAATTGCGCATTTCGGACATTCAATAACGCTTCCGCAGTTTAAACACTGGGTATATGTTGAATAGCCCCTTCTGTTAATAAGAAGAATTACCTGTTCACCCTTTTTTAATCTGTCGTTAATTTTATCAATTAAAAATTTGGAAAACAGTCCGTTATTTTTAAATTCACGCTCCATTCTCATATCAACAACGCTGACTTTTGGTAAAGATTGCAGATTATACCTTTGTTTCAATTCAAAAAGAGAGTTTGAATTTATTGCACGATAATAACTTGAAATATCCGGTGTGGCAGACCCCATAATTATTTTTGCGCCATAAAGCTCGCCTAATTTTTTTGCAACTTCAATCGCACTGTATCTTGGCTCTTTAGCATCCTGTTTATAGCTGTCATCGTGTTCTTCGTCAATAATAATAAGCCCCGGATTTTTAATCGGTGCAAAAACGGCAGAACGGGCGCCAAATAAAATTTTAATTTCATTTTCTCTCAATTTTTGCCACACTTTATATTTTTCAGCTTCTGTTATTGAAGAATGCCAGATAGCACAGGCGCTTTTTCCAAATCTTTTTATGGTTCTTATTGTAAGCTGAGAAACAAGCGCAATTTCGGGCGCTAAAAATAAAACATTTTTGCCTTCTTTAATTGTATCTTCAATCAATTTGAAATAAATTTCCGTTTTTCCGGAGCCTGTTATTCCGTGTAAAAGAGAAACAGGGGCGTTTACATGTTTTATTTCATTATAAATTTTTTCCTGTTCTTCACTCAGGGTGTGTTTTGCGCAATCTTCCCTGTCGTTTTTAAAAACAAGCTGTTCCTTTTTGGGTTTTCTGTAGTTTTTAACATTTTTTTCAAAAAATTTGGAAGGAAGGGCGGTTTTTAATACGGTTGGAAGGTCTGAGAAATAATAGTTTGAAACCCATTCAAGAAGTTTTAGATATTCAAGAGAAAACATTTCTTTTGAATCTAAAATCTCATCTATATATTTTGCTTTTATGCCTTGTTCAAGATAATCGGAAAAGCCTACAACATAGGCTTTTATTTTTCTTGATTTTCCAAAAGGCACAAGAACGGGAATTCCTATATGAATTTTATCTTTCATATCATCGGGAATTAAATAGCTGAAAGTTTTTGTGCCAAGTGTTTTTATATCAACAAGACAAAGGGCATATTTGCTCATTCATCAGCCTTTTTGGGAGTGTCAGACATGTTTTGTTCCAAATTTGAATAAAATGATGACTGAACTTCCTCTAAGGGTGATTTTACGCTTACTCTCATTAATTTAACATTTGAAGTGTTATTTCCGTTGTCGGAAATCATAACAAGATAAAAATCGTTTTGCGGGTTTTTAAAGAAAATATACCCTGTTGAAGCTTGCATTTGTGCAACTTCACAATTCATTTTGTTGATTGCGTCAAGAGTTTTAACAAAAACAACGTCTGCCGTGCCGTTAAAATCTTTTGAGTCTGCCGCTTTTGCGCAAACGGGAAGCGCTAATGCCAAAAGAAGTGTTAAAATAATTTTTTTCATTTTATTTGCTCTCCATCCAACTTTTTCCAACTTTCATGCCAATATCAAGCGGAACCGATAATGGCTGACCTAACTCCATTGATTGTAAAACAATTTTTGATACTTCGTCAATATCTTCATTATGAACTTCTAAAACAAGTTCGTCATGCACCTGTATCAGTATATTTGCTCTTAAACTTTTTAAATTTTTATCAAGTTCGACCATTGCCATTTTGATTAAATCTGCGCTTGTGCCTTGAAGCGGCGCATTAATTGCGGCACGTTCGGCAAATTCTCTTATTTTTGCATTTCTTGAATTTAATTCTTCCTTTAAATAGCGTTTTCGTCCGAAAAGCGTTTCGACGTATCCTTTTTCATGAGCCTCAATAAGCGTGTTTGTTATATAAGAATTGATTTTCGGATATTGTTTGAAATATTTGTCAATAAATTCTTGCGCCTCATAAGGGCTGATATTAAGTGCGCTTGCAAGACCATACCTTGTTTGACCGTAAATTATTCCGAAGTTTACCGCCTTTGCTTTTCTTCTCATGTCTTTTGTTACCAAAGAAGGGTCTGTTCCGAAAATTTTAGAGGCGGTTATTGTGTGAATGTCAATGTGGCTTTTAAAAGCTTCAATAAGCGCCTTATCTTGTGATATATGCGCAAGAAGCCTTAATTCAATTTGGGAATAATCAGCCGATAAAATTGAATAATCTTTGTTTGAAGCAACAAATGCGGCTCTTATTCGGTTTGAAAAGTCGGTTTTAACGGGTATATTTTGCAAATTCGGATCAGAACTTGAAAGCCTTCCCGTGGTTGTTACTGTCTGGTTATAATTTGTATGAATTTTGTTTTTATCATCAGTTAATTTCGGAAGGTTATCAACATAAGTCGTTTTTAATTTCATATAAGTTCTGTGTTCTAAAATATCTCTTGCGATAAGATTTTCTTCGGCAAGTTCCTCAAGAATTTTGGCGTTTGTGGAATATCCGGTTTTGTTTTTCTTTTTGGGTTTAATCTCAAGAACGTTAAATAAAACATCCGCCACCTGTTTCGGGGAATTTATATTAAATTTAACCCCCGCCTCATCATAAATTTTTTCTTCATATTCTTTGATTTTTGAGTTAATTTCCTCACTTAAAGTTTTCATATATTCTAAATCAAGACTGACGCCCGTTTTTTCCATTTTATATAAGACATAGGCAAGCTGAAGCTCAAGCGAGGCAAGCTTTTTTTCTTTTTCATTCAGGCGGTTTTCATAAAGCTTTGAAAGGTCATAAATTGATGAACAAAGGGTTTTATCATCTTCTTTGGTTTCTTCAAGATAAGCTTCAATCTGGCTTATAAGGTCATGGCTTCTTGAAGAATCAAGAACATAGCTTGTAAGCATAATATCATCAACCACCCCTTTAATTTCAGGCATGTTTTTCAGGGCGCTTTTAATATCAAAGGTTATTTTTTCAAGACTTTCATTTTCTAAAATTTCATAAACGTCTTTCATTTGGGCTTTTGTATAGGCTTTTTTATTTGCAAAATGACAAATGTCATCCTTAATTAAAAAGGCAAATTTTTCTTTAAAATCAAAGTCTTTAAAATCAACGGTTTCTCTTTCCTGAACCCCGCTTTTTTTGTTTTCGGTTTCTATATTTGAAAAAAGAGAAGTTTGATTAAATTCGCCGTCAGAAAATTTTACAATGTTTTCTTCACTTTCAAACGCCGTTTCTTCTTTACACAAAAAAGGCTTTAAAATTCTGTCTATATTTTTAACAAAGCTGAAAAACTGAAGTTTTTTAAAATATTCAACAACGCTTTCTCTGTTTTCAATTTCAAGACAGGTTTTATCAAAGTTAAAGTCGATATCTATATCCTGTTTAATTGTTGCCAAAAATTGTGAAAGATAGGCGCTTTCTTTGTCGTTTAAAAGTTTTTCGACAACTGATTTCTTTTTAATTTCATTAATATTAAGATAAACCCCATCCAGCGTTTTATAATTCTTAAGGAGTTCAACCGCAGTTTTAGGTCCAATTCCTTTAATACCGGGGATATTATCCGAGGTGTCTCCGCAAAGGGCTTTATAATCAATCACTTGATTTGGGTAAACACCCATTTTTTCAAAGACTTTTTCCCAGTCATATTCAACAAGTTCACCCTTAGACGGAATTAAAACTTTTATAAAACCTTCCCTGTCAACAAGCTGTAAGCTGTCTTTATCGCCCGTCAGGATATATGTTTTATGCCCCATTTCTTTGGCTTTTTTTGAGATTGTTCCTATAATATCATCGCCCTCAAAGCCCTCTTTTGTGTAAATCGGGATATTTAAGGCTTTAAGCCCTTCCATAATTAAAGATAATTGGGGGCGCAAACTATCGGGCATAGTCTGGCGGTTTGCCTTATAGAGTTCATATTTTTCAAGCCTGAAGGTGTGTCTTGAAACATCAAATGCAACCGCAATATTATCAGGTTTGACAAGCCCTTTGTTATTTAACATATCAAAAATTGCTTTAAAAAAGCCATAAATTGCCCAAGTCGGGGTGTGTTCGGTTGTTTGCATATTTGTTCGCTCAAGCGCAAAAAACATTCTGAAACAAAGCGCATGCCCGTCTATTAAAATTAAGGTTTTACTTGTCATCTGTTACATACCCCCGAATTATCAAAAAAAGCCCCCCTGTATTCATCCCAAGAAATTATATGAGTGCTGTTTAAGATTGTAAGTTTAACTTCCGCTTCTCTTTGTTTATATTCTTCGCAATTTGTTGCCTCAGGCTCACAAACAATTTCTTCACAAGGGTTTGTAATCGTTCCGTCTAAACTCTGCGCCGCCCCTTTCGATTTTACAACATATATTCTGTCAATTCTTCTGACGGGCAAAATGTCATCGTTTTTATACAGATTAAATTCAATTTCGTCTTTATCCGAGGCGTTAATACAGGTAAAATTTTTATCTCCGACATTTACCGGAACTTTTTTGTCGTTTTCAATAAGGGCTTTTGAGCCAATGTCTGCAAGAAAATCGTCATTTTTATATCCCGCAAAAACAAAATATCCGCCTTTGTCGCTCAAAGTTTCAAATCCGCCTTCGTTGTTATATTTAAAGCTAATTGTAAAATCGCTTCCCTCGGTATTTTTTGCCGTAATAACGTCGGTAAATTTGTTATTGTTTGTTAAATCAATGAAATCGGGTCCGAATTTTACCGAATTTTTTATACCAACAGACACTTCAGGCTCTATAATCTGTTCCATTTCAATTTTTTCAGATTTTGCGCATACGATTGAATAAACTTTTATTCCCCTGACAAACATAAACCTTAAAAAGGCGGGATATACGTTTGCAGATGTTTTTACAACAACATAAGCCTCTTTTTCCGTGTCATTATATTTATATTCCATGCTGTCAATATTGAAATTGGCAAGCCCGAAAGCTCCCTGATTAAAAATAATACTCTTTTCTTTTTGCATTTTTTCGCATGCAGCATCTAGCTGTACTGAATTTTCAATCTTGCTTCCGACAGAAGAAGCATATTCAAGAGCAATATTTTCGGTTGCTTTTTGAAGCTTATATCTTGACAGGGCAATATATGCCGTGTCTGTTCCGAAAATTCCGAGGGTTACAATACAGACAACAAAAACAAAACTTGCAAGAATAACGTTTCCATCAGATTTTTTCATTTAAAAACCCTCACTGTCATGATAGGTTTCAAACGCTGTCTGAACACTTGCAAATGGCAAATTTAAAACAGGAGGGTAAATATATGATAAGTTAATCGGAACTATATAGGAAAAATAGTTTTTTCCGACTATTCCAAACAAATATATAAAATCTCTTTCGGGTCTAAAGCTTCCTATAACATAGGCGCTTGGTTTTGATTCAACCAAAGAAACAAAAATGTCTCCCCCCTGAACATTTTCAAGCCTTTCTTTCACATTGTCCATAAAATTATAGTTGGTATAATCTTGAATTGAATTAAAGTAATTTACGCTTCCTATTTCAGCGCTGACACAGTTTGCAAATTTATAAACAAAATGAAAATTTGAATATGTATTTACAAGAATGGGAAAAACAAAAGAAAAAACCATAATAAAAAGAGGCATAATTATTGAAAGCTCAACAATATGCTGAGCTTTTTTTCTTTTATTCAATAAATGGTTTTTATTCCTCATTCTTTTTGCCGCCAAATTTATAGGTCAAATTTTTGTAATTGACAACGATAGGATATTCATCAGGCTTTCTTATAAAAATATAATAGTATTCTTGCCGGTTTGCGCCTACATATTTATATGAATATAAGGTATGCTTTTGAATTCCCTTCACCGTTTTTTCAATTGAGGCAAATTCAGGATTTGTATTAGTAATGTTTTCAAGATTTGAGCTTTGATTTTGATTTGTTTTTAAATATTGATTTTGTATTGCGGCAAAACCGCCAAGGGTGCTTCCCGCATTTGACATAGCAACATAATTTGAAACTTCAAAATTGTAAAACCCGTCTATATAAAGATTTGGCGGAATTTTTGAAACTTCTCCGATTGGAGAAGAAATGTTTATTTCGTTAATATCAAACTTAAAATTTTCGGGCGAATTGTTTTGAATTTGTATATACAGAACCAGTGCCGAGTCCAGCACTGTTTCCGATATACCTGCTTTGATGATTACATCACCCAAAGATTTTTCAACAGCTTGAAGGCTGAAATTTTCATTAGTCTGTATTCTTGACGATTTTACAACTTCGACATCGTCTGCCACATAACTAAGTTCGGTACAGCCAAAAAGCGGCAAAAGCGCACTAAACGCCAATAAGATTTTGGCTAAAAGGTGCTTTTTCATCTTCCGTTACTCCCTTGATTGTCAAGTTTACTCTGCCTTTATCGTCGATTTTTACAACTTTAACGATAACTTCCTGTCCGATTGAAAGATGAGGTTCAATAGAGTCTATTCTTTCGTTGCAAACCTGCGAAATATGAACCATACCGTCTTTTCCGGGGGCAAGTTCAACAAAAGCGCCGATTGGAATTATACGAACAACTTTTCCTTTGACAACCATGCCGACTTCAGCTTTAAACGTAAGGTCTTTAATCATCTTGATTGCAATGTCTGCGCCTTCTTTGTCATTTGATGTTATTGTAACGCTGCCGTCATCTTTAATATCGATTTCGGCGCCCGAAGCGTCAATTATACTTCTTATCATTTTGCCGCCGGGTCCGATTACCGTTCCTATATCATCAACGGGAATTTGCATTGAATACAATCTCGGTGCAAACGGTGAAAGTTCTTTTCTCGGTTCCGAAATAGCTTCTTTCATTTTGCTCATAATAAAGAGCCTTCCGTCTTTAGCCTGATAGAGCGCACGTCTTAGAGTTTCATTGGATATACCTTTGATTTTCATATCCATTTGAAGGGCTGTTATGCCGTAATCGTTACCCGTAACTTTAAAGTCCATATCACCCAAGAAGTCTTCAATTCCCTGAATGTCGGTAAGGACAATGTCTTGGTCTTCTTCGTGAATTAAGCCCATTGCAACCCCGCCAATCATATATTTAACGGGAACGCCCGCATCCATTAATGCCATTGAGCTTGCGCAAGTTGAACCCATTGAGGTTGAGCCGTTTGATTCCAAAACATCCGAAGTTACTCTTATTGCGTAAGGAAATTCTTCTTCTGTCGGAAGGGCGGGAACATTTGCACGTTCCGCAAGATTTCCATGACCGATTTCACGACGTCCGGGACCTCTTAAGGCTTTAACTTCTCCCACTGAAAATCCGGGGAAAATATATTTGTGCATATAGCGTTTTGTTGTAATCGGGTCAACCCCGTCTAACTCTTGAGCCATATTTGGACCGGCAAGAGTTGCAACTGATAAAATCTGGGTTTGACCTCTTGTAAAGACTGCACTTCCGTGAGCTCTCGGAATAACCCCCGCTTCGCACCATATCGGGCGAACATCGGTGACTTTTCTTCCGTCAGCTCTAACCCCTTCATTTTTAATCATTGCACGCATTATTTTCTTTTCTAATGCTTTAAATTCTTCAGCAACAAAATCAATTCCCGTTTCTTCAATCATAGTTTTTATCGGGTGATTTTCGTCGAGTGCTTCGATTATTTCTTTAACTTTGGTTTTTGTTTCGTCGAGTTTATTTTGTCTGTATTCACGGTCAAAATTATGATAAGCGTCAACTATATCATCATAAGAGTTTTCTTTGATTATTTTTGCGATTTCGGACGTGTCATAAGGGTTGACAAATTCTTCACGAACTGCGCCGCAATCTGCCGCAAACTTTAATTGTGCTTCGCACTGTTTTCTGATTTCAACCTGTGCAAATTCAACCGCTTCCATAATTTCATCTTCGGTTACAAATTTGCAGCCTGCTTCAACCATAATGACGGAATCCATTGTTCCTGCAATTACAATATCCATATCAGATTGAAGGGCTTCCTGATGAGTCGGGTTTGCAATCATTCTGCCTTCTATTCTGCCAACTCTGATTGCGCCGACAGGACCTTCAAAAGGAGCGCCTGACAACATTAAAGCGCTTGAAGCACCTAAGATTGATAATACGTCGGGTTGGTTTTGTTGGTCATAGCTGAAAAGTTGTGAAACGATTTGAACATCATTTCTGTATCCTTTAGGCCAAAGAGGTCTTATCGGTCTGTCTATTAATCGGGAAACAAGAATGGCTTTTTCACTTGCCTTTCCTTCCGTTCTTGTGTATCCTCCGGGAATTTTACCGATTGAGGACATTCTTTCTTCATAATCAATGAGGAGCGGGAAAAAGTCTATCCCTACTCTCGGTTCTTTACTTACAACGGCGTGAATAAAGAGCATTGTATCTCCGCATCTTACCGTAACCGAGCTTGTTGCCTGTTTTGCATACTTGCCTGTTTCGACGGTAACGAGTTTTCCGCCAATTTCAATTTCAAATTTTTTTGCTTCCGGCATGTTTTCCATTTTCTTCTTCTTTCTTCACTTCTAGTATATTTCAATTTGATTTTACATTAAAGTAATATTAAAAGCAAAAAAAACATTCTTTTGGAAAATAACCGAAGTAAAATCCTTACATTAAAACCTTGAAATCTTTTTGCAGAGCTTCTTTTATATGAGGGTTTATATCAGAAGTTAAACATTTTCCCATATAAATTTTTTCTAACCCCCTGTCAATAAGGCTTATAAGTGTGTTTACCGTTTCAAGCGTACATTTTGAGAAAAACACGCTTGTATTTTTCATATCAAGATTTTCAACGGCATAATAAAGCCCCTCTGTTTCATAAGGGTATATAAAATTTAATATTGTATAATTTTTAAAGTTTTCTTCAACGGAACTGTCTTTTATTCCAAGATATATAAGGAATTTTTTATCTTGATTGTTTTCAATTTTTTCTTTTATTCTTTCAATTGAATATTCAAAATCATATTCCTTTCCTTGAACATAAGCTTCAAACCCCTCGTGTTTTTTGGTTTCTTCAATTAACGGGGCAAGATTTTCTTTATCAATTTTTATAGTTTTATCCTGAGGAATAATTTTTGTTGAATAAATCGTTCCTCTAAAGGCTAAATCAAGCGGTCTGGTTGAATTTTCCGTTATATAAATTGTTCCTTTAAACTTGGAAAAATCAGACTCAACATTGTTTGTGCCGAAAATTCCCTTAAAATTGTGAAACTGTAAGAATTTCGGATAAAAAATCGAAGATATCATTGAAAGGTTTATATATACATTAATTTCTTCGTTTTTGGTTTTTTCCAAAAGATTATACAATTCATCCAAATCGCCGCCAAAGACCAAAATGGAATGACCCGCATAAATGTTTGAGCTTATTTTTCCGCCCGTTCTTTTTCCGTAAGAAGCCGAAAGTTCAAAATCAAGCTCTTTTTGAATTTGATAAATAATATTTGAAAATTCTTTAATTCTTCTTATAAATTTTTCTTCTCTCGTTGTTTTGTGGTTTATAAGCGCAAGAAGCCTTAAAATTTCATAATAATGGTTAAAATCGGGCTCTTTATATTCTGACAGTTTAACGAGTTTTAAAGATGTAATTTTGCAAATTAAAATTATTAAATTAATAAGCCTGAATTTTTCTTCATTAATTGTATTATAAAATTCCCTTATTATATTTTCCCCGCTTTTAATTATTGAAGTAAGGTCTATATCTCCCTCTAAATCAGCATAATAAGGGTTTATAAATTCGTAAGAAATTTTTAATTCATTTGATTTTTCAATATAAAACTTTTTAATGTTTTCTTTCATTGCCCTTAAATTTGAATAAAAAGCAAAGAATGATTTTTTATTGAAATTTATGTCTGTAATCATTACCGAAAGGGCAAGAACGGTATTTTTAACTATTTCATTATTTGTAAAATTAACCTCATGTAATTTCACGACAAAAAATGCAATTTGCCTTATTTCATTAATTATAACGGCTTCAACAGCCTGTATAACAGGGTTTGTTGAACAGACTCCGTTTCTTTGACACTGTGTTTTGTTGAATAAGTCTTTAAATAAATCTTTCATGGTAATTTTATTTTATTTAAAAAACCTTTGCTAAAAAATCGCCATACGGTATATGCTAAAAGGGTTAATTCTTTTTTTAAAAAAAACGGAGTTTACAAATTTTAATCTGATGTAAATTTTATTTTGTTTTCGGTTTTATTACGCAGGAAACAATTTTACAATTTATGAATATACAATTTTCGAACATTTTAAATATAAATAACAATAACCGGCAGCAATCTTTTAAAAGAAGCTTGTCCGGAAATATGCCTTATGATTCTTTTGTAAGGCAATCACCCGCTTTTTGCGGAAAGAATAAAAATGAAAACATAAGGAAAAACAACGCTTATCTTGAAGATTTAAAGTCGGCAAACATTATTGGGGCAAGAGCAATGATTGCGGCATTAAACTTATCTTCCGAAACGAATTACAAAAATAATGTCACAATAACCGAGTTTGTCAGAATGCTCAAGCCGGTTATGAGTAAAAAATTTCCTGTTTTTGATAGTTCAAACGATAAATTAATGCTTTATTTTGCGAGAAACGGAATATACAAAATGCAAGACCTTTTTAAAATGTTCCGCACTCTGAATAAAAAGCCTAATTTCCAAGACACTTCGGGAATTGATGATGATCCTTTAAAACTTTTAATACTCTATACAAATGTAAGTGAAAAATCGAAAAGTTCTCTTTTAAATTGGCATGAGGAAGCTTTTTGCATATATAATCAGGCGCTTGACGAGAATAAAAATGCAAATCCCTTTAAAGTTGAAAAGTTAATCAGTGAAAAAGGGATAGATGAAGTTCAAAACTTTTTAGATTTCGCTTCTTCTTTTGCGCTTTCAAATATAGATATGATGAACAGAAAGTTTGGCTTTTTGAAATCTGAATTTAATGATTTTGAAACCCCTTCAGACAGAGTTGAGGCGATTAACTATATTCAAAAAAACTATAATGAAATTCGTTCTGCAATAGAAAACGATGTTGATTTCGGCGAAGGAAACAAAAAAGTTGATATAGACAAATTCTTGCACCAAAACTTTGAACTTGCCTATGCGCTTTATGACAGAGAAACAAGAGAAGATTTTGCTCAAATCATCCCTTATTTAAAACAAAATTCAAAGAAGCTGATTACAAAGCCCGAACTTCAAAAAGAATTTAACGGGCTTCAGACGACCGAAGATAAAATAAACATGTTTGCAACCCTTGCGCTAAGCTCTGTTCCGCCCGAACATATAAAAGATTTTTCTCATAATGACCCCTTGCTTGGCGCAGGAAATATGATTTCAAAAATTGAAAACACCCCCAAAATAATCGGTCTTCTTAAAAATATAGAAGGCAAAGACAACAGTGATGTTGAAAACTTTTATTATAAAAACTGCAATATATTAAATTTGGCATATGATTACGGCGACTATGATATTTTCCGTTCTCTTACGGGGGTAATTAAGAAGCTGAACTGTTCCGAAACAGATTTAGTCAAATATTATTACGGAAGAACACAAAAACAGCCTCAAGATTACACTTTTGAAAACTTTGCCGATTTTATAGACAAGCTGACTTTTCTTTCGGACAAAGATGCGGAAGTAATAAAGAAATCAAGGCTTATATCCTTTGATATGTATAACAAGCTTGCAGACGAGCAAAAATATTTTTCAAAGATTAAACCCGAAATTGAAGAATATATTCAAAAAGATAATTCCAACTTCTATGTCGGAAAGTCAGCGTTTGACATATATAAACAGTATCATGATTTGTTTTTAAAAGAAAAAGATACATCAAGAGTTTTAGAAGCAAATGCCGCCTTAAACACCAAAAACGTTGATGAATTCAGACAAAAAACCGAAAAAATTAATGATTTTTCAGGTCTTTTTAAAGACACAAAAACCCAAAAGAACTTCTTTGAAAGCGCAAAAATTACTTTTGACCTGAACGAAGAAAAAGAAGAAGAGCACCGTCTTGCTTGCTTAAATTTATTACAGAGAATGAAAAAATCGTGTAAAAACGACGAAGAAAGATATAACAACCTTTTATCAGATTTAATCTCATCAAAATTCCTTTTAAATTCAAAGAGCAATCTGAACCGGTTTATGAATTGTTTTAGGGAAGATGAAAAATTAACCTCGGCTCTTGAATTGCTCATAGACAGAAAGGCTGCATCCGCCCAAGATTTTATGTCTGACTGCGAGTCTTATGCCGAAAAATCATATAACCCCTATACAAAATATCTTAACCACCTTGCAAGAACCCCGAAACAGGTTACATTTAAGGAAGATATTGAATGTTTGAAAAATCTTCAGAAATATATAACCAATAATTCATGCAGCTTGAAAATTTCTTCTGAAAATGTCGAAAGAGTTAGTTATACAAAAGCAACCAAGCTTATAAATTCGGAAAAAGACGGTAATTTGGCGTTTAACATAAACTTTTTCAAAGATTTTCTGCCCGAAAATTCTCAAAAAAATGTTCTTTCTTTGCTTCTTCATACATATAAACCCTATAAAACAAAAATAACGGAAGAGAGCATAAAAAACGAAATTTATAAGAATTTTCAAAAAACCGATGACTCTTATGCAAATTTGGGCAGACTTTTTAATATAGATGAAACATCAAATTTAGACAGTAACAATCAAACCGTAAATATTGATATTCCGCAAAAGTTTGTCAATTTTGTAAAATCGAATGATTGGCTCAATTATTCGGGCAACAAAGAAAACATTCCAAACCTTACCCTTCATGCAAGAATGAGATTAATTGACAGATTTGCTCTAAACGGTGCAAATTCCGTTGAAGAACTCTATACCGATGAAACAAAAGAAAAGCTTTTAAAAGTTGTTAATGCGATATACGGAAAAACGCCCGAGAAAATTATCTATGAAGGGGCACCGGATAATAAATATGTTGTATATTCAAGGCTTGACAATGAAGTTATTAAATCTGTTTTCACACCGAACGGACAGCTTGTTACGGCGGTGAAAGCCGATAACTGTAGCGCTCAATAATTTTTTAAATTTTTTGAAATATCTTTTTTCTTTAGCGCTTCTCTTTTGTCATAAAGTTTTTTGCCTTTGCAAAGCGCAATTTCAAGCTTTAAATATCCCTTTGACAAAAATGCTTCAAGCGGAACAATTGCGTAATTTTCCTGTTTTTGTTTATTTAAGATTTTTAAAATTTCTTTTTTATGAAGGAGCAATTTCCTTGTCCTTCTTGGTTCGTGGTTATATCTGTTCCCGAAGTCATAGGGCGAAATGTGGCAATTATAAAGGTATGCTTCATAATCTTCGATTTTTATAAAAGAATCTTTAAGATTTATTGCACCCAATCTTACCGATTTTATTTCAGTACCTGTCAGAACTACGCCCGCTGTGTACCTTTCAAAGATTGTAAAGTCGAAAAATGCCTTTTTATTTGAAGATATTACTTTTTTAGATACATTAGCCATAACAAAAAAAATTATATCACAAAAAAAATTAAATTTGGCAAAAACCTTTTGCCCGTTGAGTTATAAATCATTTTGGCATGCCCGTTTTTCAAAGAATTATAATTGTAAAGTAAACATTTTTTAATTTTTATATCTCAATATTAAAAACAAATAACATTTTTATTGACATGCTTTTTATAAAAAACTAAGCTAGACTAATAAGCAAATTTACTCTTTTTAATGGAGTAAAATGCCACACAAATATTTTAAAATCATATTAGAGGTTTTAAAAAGAAAACAGACTTTTCTTGGGAGTTAACATCATGCAAAACTATTCGGATAACCAAAAGACTTTCGAATTAAAAAGTGTTAAAAGTACGGTTGTTGGGGAGAACAATTTTAAAAAAGAGGCAACACCTCCAATTCAGGGCGTTTCCGCTTACACGGGCGAAAAAGTGATTAAAATGCCCACAGGCGCCGTTAATAACATTTCAATTATCAAAAAAGACGGCACAAAAGAAGAATACAACGTACAAAAAGTAGTTAATGCCGTTAAAAAATCTGCGGCAAGAATGCTTATCACTTTTACGGACCAAGAAATTGACCAAATTTGTCATCTTGTTAACTCAAAAGCAATTCAGATGAACACAAACGAAATTCAAATTCTCGATATGCACAATATTGTCGAAAGTGTTTTGGAATCGGTAAATCCGAGAGTTGCTCAAAGCTACAGAAATTACAGAAACTATAAACAAGACTTTGTTTCCATGCTTGATAAAGTTTATCAGGAATCACAAAAAATTATGTATATCGGGGACAAAGAAAACTCAAACTCTGACTCTGCGCTTGTTTCAACAAAACGTTCTCTCGTTTTCAATCAGTTAAATAAAGAACTTTACAAGAAATTCTTCTTAACCGTTGAAGACCTTCAGGCGATTAGAGAAGGTTATATCTATATCCACGATATGTCTGCAAGACGTGACACAATGAACTGCTGTTTATTTGACGTTGCAAGCGTTTTAAAAGGCGGTTTTGAAATGGGGAACATTTGGTATAACGAGCCAAAAACCTTGGATGTTGCGTTTGACGTTATAGGTGATATTGTTATGGCGGCTGCAAGCCAACAATACGGCGGTTTTACGGTTCCGGAAGTTGATAAAATTCTCGCTCCTTACGCCGAAAAAACATATACAAAAGAATTTGAAAGATATGTTTCTTTGGGGCTTCCTTTTGAAGTGGCTGACAGAGAAGCTACAAAAGATGTTCAAACAAACTTTGAACAAGGTTTTCAGGGTTGGGAATATAAATTTAACACGGTTGCTTCATCACGTGGAGATTATCCGTTCATCACCGTTACAACAGGTCTTGGAACGGGAAAATACGAAAAAATGGCTTCTATCGCTATGTTGAAAACAAGAATGGGCGGGCAAGGCAAGAAAGAATGCAAAAAACCGGTCTTATTCCCTAAAATTGTTTTCTTATACGATGAAGAACTTCACTCGGAAGGAAAACCCAACTATGACGTATTTCAGGCAGGTATCGAATGTTCCAAAAAGGCAATGTATCCTGACTGGCTTTCATTAACGGGCGAAGGTTATGTCGCTTCAATTTATAAAAAATACAAAAGAGTTATTTCACCAATGGGCTGCCGTGCTTTCTTATCGCCATGGTTTGAAAGAGGCGGAATGAAACCGGCGGACGAAGACGACAAACCGATTTTCGTCGGCAGATTTAATATCGGTGCCGTAAGTTTGCACCTTCCCATGATTTATGCAAAAGCTAAAAAGGAATCAAAAGATTTTTATGAAGTTCTTGATTACTATATGGAATTAATCAGAAAAATTCATATCAGAACTTATGAATATCTGGGCGAACTTAAAGCTTCCATTAACCCGCTTGCTTTTTGTGAAGGCGGATTTTACGGCGGACATTTAGGCTTCCATGACAAATTGAAACCGATTTTGAAATCTGCAACGGCATCTTTCGGCATAACCGCATTGAACGAGCTCCAAGAACTTCATAACGGCAAATCTCTTGTGGAAGACGGACAATTTGCACTTGAAGTTATGGAATATATAAACAAAAAAGTTGCTCAATACAAAGAAGAAGACGGCTATCTTTACGCAATTTACGGTACTCCGGCTGAATCTTTGTGCGGGCTTCAAATTGAACAATTCAGAAAAAAATACGGAATTGTTGAAAATGTTTCAGACAGAGGCTATGTTTCAAACAGTTTCCATTGCCATGTAACCGAAAAAATTACGCCTATTCAAAAACAAGACCTTGAAAAAAGATTTTGGGATTTGTTAAACGGCGGCAAAATTCAATATGTAAAATATCCTATTTCATATAATACAAAAGCAATTGAAACTCTTGTTAAAAGAGCTATGGATATGGGATTTTATGAAGGGGTTAACCTTTCTCTTGCATATTGCGATGATTGCGGACATCAGGAACTTTCCATGGACGTTTGCCCGAAATGCGGCTCAAAGAATTTAACCAAAATCGACAGAATGAACGGTTATCTTTCATATTCAAGAGTTAAGGGCGACACAAGATTAAACGAAGCAAAAATGGAAGAAATCAAAGACAGAGTTTCAATGTAATTTTTGTATTGCTTTGAGGAAAAATGAACTATCACAATATTACAAAAGACGATATGCTTAATGGCGAAGGTTTGAGGGTAGTTTTGTGGGTAGCAGGCTGCACTCACCATTGCCATAATTGTCATAACCCTATTACATGGGATATTACGGGCGGGCTTGAATTTGACAAAGCCGCTGAAGACGAGCTTTTTGAAGCGTTAAATAAAAAACACATTTCAGGAATAACGTTTTCGGGCGGTGACCCCCTTCATCCTTTTAACAGAGAGGAAGTCGCAAGGCTGATTAAAAAAGTTCGTGAAACCTTGCCGGATAAGACAATCTGGCTTTATACAGGCTATCTTTACGAAGAAGTTAAAGACTTTGAGGGAATGCCTTACCTCGATGTTTTAATTGACGGCGAATTTGTCGAAAGCCTTAAAGACGAAAGACTTCACTGGGTTGGTTCTTCAAATCAACGGATAATTGATGTTCAAAAAACTTTGAAGTCGGGCGAAATTGCGATATATGACGATAACTCTCATCTTTCCCTGACGGGCGCAATCTAGAAAAATAAAGGTTTTTTGTCAGATATTCCGATGAATTCTTTACCTTTTTTGTTTAAAATAAAGGTTTTGTTTTTGGCTTTAAATTCACCCAAAATGCCCAAAAACGGATTGCAGAAATTTTGTGCAACACCTTCCAAATTTTCATTGAACGCAAGGGCAAACCTAAAGTGATTATGCCCCAAACATTGCATATGGGGGCATTCAATCGGCGGGCCGGCGGGAACTTTTCTTGCACTGTTCTTTGGGTTTGAAATTATCCCCACGCTTCTTAAAAGACATATTCTGATTGAATTTTTATAAATTTCATATTCATTTAACCCTTCAGTTATAATTCCCACACCGTTTGCAAGAACATATTTTTGCATGGGGTATGAATTTGTCTTTAATTCTTCTCTTTTTTTGGGCGGCATGTTTTCAAAAAGAAGATAATCGGGGTCATGTTCTCTTTCAATTGTTCCAATCGGGTTTTTGGCAAGCGTTTTATATATTAAAGATTTTGTATTAAATGAAACTTGCAATTTTCTGTTTTTCTTTTTGTTGACAAAATCAGCTTCAATTTCGAAAAATTCCGATTTATTTGTCAGAGAAAAAACAAGTTTTATATTTTCTTCAAATTTAATTTCAAGCGAAGATTTAATTTTGCCGTTCGTTTTTACTTTGCTTGATTTTATTTTTAGGGTTTTAGGGTAATCAAGCGGGGCAAAATTATAGCTGTCACCCCCGTCCGGAGTGGATAAAAGCTCTATAAAATCGGAATATAAAGTGTTTGTTTTTTTATCAAAAAGATAAATTTTTGAATTTAAAACATAAAGTTTTAAAAATTTGTTTTCGATAAAATCACATCCGACAACCACCTCTTTTTTTATTGGTTTTAATTTAAAATTTTTGAATGAAAAGGGTGAAATCGGGTCAACTTCAATCAAATATTCATAAAACTTATGAAAGTCTTCCGTCATGGGGTTTTGGTTCAAATTGTATGAAATTTCATCCGAAACGCCGAAAAACTCTCCTATTTTTTGGGCATTTTTGAGTTTTTTGTCCGTTACAACTTTTAAAGCCCCGCTTTGAACGTGGTTTGAAAAATTGAAAACCCCGATATAATCGTTATTTTCAACAAACAGATTTTCTTTTTTGAAATCTTTTATCAAATATCCCAAAACGGTTTTTGTAAGTTCATTTACGGAATTTTGCCTTTGGCGAACCTGAGAGTGGACAAAATCGAGCGAACAGCCGTAAATTGAGTCATGAGCGTGGTTTTTAATAAGTTCAATTGTTGCAGCTTCAAGCTCACGTTCATATTTTCCCTTCATAAAATAATCAAAAACTTGCGCCCTGTTAAATAAATTCCATTCCAGCCTTGAGTTTTCCGCTTTTTCCGGCGTTCTTGCCGAATAAACTCCTGATAAAATGTAAGTTTCAGAGTTGTCCAGAAATTCTCCTTCGTAATTTTCTTTTGAAAAATCGGCGCAATTAAGGTATTCAAAGGGGTTTGAAAGAATAATTTCATAGTTTTTGAGTTTCAAATTAATTTTTTCTATTTGTTCAAAAACATTTTCAATAACTCCGAGATGATCCCCCCCGATTGGCAAAAGAAGGATGTTTCCTGATTTTTCATTAATTTTATCTAAAGTTTTTTCTATAATTTCAGATTTTTTTTCAATGCTCAAATTTGAGTGAAAAACGTCATGATAATATCCCCAAACAAGGCGGGTTGTTTTAATTCCGTTTGCAATAAAGTCTGAAGGTAAAACAGACACCCCACGCCAGATAATTGCATTTTGAATTTTAAAATGTTTTAAAACTTCAAATATACTTTTTGAATGACCGAAAGTGTCTGAAAGATAGCCTATAAAATTGTCTTCTTTGAATTTTTTTGAAATCTTGAGCCCGATTTCAAGATTTTTAACTAAAGAAGCCCCCGAAATTAAAAAGCTGTCTACAGAAGCAAAAAATGGGCCTATAAATAATTTTTTTTCTTTAATTAATTTTTTTATGACCTTTTCTTTTTCGGGTCTGAATTTTAAATAATTCAAAAGGGCGTAAACTTGTCCGTCAAAATAAAAAAAAGGAATTTTACCCGATGAAAGCAGGTTTAAAATTTCATCCGTAATTTTGACAAGCCTTACATTAAAACTGTCGGAAGTTCTGTACCATTCGGGGTCCCAATGCGTGTGAAGATAAGCTATTACGGGCTTTTTGTTATTTTTCAAGATTTTCCCTTTTAAATAATACTTTTAGCTTATTTTATCATATTTTTTGCCCACAATCCATTTTTTAGATGAGTTTTAAAAAGATGAAATTGTTATACTTAATGTTGTTGATAATACTTCCCCAATTTGTTTGTAAAAAGAGAAATTAATGACGAAAAAAATTCTTAAAAACATTGAAAATGAAATTGAAAAGTGTAAAAGGCAATTAAAGGACCTTGAGCCTTTGATATATGATAATGCGGGTGTTGCAGAAAATTACAATCGTCTTCTTGTCAAAAAAGCCATTCTTGTCGATAAATATAAAAAAATTCTTTTTAAAAAGCCAACTTTATCTAAAATTCTAAATCTTTTAAAATTTAAAAAAGGTCCGAAACTTATTTGTGACTATTTTCCAAATACATAAAACAGGCAAATAAAATTTTGCAGGGGTTTTATCTTGAATGTATTATAATATTCAGATAGTCCCCTATGTTAATAAATAGAATAACTTATAACCCAAATTTTAATTATCCGAAGATAAATTTTTGCGGGCGGTTTTTTCGCCACAAGCCTTTAGATAAGGATGTTTTTGAGAAAAACACCAATATAAATCTTAGCCAAACAAGTGATACAAATGTTCCTTTCGGAGTTGACCGAGAATTAAAAACAAAGACTGACATTAATCTCGACAATATTCCTCAAGTTTCGGGGCGCACCACAGACATTGCCCATGACACCGTAAAGGTTGCAAAATTAATGAAAGTAATGCTTGATTCAACTTACGGAAAGGGAAATTATACTTTTGTTTCAATAGGCACAAGCCCCGCAGGAGTCGGAAAGGCGCTTGAACTTATGGGCGAAGATGTAAGATATTTGCCGATTTCCAGCCTTGCATATATGGATAAATCCGATGTTATGAAATATGGTGATATTGAAAAACACCCCGAATATAAAAACTTTTTACATTCAATCGGAATTTCAAAAAAAGAGATAAATAATGGCAAAAAAGATTTTGTTTTTTGTGATTATACATTTAGCGGAAAAACTCTGAAAATTTTGGAAAATATGGCAAGAAAAGCCGGTTTAAGAGAAGATAAAGCCCATTTTATTTCCATGAACAATTCCCTCTTGGAGTTTTTTCAAAATGAGAGACAAAGAAAACCGTTAAATGAATATTTTGAAGAATATTGTCTTTCGCAGGTTATGGAAGATTATGCGGGAATACCCCATGTTGATTACAATGAAACAAAAAATATCGACAGCATAATAAAAAAATGGGAAAAGTCAAAACTCGATAAAAAATTTGAACTTCTCTTGCAATATTTTATTCACGATGACGAAATATAAACCAAATTAACAAAATAGCCCAAAATTTTATTATGTGATATGATTTAAAAAAGGTTTTCAGGGAAATTTTGTATGCCAAGAAAAAAAGAAGTTGAGATAGTTTTAGATGTTGAAACCACGGGGCTTGATTATACTAAAGAAAAAATTATTGAATTTGCGGGAGTCAGGCTTGAAAACGGAAAAATTACAGACTGTTTTGAAACCCTTGTAAATCCGCACCAGAAAATAAGAAAATCTTCAATGGCAGTTCATGGAATTACTGATGAAATGCTCCAAAATGCGCCTGATGAAGAAGAAATCTTCCCCAAAATTTTTGAATTTATAGGCGAAAACCCGATTGTTGCCCATAATGCAATTTTTGATTACAGTTTTTTAAACAGAACCTCAAAAAGGCTTTTTAATAAACCCTTTGAAAACAGATATATAGACAGCCAATTTATGTTTAAAGAGGTTTACCCCCATCTTGAGTCTTGCGGGCTTGATCAGCTTATGAACATTTTTAATGTGGAGTTTTCGACACGCCACCGTGCAATGGCTGACGCCGAGGGGCTTGCAAAGGCTTATCCGAAACTTAAAAAAATGTATTTTGAAAAGTATAACTGGCAATTAAGCCAAATTGAAAATGTTGAATATTTGTTTGAAAGATTTTTAAGGCTTCAATCAACAATCTCGATTTTACAATCTGAAATTCAAGACTTGAAATCTATTTTCAGAATTTATTTTGAAAAAGGCGGGGCGCCAATTACGGCAAATTCAGGCGAAACAATGGCATATAACACAAAAAAATCTTTCGCATATGATTTTGAACAGGTAAAAGACGCCTTAAATGAAATCGGCGTGTTGGAAAAGGCGGTAAGACTAAATAATGTATTTATAGATAAGCTCGTTTTGTCTTCCACGGTGGATGATGAAATTAAAGACAGAATTAAATCCGCAAGGTGCGAGATTTCCGAAAACAAAGTGTTTAACGTTATTAAACCCGAATGCAAGAAAAATTAATAAGTGTTTTATTAAATAATTTTTTTGTATAATATTAGAATATCTGCGGGCGTAATTCAGTGGTAGAATGCAACCTTCCCAAGGTTGACGCCGAGGGTTCGAGTCCCTTCGCCCGCTTTTAATTTTATATTTTAAAACGGCAACAAATCTGTTTTACGGGTTTTATTTTCATTGTAAAAGGAAATAAAATGAAAATACATCCGATTTCATTCGGGCAAAAAACCCCATTAACAAAATGTCATATAAGGGACAATGTAAACAATAAATTTGTGCCCGCAACTTTTTATGAGATTGATTGCGGGTGTGAAAACGAAATTGATGAACTGAAAAAATCTATAGAAGGCTGGAGATTTAGCGGCGCAATTTTGCAAAATATGCAAAAAGAACACGATAAAGTTCAAAATTCAATCAATTTTAATAATAAGACATTTTATGAAATGGAAACCGACGACAAAGAAGTTGTGGGAATTTGTCAGATAAGAAAGTTTCCGCCCGAGTTAATTTTGGAATATATAGAAACGAAAGGTGATGAAAAATATAAATATGTCGGGCAAACGATGATGGCTTCCCTCGGCAATGTTGCACGCCATGAAAAATTAAAAAAAATTTATATACCGGTGCCCATATTAACCGCCAGAAGTTTTTATGTCGACAAATGCGGGTTTAAGCGTGCAAGCGGAAACGGGCTTGCTATGAAGACAGGCGCTTCTTATAATATGCAAAAAAAGACTGAAGCCAAAGTTAATCACCCTATTATAGATTTAATGGGCTAAAAGCAACACAAACGAATGTTTTGGCTTTACTTTATATCCAAGAGATATAAAGGGTGATAAAAAAACTGTAAAATCTATAAATAAATTACTAAAATGTGCAAATCGAACTCAATTAGGTTTAATATACGATATTATAAGTAATATTCTTGATATTACAGCAATTAAATAATTACAAGATTAGCTAAAACATTTTTATTAGCAGAAAAGAACCCATTTCACTTTCTGTTACAAAATAACAGGGCTAAGAATTACACTAAAAAAGAGCCTCAAATTGAAGCTCATTTTAAAAACTGGGGCTGGTAATGTGTTATTATTAGAACCCCTTAATATACTTTATCATATTGCAACATCAAACGAACATCAATACATAGAAGATTCTTTATTAAAATTTGTTGCATAGAAAAACGGCTTGCCCGAATTAACGAGCAAACCGAACAACATGAAAACAGTCAGCACTTATTCTTGAAATAAATGCTGTTCTTCCCCTCTCCTCTTTACCAAGCCTGCAAGAACTTTTTTATTAGCACCGAAAACAAAACTGCCTTTATATTTTTCTTCAGGAGTTTTAGCATTAGCATTATAATAAATATATTTTATCTTTAGAAAAATTATTGGCTAATGCAGAATATTCAGGAGAAAAAGAAAATAAAAAAAAGGATAAAAAGCCTTATGTTGCAAAATATCATTATTTTAAAACTAATGTAAAAATAGGAAATAAAACATATCAGATTATTTTTGATACGGAAGAATATAATAATCCGCAGAGTGCGACTACATCAATTCCTGTAGTTTCAAAAGAACACCCTGCCGATAATAAAAAACTTCCGACAGCACAATACGTAAATCGTATCTTAAAACCTCTGTCGGAAGATACTAATAGTATAACAAATTCTGATAGCAATTTCAACCCTAAAACCGTACATCTTTACAATATAACTGAACTTAAACCTTCTAAAATTCATTATCAAACTGATAACAAAAAATCTGCGTTAGATTATAACTACATTACAAATCAAGTAACAGGCGAAAAGATTAAAATTGAAATGAATGAAGATATTAAGGTCGATAAAATCGAACCGCAAGAAATATCTTCTGAATTGCCGTTTAAAGTTTCTCAAAAACCTTCTGATAATAAGAAAAGTTTAATTAAAAGTCTTGGTCTTGGCAAAGGCAAATTTATAAATGCAGTCAATAACAATACTGGCGAAACGGCAAAAATAAATGATAAGACAATAGAAAAATCATTATCAAATATAAGTGTAAAAAGTGTATATTATAATGATTTTTGCAATATTGTTTTAAATGTAGAAAATTTATTTAAGAGTTCTCAAAAGATATTAAGTTATAACGATACAAAGAAAAATACAGACACAAAAATTGCAAGATACGCAAATATTGCACACATTAACAATAAAGACTATTTACTTGAATTTGTTTTAAAAAATAATGGTGAAGTTAAATTATATTCAATAAATGTTTTAAACAATAGAAAACAGTATCGAGAAAACGCTTCGAGCAAAAACCTATGCTACAACCTTTGACAAATTATTTTGATGACGTGCTAAAAAATACACGTGTTAAAGCTATGCCTAAATGGATGTATGAAAATAGCAAAAAATTAGGTTCATATCTTAATTTAACAAATACAATTTTTTTAAACATGGATAAGATTAAAAAATTTCCTAACGCAGAACAAAATTTTGTTAGGGTATTTTTACACGAATTAATTCATGCAAAGCAACATTATTTGCTGGATTATGCAAAGAAAAATCAAAATAATAAAAAATTATCGGAGGATGATAGAAAGTCTTTAAAAACATTCATAGAAGCCTTCAGAAAATCAAAAGAAGAGGAAAACGAATATACAAAATTTAGACAGAAATATTCAGAAGAAAAAATCAATAAATCAGTAAACTTGCAAAAAAAAGCATTTTTATTGCATAATAAATATGAGAATGCTTATTTGGAGGTTGACGCAGATAATGTTGCATTGGCTTTACAATCGTATATCGGAAATGCGGATAGTGAAATTCTTCAAAGGTATTTGGATACTGTATTGGCGAGTGAAAGAATACCGCTTGCACCAAGAAACATTAGATATATTAAAGAAATCAGAGCATTTTTCAAAAGAAGAGAAGGAACGAATGGAAATATTCGACTTTCACGGTTGGTAAATACAAATATTCATTACCAATCAGATGAAAATTCTTTTGATAAAGAAACAGAAAAAAATATTGAAAATGCTCGCGGTTTTACATACGAACGCAAAAACTTTGACGGAACAACAAAAGATAATTTGATTGTTCTTTTAAAAGGCAAGGCAAAGACCGTCTTTTAATGAAATTGGAAGAAGGTAATATTAGCACAAAATTTGTTTACAACAGAATTGACCAAATTTTAAAATTTTCAGAAAATTTGCCCGAGTTGTTTTTAAAAGGCATTCCCGAAGAAAAGAAATTAATCATAACAACAATGACAAAATCAATTAAATTTGACGGTGAAAATTTAATTGTAAATCTCAAAGATACTTTCAAGGCATTACAAAATGTTAAGAAAACTGCCCAAAATACCCTTAGAAATGACAACCTTAGAACCCCTGAAAAGCCAAGTATAATAACAAAAAAAGACGTTTCAGAAACGTCTTTTAAATATGGGGCGGACAGTGGGATTCGAACCCACGCATATCGGAACCACAATCCGAGGCCTTAACCGCTTGGCGATGCCCGCCACAATCAATAAATTAAATTGTCACAAAAAAATATATCCAAAAAAAAGAATAATTTCAAGCGAAAAGTAAAAGTTACAAAAAATAAGAAATAAATCTTCGCTTTTAAAAACATATAAAAATTGCGAGTTTTTAAAATTAAAAAACTTGTTATGCTATTTTTCCCCCTACATTCCTATTTTGCAATAGTTAAATTTTTTATTAAAATAACAGTATGAAAAAAATCTTACTTTTATTTTTCATGCTTTTAACTTTTAACCTTTCATACGCAGAAACGCTCAAAGCTTCTGCAAGCTATGATGAACCGATGAAGGGCTTTTTTGGCACGTGGCATGTTACAAGCAAAATTGAGTCTTCAAATAATTACTCCATGTTTAATAAATTAAGTGTAGATATTTGGAACTTATCGGGGCATGGTAACGTCTTAATATTAGAAAACGGATTAACAGGCGCAAAATCAAGCATTCAGATAAACGGTTCATCCGACAACCTTGACGGTAAAAAACTAAAATTTGTAAGAGTCAAAGAATATAAAGAGGGCAATTACAAATACAGACACACGGAAAGCCCCGAGTTTATCCTTGAGGGGAACATTTTTAGGGGTTATGATACCTTTAAGGTTGAGAAATTTGACCTTGATAACAAGCTTGTTTCCACAAACATTGTTAAATACAAAGTTGTAGGTCAGAAGATAGCAGGAGATTAGAGTTTGGAAGAAAAACTTTTTGATTGTATTATACTGGGCGGCGGTCCGGCGGGCATGAGCGCTGCGCTTTACGCACAAAGAGGAAATTTAAAAACGGCAATTATAGATTCATCAGCCCTTGGGGGGCAGCCCGTCAATTATCTTGAAATTGAAAACTATCTCGGTTTTCCCTCAATAAAAGGCTTTGAGCTTTCAGACAAATTTGAAGAACATATAGATAAATTCAAAGTTGAAAAATTTACAAACGAAGAAATTCAATCTGTTGAGCTAAACGGCGAAATTAAAACCGTAACAACCCTAAACAAAATATTTAAGGCAAAAAGTGTTATAATCGCAACAGGCGCAAAGCCCCAAAAATTAAATATAAAGGGCGAAGAAGAATATAAAGGAAAAGGGGTCAGCTATTGTGCCGTTTGTGACGGAGCATTTTATAAAGATAAGATTGCGGTCGTTGTGGGCGGCGGAAACTCGGCGCTTGAAGAAGCTATTTATCTCACCCGATTTGCAAAAAAAGTTTTTATATTGCACAGGAGAGATGAATTCAGGGCAGACAGAATAATTCAGGCACGTGTTTTTTCAAATGAAAAAATTGAGTTTGTTTTTGACGCCGTTCCTGTTGAAATTTTGGGCGAAAACGGCAAAGTTACAAAGGTTCTTTGCAAAAACACAAAAACAAATCAAACTTTCGAAATAATAACGGATGCAATTTTCCCCTATATCGGCTTTTTGCCAAATTCAAAGCTTTTTGCGGGCGAAATTTTAATGGATGAAAAGGGGTTTATTTTAACCGACGAAAAAATGAAAACAAACATCGATGGCGTTTTTGCTGCGGGTGATGTCAGAAAAACCCCTTTAAGACAGGTTATAACCGCTGTTTCAGACGGAGCAATCTCGGGTGTTTTTGCGGTAAAATATATTGAAGAAAAAGAAACCCTTATGAAAGAAAAGTCTATGAGGATATAAAATGAAAGCTATTGTTTATGATGAAGAACTAAAATTTGTAACCGATTATAAAAAACCTTCGATAAAACCCCATGAAGCCTTGATTAAACCTTTGCTTTTGGGAATTTGTAATACCGATGAAGAAATCACAAAAGGCTATATGGGCTATAAGGGTGTTTTGGGGCATGAATTTGTCGGGGTTGTTGAAGAATGCGATGACAAATCTTTCATGGGCAAAAGAGTGGTCGGGGAAATCAATCTCGGGTGCAAAAATTGTCCCGAATGTTCCGCAGGTCTTGAAAGACACTGTAAAAACCGCTCAACCCTCGGCATTTTTAAGAAAGACGGCTGTTTTTCGGAATATTTTACACTTCCTGTTTCAAATCTTCTTTTGGTTCCCGAAAATGTCGAAGATGAAACGGCTGTTTTTGTTGAGCCTCTTGCGGCAGCTTATGAAATTTTTGAACAAATTCAAATTAAGCCCAAAGATAAAGTTGCAATTTTAGGGGACGGAAAACTCGGACTTTGTGTTTCAATGATATTCTCAGCCCTTAATGTTGATTACACCCATATCGGGAAACATTCAAAAAAGCTTTCAATTACAAAAAATTTGGGCGGAAAAATAAAATTTTTATCGGAAATAAATGAAAAAGATATTAAATCATACGATATTGTTGTCGAAGCAACAGGCTCGACAGGCGGGTTTGAAACCTCTTTATCTTTAGTAAAGCCGAGAGGAATTCTTGTTTTAAAATCAACCATAGCGGCAAAAGAGGGGTTAAACCTTGCTCAGGTTGTTATTGACGAAATAACGATTTTGGGCTCTCGCTGCGGACAATTTGAACCTGTTTTAAGGCTTATGGAAAAGGGAAAAATTGATACAAAACCGCTTATAACAAAAGTTTTATCTTTTGATGAGGCGCTTTTGGGGTTTGAATTAAACAGAAAAAAAGAAACAATAAAAATTCTTTTAAAACCTTAAAACAAAATAATCTAAAATCTACATGTTTGCGATTTTTTTCTGCAAAACGCTGTATTTTTGATAGAAATCTTCGGGATTTTCTTTTGCCTGTTTAATTTCATCGCTCATATTAATAAAAATATCGGCTAACGACGGGTCAAATTGTGTGCCTTTACACTTTGCAATTTCTTGCATTGCAACCTCGTGGCAAAGCGCATTTCTATATGAACGAGTGCTTGTCATGGCGTCATAAGTGTCTGCAATTGCCACTATTCTTGAAGCTAAGGGAATTTCTTCACCTTTAAGCCCGTCAGGATAACCTGTTCCGTCCCATTTTTCATGGTGTGCTTTAACCCAAAGGCTTAAATCGCCCAGCTGTTTTATATTTTGAACAAGTTTTTCCGAGCAAACAGGGTGTGTTTTCATTATTTCAAATTCTTCTTCGGTCAATTTCCCCGGTTTACACAAAACATTTTGAGGAATGGAAATTTTTCCTATATCGTGTAAAATTCCCGCAATTTCAACCCCTTCAAGAAATTTTTCATCATCGGGCTTAATTTTATTTGCAAGCATAAGAGAATATAGTGTTACTCTAATTGAATGTCCGTGTGTATAGGCGTCTTTGGCGTCAAGCGTTGCGGCAATTGACTTTATGGTTTTATGGAAAAGTTCCTGCAAGTCTTTTAACATTAAAGAGCGTGAACTTGAAAGGTTATATTTTTCAATTCCCGAAGCAACAATGGTTGAGAGTTCATTGGGGTCAAAGGGTTTGGTAATGTATTGATAAAGGTTACAGGTGTTAACGGCTTCAGTTAAAATTTCAATATCGGTAAACCCTGTAAGCAAAATTTTAATTACATCGGGAGCAATTTCATTTGCCCTTTTTAAAAACTCAGTTCCTTCCATAACGGGCATTTTATGGTCAGAAATTATAAGCGAAATTTTATCTAAATTTTGTTTTAAAACCTCAAGCCCTTCCAAACCTTGGCTTGCGGTTAAAATATTATATTTACCTCTCAAGGCACGTTTCAAAAGCTGTATGTTGTTAATTTCATCATCAACAAGCAGAATGGTGTTGGTCATCTTTTCGTTTGCAACATAGAAAAAGTTGTCCAGACCTTCAAATTGTAGATTTTTATCAATGCTTAACATGCGCCCTCGATGTAACAATATAGAATATCGGAAAAAGAATAAAATTCTTTAGAGTAATAATGTTAATATATATTTTTTTTAACATTTAAGCAAGGATAATCATCTTTTTCCACTATATTCACACAAGCCCTTCAACAAGGGCTTTTATGCCGGCTTTTAATCTGTTTTTAACTTCAAGTTTTCTTAAAATGGAAGCCACATGAACCTTAACTGTATGATAAGAGATAAATAAATCTTCTCCTATTTCAACGTTACTTTTTCCCATAACTATTCTTTTTAAAACTTCAATTTCTCTTTCCGTAAAATGATAATCTTTCCCGTTTTCCATATTTTGCATACTTCCTATAAAACTGTTACATCTTTTATCTTCCCACCAAAATGACAAAATGAACCAATTATAGCATTATGTATATTACCGTTTATAAAAATTATTGTAGACTAAGAAAATTTTCACGGGTAAAAATTATTTAAAACCGTTAATATACTTGGGTTTTTTGCAAATAACAAATGCAAAAAAAATTTATAAAAATTTTTAAAAAAACAGGATATTTTTGAAGCTTTATTAAGTTATATATCTAAAAAGCTTAAAATTTCTTCTTCATTGTTAACAAAGTTAATATTAAATTTTTCTTTGTTCTGTCTAAACCAAGTTAATTGCCTTTTTGCAAAGTTTCTCGTATGTTGTTTAATTTTATCCACGGCAACATCAAAATTCGGATAAACACCGCTTTCCAAATCAAAAAACTCTCTATAACCTATCGTGTTATATAAAATATCGTTTTTGCCGTATTTTTTATAAACACTCTGCCATTCTTCAAAAAGCCCCATTTTAAGCATTAAATCAACTCTTAAATTAATTTTTTCATACAATTCTTCTCTTTCAACGTTTTTCATAAACCAGACAGAGTCAAATTTTTCATTTTCGGGCTGTTCTATTTCGGACATTTTTCCGCAAAGCGCCTCAATAAGCTCAATAGAGCGAATAACTTTATCTCTGTTGTTTTTATGAACCATATTTGCACGAGCTTCATCTTTTTGTTTTAAAATTTCAAAGAGTTCTTCGTTCGTTTTTTTTGAGAGTTTTTCTCTTAAAGGTTCGTTTTTGCCAAATTCGAACAGGTCTTTGTTATCAAGAAGGCTTTTTATATAAAACCATGTTCCGCCTTGAATAATAATGGGAAAGGCGGAATTTTTAATTATTTGTTTTGCGTCTTTTACAAAATCGCCCGCCGAATAAACACCGTCATTCGGGCTTTTTATGTCTATAAGGCGGTGTATAACCGAAGATTGCTCTTGTTTTGTGGGTTTTGCAGAAACAATATCCAAATCTTTGTAAACAATTCTTGAATCAGCACAAATAATTTCGCCGTTTATTTTTTTTGCGAGATTAATTGACAGGGCTGTCTTGCCCGAGGCTGTCGGCCCCGTTATTACAATTATCGGTAAAGTTTTTTTCATATATCGAAAATATTAGCACAATAAAGAATGCGGTGAAATATATTCTTACCACAAGAGAAATAAACATTAAAATCTGATTTGGAAAGGAGCCCATTTCCAAAAGCGAAATTATAACGTTGAAAAAAAGAATAAAAACAAAAACACCGATATATAAAAAAGGTTTTTTGAAAATTGCGGCAATTCCTTTAAAAAGCCCCGTCAGAGGGTTGTTTGTATTTTGAAAGAAAAGAGCCGGAATTGAAAATAAAGTAAAGAAAAAATAAGAAATAAAACCAATATCCACAAACAAACTTTTTTTCATAAGCAAACCCTTTACATCGGGCGGAAGCGATTCGTAATATGCCGCAAGACTCATTTGTTCAGGTTTAAAGCCCTGAAGGGCGTTTGTGATGGTATCAGGCTTAAACATAACAAAATTGGCAAAATATAAAATAAACCAAGTGTAAATTACAAACAAAATCAAATAAAAAGTTAAAGGCAAAATATAGTTTGCAACGGATGAAAAGAAATCACCCTTAAGAGCAAAACACTGATTTTTAAAGTCTTCTTCGATATTGCCCGTTTCCCTGTAAGAAACAATGCCTTTTATCACGCCAAACCAGCCCGAAAAAAAGGCTGAAGTAAACAAAAGAAACAGTATGCCCGTTAAAACAAAACCAGATTTATTATTTTGCATGTATAAAACAGGCATGAGGTTTGCTATGACTATAAAATATAATATAAAAATTAACATTACATATGGATTTTTGATTAATATTCTAAAACTTTTTTTAATTTCTTCTCTCATAATTATCCCGTTTTTAAATTGATTATTTTATTATGATAATTATAAATCGTATTTATTTTCAATACACTAAATGTTAAGTTTTTAATAACGCAAAATTATTTTTTTTCATGTTTTAAAAAAATGCTTTACACAAATATATTTCAGGGAGAAAATCTATGATTAAGTCAGTAAATCTGATTAATTTTGCCCCAAAAGGTGTCGTTTCAGGTAAAAACAACAGTTTTAAGAAAACAGAAAATTTAACAAATTCGATAACTTTCAGAGGGAAAAATTTTGCCGCAGACAAACTTGCGGGCGCTTACAGAGGATATAACAACATTAAAGTGGCTAAAACCGTTTCATTTACGGGGACAGGAAGCTTATCGGAAGCGTTTGATGTTTTTAATAAGTCCATTGTTACTTGTAAAGACAAGAAAAAAGGTCGTGACGGCGAAAAAGTCGGTTCAAGAGTTAATGTAAGCGAACTTATGTCCGAATTTAACGGCGGACTTCCGAAATATGATGACGCAATTAAAACAACAATCAATATTTCCGAAGGAGACAAAAAAGTTAACGGAGAAAAAATTATCACGGACGCAAGATGCCAGATAAAAAATATCGGGGATAATAAGCTCAGGTTTGAAATGGTTGTAAGACCGTCCAGACGTGAAACAGATTCCCCGCACAGAACTCCCCACATTTCTCAAAACCTGCAAATTGAGCTGCGCCCAAACGCTATCGGGCTTGATGAAAATGAAAAAAGAATAGTCACGGGAACGCCCGAAACAGCTTATGTTCTTAATACAAAGGGCAAATTAATGGCAATCGTCGAGGACGGTGATAACGTTCTTTTGACAAACGCAGGAAAAATAAAAAAGAAAGAAGACGGTTTGGGGTCACTCGGGGTTAACGCCAGAGAATATCAAATTATGAGCGCAAACGGAGAAAAAATGGATAATGAAGCGCTTGCAACAGGAACACCTTCTTTTGCAAGAATAAACAACTATATTCCGTTTGAAGTTAAAGATATACCCTCAGTAGAGCCAAAAAAAGGCGGAAGCCAAGGCGGCGGAACGGAACTTGTCATAGGTCTTGAAAACGGCAGATTTGTTCCCGAAATTATTGAGTCCATTGAAACTTTTGTTGAAAAAGTAAATAAAGGTGAAATTGTTCTGGATGAGTTTGTTCCCGCAGAGAATGCTCAAAAAACCCAAATAGCAATGTTGGCAGGAGGTTTCGGTTCACGTGCCGAATATACAAACGCTTCTTCAAGTAAAATTTTCCATAACAAAGACGGCGGCTCAAATCTTACCAAAGGTTGTTTTAGAACCGCAACAGGTCTGACCCCTATGGAAACAACCTTTGTTTCTCTCCACAAAGCGGGTCTTTTGGACTGTTCAAAAGGAAATCTTAAAATAGGCAAAAACATTAAATTCTATCTTAATGATTCGGGTATAAACGGCGGAAACGGCGGTTTCACGGTTGATATGTATAACACAATGAAAAGAAATAATCGTGAAAACCTTTTAATTCTTCCAAACGACGCAATGTCAAGAATTCCAAACGCCCTCAAAGAAGTAAACGAATTGATGAATACCGGAAAAGCGGCTGTTGTTATGGTTGCAAAAGAAGTAAATAAAGAAGACGCAAAAGGCACTCTCGGCATTATGAAAATTAATGACAAAGGTGAAATCGAAGCTTTTGCCGAAAAACCCAAAAAATTTAAAGAAGGGTATGTTGATGAAAATGACAACTGTTTTGCAAATACATTCCAATTTGCAGTCAGCAAAGAAGCCTTTAAAGCGCTTTCAATCTTAGAGCCTTATTTACCTTCCAACAATTCGGGAAAAGAGCCGAGAGATTGGTCAAAAACATTTACTCCGATTTTAATGGCGCTCACTCAAAATGATGATATAGAAGAAATCAGAGAACAAATAAAGAAAATAATTGATGAAGACACGCCCGACGACGTTATTAAGGCGGCAAAAGATTCACTCAAGGGGCAAAAAATTTATGCCGTTAAAACAAGCGAACCTTGGGCAGATTGCGGAACTTTAAACGCCCTGTATCACACAACAATGCAAATTGCTTCAGGCGAATTTCCTCTTGAAGATTTTGAAAGAAAACGTGTAATAGACAGCGTAAACACTAAAACAGGGTTAATTACAAGCTCGCCCGAACAGAAAAAAGAAATAGAAGAAAAATATGATGTAGAGGGGCAGGTTATGGTTGTTCCGAAAGCAAAGCCGGTTTCTGAAGAAATCATTGAAAAATACAAATATGCAACCACAAAATATTCTGATGTAAACTGATAAAAAGGCGGGCTTCATTCCCGCCTTTCAGTTTAAAAGGTTTGACTAAATAATTTTAAAAGTTTATTATAAATTTTATGAATTTACCCGCTAAAAACGCTATGAAAAGATTGACGTCCAAGCCCTTGCTTGAAAAAATTTCTCAGGCAGACGGGCTTTTTCGTGAACGCAAGTATAATGAAGCCATAGAACTTTATAAACAAGTTCTTTCACAAATTGATAAAACTTATCTTTTTGATATTCACGAATTATACAGCAGAATGGGGAGCGCCTTTTATTATTTAAACGAGAAAGACAAATCTCTTGAGGCTTATTTAAATGCCATTAAATATTATAAGAAAAACCCTCAAGACTATTCCATGATTGCATATTATTACTATTGGTATGACCCGAATGTTGCAATAGAATATTATAAAAAGGCGTTTGAACTAAGCCCTTCAGGCATTTCCGGCTTTTCAACCATGGCGCTTGCCCTTTTAAAATCAGATAAATATTCCCAAAGCAAAATAAAAGAAACTTTTGAAAAAGCCCTTTTAAAGGTTAGGGCGTTTTGCAAGAAAGACAATGTAAATTTTACATTTGATAAAGAAATTCTTAAAACAAAACAAAAACTCCGCATAGGTTATTTATCGGGCGATTTTCATAACCATGCAATGATGAATTTCATTATGCCCCTTTTAGAAAATCATTCAAAGGAAAAATTCGATTTTATACTTTATTCTGCCGATACAAAAACAGATTTTGTCACTGAAAAAATTAAAAAATCGGGCTATGAAATAAAATTGGTTCAAGATTTTTCTCCGGCTGACATTGCAAAAGAAATTTATAAAGATAACATAGATATTCTTGTTGATTTGAGCGGATATACAAGTAAAAAATTTCCCACGCTTTTATATAAGCCGGCGCCCGTTCAAATTCAATATTTAGGTTTTGTTAACACACTTGGAATGAAAGAAGTTGATTATATTCTTTGCGATGAATTTACCGTTCCGAAAGAAATGGCAAAATATTATACGGAAAAACCGCTTTATTTAAACACAACCATGCAAAGATTTTCTTTCAACAACAAATTTACCCCCCCGCCGATTTCAAAACTTCCATATTTTGAAAACGGTTATATTACATTCGGCAGCTATAATTGCACCTCAAAAATCAACGATTTAACAATATCTCTCTGGTCAGAAATTTTAAAGACAACCGAAAATTCCAAGCTGTTAATTTTCCGTTCTCAAATGACCCCGAAGATTATGGAAGTTTTGGCTTCAAAATTTGAAAAAAACGGAATTTATAAAGACAGACTCATCTTCAATAACAAATATCCGGAAGGAAATTGGCGAAGTGCATACGGGCTTTGCGATATCGGGCTTGATACAATGCCTTTCAACGGGCTTACAATTACGACCGAGGCAATTTTTATGGGAGTTCCGATTTTAACTTTGGCGGGAAACTCAATGCAATCAAGGGGCTGTGCCAGAATAAACAAGGCTCTCGGTCTTGATGAACTTATTTCTTATACAAAAGAAGAATATGTAAATAAGGCAAAAAGCCTTGCGGGCGACATTAAAAAGCTTGAATATTACAGAAACAATTTAAGGGATATTATATCAAATTCGGTTATTTTAAATGACTATAAGAATTTTGCGCTTGAAGTTGAAAGTGCATACAAAAGGGCATGGGATGAATTTTTAAAAAATCAGACTTGATGACAATTGATTTTTGTGAAGTTTTATTAAATAAATAAGATTATCCGATATCCTTTTATAGATTGATTTTTTTAAATTTAATTTCTTTTTTTTAAAAATAGATATATATTTTATAAAAAAGATAGCAAAAAAATCTTTTTTTATGTTTTGTATACAAGAACCCATATATCGCAACTCGGGTGTCATAATTTTTTTTAACCTTTTTTAGGTTAACTAAACACGAGAAAACTTTATATATTATTAGGAGATTAGTATCAATGACAGACATTCAAGGCAACTATAACATTTCATACAACAACGGAATTGAGCCCAAAAAAGCTCAAAAAGATTGTCAATCTCCTAAAGAAGTCGTTGATTGCAATGACAAATTGCAGTTGACAAATTTAAATGACAGCCCCGCTGCAATTAGCGGAAAAGCCATGGTTAAGCCAAAGGGGGAATATAAATTTGACCCCAAAAAAGTCGAAAACGATGTTTTGGAATTTAAAATTTCAGAAGATGTTAAAGAAATGGCAGAGGCTTATAAGGCAGATTTAATTAAAAACGGCTGTGATGAAAAGACGGCAGGTGAAAAAGCACGCATGCTTTCTCGTATGTTGATGATTGAGTCAATTTAAAATTTTTAAAAATAACAGTTGAAACGAGGACTTTTTTGTGTGAATATTTTGCTTGATAAAGCTAAAACAAGAGCAAAATAAACATGCAAAATCTTTTATATTTTCTATACGGCAAAGCTTACATTAACCTTACAAACGCTTGTTCCAACGCTTGCAAATTTTGTGTCAGAGATATAAAAAAAGATGTTAAAGGGTCAAACCTTTGGCTTGAAAATGAAAATGTCAGCGCAAAAGACGTTATAGAACAAATTGAAGCAAATAAAGAAAAAATCGCCATAGAAAACGAAATTGTTTTTTGCGGATACGGAGAGCCCCTAACCCGTTTTGAACTTGTAAAAGAAATTTCGCAGTATATTAAAAAGACCATGCCGGATGTTAAAATCAGAATTAACACAAACGGGCATGGAAATTTTTTGAATAAAAAAAATATAGTTCCCGAGCTTTCAAAACTGATTGATTCAATTTCGATAAGTCTGAATGCTCAAAACGAAGAAGAATATAACAAAATTTCGGCCCCAAAAATTAACGGGGCATATAACGAAATGATTAATTTTGCAAAAGAATGCGTAAATGCGGGCATGGATACAACCTTAAGCGTTGTTACCAATTTTAAGCCCGAACTTTATAATATCAATGTTTCCGAATGCGAAAAGATTGCAAAAAATCTCGGTGCAAAATTCAGAAACAGAGAATGGATTGAAAACGGTTATTAAATGAAAGGATAAAATTATGCAAGATGAAGTTTTAAACAAAATTATGAAACCAAAATCAATTGCAGTTATCGGCGCAAGCACAAAACCTAAGACAATAGGTTCTGAGATTATGCAAAGATTGAGAGATTATAAATTCAGTGGAAATATTTATCCTGTTAACCCAAAAGGCGGGATAATCGAAGGATTTCAAGCTTATACAAACATTGAAGAAGTCCCCGGAGATGTTGATTTGGCAGTTATTGTCGTTAACGCAAAATTTGTGTTGGATACAATTGATCAATGCCACAGAAAAGGAATAAAAGGTCTTGTAATCATAACAGCAGGCTTTAAAGAAACAGGAAAAGAAGGCGCAGAAGTTGAAAAACAACTTTTGGCTAAAGTTAAAGAATACGGCATGAGATGTGTCGGCCCTAACTGTTTGGGCGTTTTAAACACTCATCCCGATGTTACAATGGACGCAACATTCGCTGAATCTTTGCCAATCAGAGGCGATATCGGTTTTGTTTCTCAATCGGGCGCTTTGGGCGGCGGTATTTTAAACATATTGAAAGACTTAAATCTCGGTTTTGCTCAATTCGTTTCAATCGGTAACCAAGCTGATATTAACGCTGAAACAATGCTTGAATATTGGGAAAATGACGACGACGTTAAACAAATTCTTTTATATATGGAATCAATTCAAAATCCGGCTAACTTCAGAAAATTAGCTTCAAGAATTACAAAGAAAAAACCGATTTTGGCTCTTAAAGCCGGACGTTCGGCAGCCGGTGCTTCAGCCGCTTCTTCTCACACAGGTTCTTTGGCGGGTGCAGATAAAGCCGCAGCGGCACTTTTAAAACAATCGGGCGTTATCAGAGAATTTTCTTTGAAGAATTTGTTTGCAAACGCAAAAGCATTCTCAAATTGCCCTATACCGAAAGGCAACAGAGTTGCAATTATTACAAACTCCGGCGGCCCCGGAATTATGGCAACGGATGCTATCTGCGAATCAGGCATGCAAATGGCAAAAATTACTGATGAAACAAAAGAAAAATTGAGAAGTTTTCTTCCGTCAGCCGCTTCGGTTAAAAACCCGATAGATATGATAGCTTCAGCACCGATTGAACACTATCAGCAAACACTTGAAACGGTTATAAAAGACGAAAACGTTGATATGATTGTTGTAATTTACTTACCGTTCCTCGGCTTAAAGGATATTGACGTTGCGGAAGCAATTATGAAAATAAAGGCTCAAAATCCTGAAAAACCGATAGTGGGCGTATTTATGACGACAAGCGATTTCTTCACAAAGATTTCAAACATGGAAGTTAATATGCCGTTTTATATGTATGCGGAAGAAGCGGCAGAAGCGCTTACAAGACTTGATGAACAAAGACAATGGATGGAAAAACCTTTGGGCAAAGTTCCTTGTTATGATGTTGATAAAAATAAAGTCTGCGACATTATTAAAAAATCAATATCAGAAGGTCGTGACCAATTAACAACATTAGAAAGTATTGATGTACTTCAGGCATACGGCATAAGAGCTTGCAAATACGGCTTAGCTACAAATATTGACGAAGTTGTTAACTTGGGCAACTCAATCGGCTATCCTGTTGTTATGAAAATGACATCAAAAACAACATCTCATAAAACAGATGTCGGTGGTGTTGTTGTTAACATCAGAAGCGAAGAACAGTTAAGAAACGAATATAATGCGCTTTTAAAACGTCTTGAAGAAAAAGGCTTGCTTGAAGGCTTAGAAGGCGTAATCATTCAAGAAATGGTTAAAGGAAACCGTGAAATGGTTTGCGGTATTGCAACAGACCCGCAATACGGACCGATGATGATGTTTGGTTTGGGCGGTGTCTTTGTTGAAGCGCTCAAAGACGTTACATTCAGAATTGCGCCTTTAACTGATACAGACGCACAAGAAATGGTTAAATCGGTTAAAGCATATAAGCTTTTGCAAGGCGCAAGAGGCACAACACCGGCTCAAATCAGCCAAATTGAAGAAACACTTTTAAGATTGTCTCAACTTGTTAATGACTTCAAATTTATTGATGAACTTGATATCAATCCGTTATTAATTTCTGAAAAAACAGGCGAAGGCATTGCGGTTGACGGCAGAATTAAGGTCAGAATGAATGAAGCTCAAGAAGCTTTAAAAGACTGCCTTACATGTGCCGGAGCCTGCAAATAAAAGCTGAAAAACTTTTAAAAAGAACCCTTGAAAAACAGGGTTCTTTTTTTGTGTCAAAAGTTAATTTTTTTCGGGCAAAAATAAAAATTTTCATGATTTATAAAATCAAAAACTTTGGAGCTTTAAAATGAATATAGGCAAAATTCAAAATCTCAGCTTTGGCAAAAAACCCCTTTTAAATTGTTCAATTAAAAACAAAGACACAAAAAAGAAAATTGAAGCAACCTTATATTCAATGGACTACAGAAATCCAAACGACAGATTTGAAATGGAAAATGCCGATAATGCCGAATTTGTTAAGCATAATTTTTTGGCAATTCCAAAAGTTCCCGAAGGAAGCAAATTTTACCTTTTAAAAAACAATGAAACGGGTGAAACCGTTTCTTGCGCCCAAACGACAAAACACTTTTCAAATCCGGAAGATAACGATTTTTCAGGAAGTTATGTATTGATTGAGTCCGCACAAGAAAACCCAAAATATCAAGATTCAATCTCTCCTGTTTTGGGGCAAATTGTAAAAGACGCATATTATTCTTTTGATAATAAAATTGTAAGCGCCCTTAGAGATGAAGATTTAAATTTAATAAGATATAAATTTACTCTCAAGCCTGATATGAGCATGGTTTTGCCCGATAAAAGGTTTGTAGATTTGCTTGATAAAATTGAAAAAATAAACGAAATAGAATATATGGCATAAAATTTCTTGCCCGATGAGGCATTTTAGTGTTTTTTAAGATTATATCCTTCCGGCTAATTGTCGGGGCAATTTTCTTGCGGTTATATATAATTAAATCTTTTTCATACTTCCAGCTATTCTTAATTCCAGACAGTGGATCCAATTTTTTTTGGGTCCTTTTTTTTGTGTTTTAAAATTATGCTTGAAATAAAATATTTTTTATTTATAATTGTTTAGTAATCAACAAATTCAAAAGGAATAGGCAATGTCAAGCAACGAATTACCCTCAAATATGGGCAAAAAAATTGCAGACGCACTTAAAAAACAAAATAAAGTTAAAGAAAGTGCGCCCGATATTGCGGAAGGAAACTCTGTTGGTTTAGAACCCGAACTTGATGATATTCTTCAAGATTTGCACACTGATACAGATGAATACAAAAATTCCGAAACAGACACTTCTATTCAAGATTTGAACTCTGATGAAAGTGCATATGACGATTTGGATATGTACGACACCCCGTCTTTAAACTTGGAACAGGAAAGTGAAGACTACGCTCCCATTTTTAAAATGGAATCCGGCGAAGTTAGTGATAATCCTGATTTTAAGCTTAATGTTGATTCTGAAGACGACACGGAAGAGTTTGAAATGCCTAACAATATTAACGTATTAAAAAGGCTTATCGCACAGCTTCCCACAGGTGTTTCAAAACAAACCGGCGCTCAAATCATCAGACAAACAATCGAAGCTCTCGGTATTCCGATGAAAAGCGTTTTGCAAGACGCTCAGAGGGTTAAAGAATGTTTGAACAGTTCAATCAAAGATTGCAATTATACAATTCAAGAATATAAAAGCAATATAAGAAATCTTGAAAAACAAAGCACAAGTTATCAAAAACAACTCACAAAGCTTAATGACATAATCGGTCTTTTTGTGTATACTGATAAAAAGTAAATATGGTCCCATCGTCTAGAGGCCTAGGACACATCCCTTTCACGGATGCGACAGGGGTTCAAATCCCCTTGGGACTACCATTTTAAAGGAGCTGTATGCTCCTTTTTTAATTTAAATTTTTAGTTTTCGTTAAAAAAAAGAAAAAATTTGCCTCATATGATATTCTTTTTTGTATGTTTAACAAAAAGGAATTTTTCAAAAATGAAAAATATTACACTGTTTCTTACGGCATTTTTTGTTTCTTTAGGCGGGCTTTTATCGGGGTTTGACACGGGTGTCATCTCCGGTGCGCTTTTATATATAAATAATGACTGGCACCTTACCGAATTTATGCAAAGTTTTCTTGTTTCAACCGTTTTAACGGGCGCTGTTTTCGGCGCAATTTTAAACGGCAGACTTGCTGACATTTACGGAAGAAGAAAAATTATTATGTTAACGTCCGTCATATTTTTTATAGGCTCAATCTGCTGCGCAATTTCTCCAAATGTTCATTTTTTAATGTTATCGAGATTTTTAGTCGGTTTTGCAATCGGAATTATAACTTTTTCTTCCCCGCTCTATTTATCTGAAATTTCACCCGAAAAGATAAGAGGAGCGCTTGTTTCAATGTTTCAGCTTGCAATTACGATTGGAATTTTGTTTTCTTATCTTTCAAACGCATTTTTTGCCCATTTTTATCCAAGTTGGCGCTTAATGCTTATTGTCGGGATAATTCCTTCAATTGTTCTTTTTTCGGGAATTTTATTTATGCCGGATACTCCAAGGTGGTATGTTTTAAAGGGAAAAATTGAGGAAGCAAAACATGCGCTGAAAAGGCTTCAAAATGATATTGATGTAAATTCGGAGATTAATAAAATTCAATCTCTTTTAAATTCGGAACTGAAAAAAGAAAAGTTTCAATTTAAAAAATGGATGATATTCCCCCTAATTGTCGGTGTGGGCGGGATGTTTATTCAACAGTGGACCGGAATTAACACAATAATTTATTATGCGCCCGTTATATTAAATCAAGCCGGTTTTGGCACTAACGAGGGGGCAATTTTTGCAACAATCGGAATAGGAGTTGTCAATTTTTTGATGACCTTTGTTGCAATATTTACAACTGATAAAATAGGAAGAAAACCGCTTTTATATATCGGGCTTTTTGGAATGGGCGTCTGCCTTATATTTCTTGCCTTATCATTTAAATTTGCACCTTTATTCGGGCAAAATGCCAAATTTTTGGCGCTTTTATCAAGCATTTTGTATATAGCGTTTTTCGCAATGTCTTTGGGGCCCGTAATGATTTTGCTTGTTTCCGAAATATTTCCTCTAAAAGCAAGGGGTTTTTTGATGAGCATTTCGATGATGAGCAATTTTCTTTTTAATTTCACGGTTTCGCTGGCGTTTTTACCGATGTTAAAAATGTTCGGAGAGTTTAAAACCTTTATTTTGTTTGCACTCCTTTCTTTCCTTAGTATAATTTTTGTAAGATTTGTTATACCCGAAACTAAAGGGGTATCTTTGGAAGAAATAGAAAGAACGGCAATAAAAAATGCTTAAAATATTTAGAAGTTCAATAATTTTCGCAATATTGGGAATAATTGCAGCATGGTTTTGGGCGGGGCATATTAACCCCGGAAGCGAGCTTAAAACCCTTTTTGTTGTTTTCTTTTTAAGCGTTTTGGAAGTTACTCTGTCTTTTGATAATGCGGTTGTAAACGCTGTTGTTCTTGATAAAATGACCCCAAAATGGCAAAGAAGATTTTTAACTTGGGGCATTCTTGTTGCGGTTTTCGGAATAAGATTTTTGCTTCCTGTAATTATAGTTTCCGCCTTTTCTAAACTTTCCGTATTAAAAACGGTTCAAATGGCGATAAACGACGTTACTCAGTATACTCACTATCTTGAGCTGGCTCATGCGCCTTTAGTCAGCTTTGGCGGAAGTTTTCTTTTAATGGTGGGGCTTTCATATTTTATGGGGCAAGAAAACCCTGTTAAGTGGATAAAACCTGTGGAAAATATTTTGGCAAAATTTAAGTTCAGGTTTTCTTCATTTATTTTTTCTTTGCTTGCTATTTTTATTCTCTGTTTTATAATTCCTTCGCCTGAAAGAGTGTCGATTGTTTCTTCATGCATTGCGGGGGTTATCTCTTATGAAGTAATCCATGGAATTTCGCATTTTATGGAAGAAAGTCAAAAGAAAAAACTTCAAAGCGGCATGAAAACCGGCGGAATTATGATGTTTATTTATATTGAAATTTTAGACGCTTCTTTTAGTTTAGACGGTGTTTTATCAAGTTTTGCCATAAGTAAAGACATTATAATAATTACAATCGGGCTTGCAATCGGGGCAATGTTTGTAAGAAGTTTGACTTTATTTCTCGTTGAAAAAAAGACCCTCACAAGATATGTCTATCTTGTTTCAGGCGCCCATTTTGCAATTATTTCGCTTGCAATAATTATGTTTATTTCAATTTTTACGGAAGTAAGCGAAATTATAACGGGTTCACTCGGGCTTATATTTGTGGGCGGGGCGTTTATATCTTCTCTGATTGAAAATAAGAAAAACCCGAATTTAGCCACTCAAAGTTTGGAAGAATTAGAATGATTTTAAATTAGACGTTTTGTTGTCTAATTCTTTAAGCCCGTGTTTTGTAAACTCTACGCTATATATAATTTCACCGTTTTCAATTTTTGAATTTTTTATAAAACCTATTCCGAAAGTAGAGTGAAAAACCCTTGCTCCGACGGGAAAGCCTTGTTTTTTAAGAACATCAAACTTGCTAACCGCCTTTTCTTTACATTTGTTAATTAATTCTGAAACGTTAATTTCGGGCGTTTTAATTTCTTTTTTGACAGATATTTTCTCAAGCTCTTTAGAGGGGGTTGAATATTTTTCTTTCATTTTATTAAAATCGGGCAAATTAACATTTTCAGCCTGAGGCTCTTTTTGCGCCAAATTTGCAACTGTCGGTTTTTTCTTAACAACAACGGTTGTTTTTTTCTTTGCGTCTTTTATGCTTGAAGCCAAATTGTTTGGCTTGTCTTCAGCCTTTTTAATAAAAATTGATTCAACCGATTTTGAAATTGAAGTTTCCCTTTTTGCGCTCACGGCGTTTTTAAAGCTTGAACTTCTGTATTTTGAATAATTGTCTTCGCTTCCGTATGTTTTTTCATTCCAATTTTTTGAACCTGTTTGGTCAAAATCGTCTTCATCAATTAAATTGAGCGGAATTTCTTCAATAAATCTGCTTTTTGGAAAATATTTAATATCTCCCCAAACCCTTCTTCTTTTGGCGCAAGTTAAGAATAAACGCTCTTTTGCACGTGTAATTCCGACGTACATAAGCCTTCTTTCTTCTTCAAGCTCTGATTTACTTTCATAGACATTATTTACCGCTTTTGAAGCCGGAAACAATCCTTCTTCAAGCCCCGTTAAGAAAACAACCGGAAATTCAAGCCCCTTTGCGGCATGAAGGGTCATTAAAGTGACCGAGGGTTCTTCCTCTTTAACTTCGTCTATGTCTGAAATTAAGGCAACCTGAGATAAGAAGTTTCCCAAAATTCCGAGGTCTTCTTCTTCGTCCGCCTCAAATTCGTCCGCTTCAAACTCTTTAATTACGTTAATTAATTCCTGCAAGTTTTCAATTCTTGACTGGTTTTCAATCGTGTCTTCTTCCCTTAATTCTCTTAAATAGCCTGTTTCTTCAAGCAAAATTTGAGTAAACTCAGACAACTCAAGGTTTTTTTGTCTTTCAATAAGAGAATTTATTAAATTTGCAAAACTTGATAAAACACCTTTATGTCTGGGTGAAAAGTCTTGATATTCGTCAATGTTTTCAATAATTTCAAAAACGGAAACCTCTTTTTCATCCGCAAGAGAAAACAACTTTTTTAAAGTGGTGTCGCCAATTCCTCTTTTGGGGGAGTTTATAACCCTTCTTAAACTTTGATTGTCGTTTTTGTTATAAATTAATTTTAAATAAGCGATAGCATCTTTGATTTCTTTTCTTTCATAAAATCTTAAACCGCCCACAATTTTATAGGGAATGTTGTTTGCAATTAAAGCTTCTTCAATTCCCCTTGATTGAGCGTTTGTCCTGTATAAAACAGAGATTTCTTCGGGCTTATGGCTTGATGTTAACTCTTTAATTTTTTTTGCAACGTAAGAGCTTTCGTCATAATCTGCCTCGGCTTCATATAAAACTATTTTTTCTCCGTCTCCTTTTGTGGAATACAGATTTTTTTCAAGCCTTTCTTCGTTATTTTTAATAACTTCATTTGCAGCGTTTAAAATCGTGCTTGTGGAGCGGTAATTTTGTTCAAGTTTTATGAGTTTTGTTCCTCTGTAATCTTTTTGAAAATTTAAAATAATCTTATAGTCCGCCCCTCTCCAGCTGTATATTGATTGGTCAACATCGCCAACGGCGCAAAGAGAACAGTCTTTTTTAAGGGCTTTTTCATCATCATATAAAAGTTTGATAAATTCGTACTGGGTTTTGTTTGTGTCTTGAAATTCATCAACCAGAATATGTTTAAAGCGTTTTGAATATTTTTCTTTAACGCTTTCATTTTGTGCCATTAACTTAACGGAGAGCATGAGCATGTCGTCAAAATCAAGGGCATTATTTAAATAAAGTTGTTTTTCATATTCGAGAAAAATCTCAGAAATTTTTTCCGATTTATAATCTCTTGCGCTTGTTGCAAAGGCATAGGCGTCTTGCATTTTGTTTTTAGCGTTAGAAATAATTGATTTTATCATTTTTGGTTCATAAATTTTTTCATCCAAATTCATTTTTTTAACGGTGTTTTTAATAATTGTTTTTGTGTCAGTATCGTCATAAATGACAAAATTTCTGTCATAGCTTCGATTTTCTTTTGATTTATAAAGGTCTATATCCCGCCTTAAAATTTTTCCCGAAACAGAATGGAATGTTCCAACCCACATTTTTTGGACGACTTTTTCGCCCAAATATAATGACAGTCTTTGTTTCATTTCTTTTGCGGCTTTATTTGTAAAAGTTACCGCTAAAATTTCAAAAGGGTCAACCCCTTCTTCCATAACAAGATTTGCTATTCTTGAAGTCAAAACTTTAGTCTTGCCTGAGCCTGCGCCCGCAAGAACCAATATAGCTCCCGATTTTTCTTCAACGGCTTCTTTTTGTTTTTCATTCAAGCCGCAAAGAAAGCTTGCTTCCTCTTTTTCCAATTAAATTCCCCTTTAAAAAAATAAAAAAATTGAAAAATATGAAAAATATGCTATCATTATAATACAAAAATGGTTTTTAAGGAAAATTGATGACTGAAAATTCTAACGAAAATCAACCGTCCATAATGGTTCCGCTTGATGATTTAGACAAAGTTGAAGACATTGATAAGGTTGATACTCTCGTACAGGAGCTGGCGACAATTCGTCAATCCGCAAAAAAAATAGCGATAATCGGCTCAAGAAATTTGGCGATTACCCACCAACAAATTATTGAAACACTCACAACTTCTCTTGTTACGCAAGGGAATACAATTATAACATCCGGCGGTTCTTCGGGTACTAATGCCGCTGCCATAAGAGGCGCTATGAAGGCTAACCCGAACAACTTGAAAGTCATTCTGCCTCAAACAATCGGTCAGCAGCCCTCTGATGTTCAAGACCAATTAATCGGTGTTCCGAACATTGTTGAACATCCTGACAGAGCGATGATGACACTGACAGACGCTTCAAGGATATGCAACCGTGAAATTATAACCGAATGTCAACAGTTGATTTGTTTCCTTTCTCATACGTCAGGAACTTTACATAAGGCTGTTGAGTTTGCGGAAGATTCTCATAAAGTTGTGACGGTATTTTATCTCGATTAATCCGATAAATTTATATAAAAACGCTTCTTTTTAAAAGAGGCGTTTTTTTAGTGTCTTTTCCTTTTTTATTTATTTTTTTTGTGATAATATTAACTTAGTATAACTATTGAGGAGAAGCCAAATGGTCGATAATTCAGCAGTTTTGACCGAAAACGGAGAAATAACACAGGTTATCGGACCTGTAGTTGATGTCGAGTTTCAATCCGGAAATCTTCCTGAAATATATGATGCGCTTGAAATTATAACTGATAGCGGAAAAGTTGTAACCGAAGTTCAACAGCTCTTGGGGCAGAATATTGTTCGTTCCGTTGCAATGAGCTCAACCGACGGTCTTAAAAGGGGCATGAAAGTTATAAACACTAAAAGCCCGATTAAAGTTCCCGTCGGCGAAGGAATTTTAGGAAGAATTTTAAATGTTTTGGGCGAGCCTGTTGATAATATGGGCGAAGTTAAAGCGGAAGATTATCTTCCTATCCATAAAAATTCTCCGTCACTTTCGGAGCAAAATACCGAAATTGAAATTTTAGAAACGGGAATTAAAGTCATTGACCTTTTAATGCCTTATCAAAAAGGCGGAAAAATCGGGCTTTTTGGCGGTGCCGGCGTCGGAAAAACCGTTCTTATCATGGAATTAATTCATAACATAGCAAGCGCACACTCAGGCGTTTCCGTGTTTGGCGGGGTTGGCGAAAGAACCCGTGAAGGAAATGACCTTTATAACGAAATGAAAGAGTCGGGCGTAATTGATAAAGTTGCCCTCTGTTACGGTCAGATGAACGAGCCGCCGGGGGCAAGAATGAGAGTCGGACTTTCAACTCTTACATGTGCCGAATATTTCAGAGATGTTAAACATCAGGATGTACTTTTATTTATAGATAACATTTTCAGGTTTGTTCAAGCTGGTTCGGAAGTTTCGGCGCTTTTGGGAAGAATGCCTTCTGCGGTTGGATATCAACCTACACTTATTCAAGAGGTTGGTGAACTTCAAGAAAGAATTACGTCGACTAAAAACGGTTCCATTACATCAGTTCAGGCAATTTATGTTCCCGCCGACGACTTAACAGACCCTGCGCCCGCAACAACATTCACTCACCTTGACGCTTCAACGGTTTTATCAAGGAATATTGCTTCATTGGGAATTTATCCCGCAGCAGACCCTCTTGAATCAAGTTCACGTGCGCTTGACCCGAATATTGTCGGAATTGAGCATTATAGCGTTGCAAAACAGGTGCTTGAAATTCTTCAAAAATATAAAGACCTTCAAGATATTATTGCAATTCTTGGCATGGACGAACTTTCGGAAGAAGATAAACTCACTGTTAACAGAGCGAGAAAAATTCAAAAATTCTTATCTCAGCCGTTTTCCGTTGCGGAACAGTTTACGGGCAACAAAGGAAAATATGTTAAACTTGAAGATTCAATCAAAGGTTTTAAGGAAATTATTGAAGGCAAACACGATGATATTCCCGAACAAGCCTTTTATATGGTTGGAACTATTGAGGATGTTCTTGAAAAAGCGAAAGTCGTTTGTTAAATTATGGCAAATATAAAGTTAAAAATAATAACTCAGCAAAAAATTGTGTATGAAGGCGAAACAAAAGGCTTTTATACAGAAGCTCAAGACGGCAGGATAGGAATTTTGCCAAATCACCTGCCCATTACTTCCGTTCTTGAAATCGGGGTTACCAAAATTTTGACTGAAAAAGAGCCTGTTTATGTTACGACAATGGGCGGAATTATGCACTTCAAGAATAACGAAGCCGTTATTTTAACTGATTTGGCTGAGCTTGGAGATGATATTGACGAAGTCAGAGCAAAAGAAGAATATGAAAGAGCAAAAGCCAGAATTGAGGCGGAAAAAGATAAACTTGCGGTTATAAAGGCTCAAATTTCTCTTAAAAAAGCAATAGCAAGAATTTCAGCCAAAAGAAACTATATGTAAATTTAAATAAGCCAAATGTCTTTTATTTAAGCTATTTAAAATAAAACAACCTTAAATAATAATGAATATATTCTTTAATTTAAATGAAATTTAGTGTATAATACGTTTTAATTGAAAGAGAGGTATATTTATGGAAAAATACGTTTGCACGGCTTGCATGTGGGTTTATGACCCGAGTGAAAATGATAACATCCCGTTTGAAGATTTGCCGGATGATTATGTATGCCCTGTTTGCGGGGTTGGAAAAGAAATGTTTGAAAAACAGGAAGACTAGTTTAAAAAGGAGTATGATATGAAATTTGTATGTACAGTATGCGGTTATGTCCATGAAGGCGACGAAGCTCCGGCTCAATGTCCTTTGTGTAAAGCAACAACTTTTAAAAAAATTGAAGAAGGCGCAGATAAAACTTATGCATGTGAACATGTAGTTGCAACAACAGAAGGAATTGACCCCGTTGTTGTTGAAGGTTTAAAACAAAACTTTAACGGAGAGTGCATGGAAGTTGGCATGTATCTTGCAATGGGAAGACAGGCTGAACGTGAAGGATATCCTGAAGTTGCGGAAGCATTCAAAAGATATGCATATGAAGAAGCTGAACATGCCGCTAAATTTGCGGAACTTTTGGGCGAAGTTTTAACATCTTCAACAAAGAAAAACTTAGAATTGAGAGCTGAAGCTGAACATGGCGCATGCCAAGGTAAATTGGACATCGCAAAAAGGGCTAAAGAGCTTGGATATGACGCAATTCATGACACCGTTCATGAAATGGCAAAAGATGAAGCACGCCACGGAAAAGGCTTTGACGGTCTTTTAAAAAGATATTTTAACTGATATCAATAACAAATAAATAAAAACACCCTTAAATTTAAGGGTGTTTTTATTTAAAAAAGCGTTTAAATTTAAAGCGCTTAATCTTTTAATCCTAACTCATCTTCTATGTTATCGAATGCTTCAAGCTGTTTTTTCTTTAAGTTGTGTACAACAGCATCTACAAGCAAATTGTAAGATTTTGATTTTTCTATATCCGGCCCGAATTCTTTTTTAAGGCTTTCTTTGACCATATTTTCAAGCTTGATATTGTCATATTCAATGCTTTCTTTTTTCTCGGGAATGACATAGTCTATATATTCAGAATTAATTTTATAATCCTGAATTTCTTTAAACACCTTACCTTTAATTGAAGGAGTTATATTTTTCAAAGATTTAACGAATTTTGAATTTTTGAAATCCATAAAAACCGCCCTTATTAATGTGTGGTAAACCTTCACTTAGTATAAGTATCATGAAAATAAAAAGTGCCTTTTTTAATAAAGTTTGTTAATAAAACTTTACGTTAGTGAAATTATACCATATTTTGTCCAAAAAAAGAACAAAATCACTAACTGTCCCGTCCGAATATGGTATGTAAAATTATTTTACAAATTTCAAAAAACATTAAAGAAATCATGCCAAAAAACCGAAATTTATTATATACAAAAACAAGGGACCAAAAATGTTAAATCAGCTCAAATCTTTCGGACTGAATATTATTCCTGAAAACAAGGAAAAAATGGAACAAGCCGCAGAAAGCGTAGAAACGGCGATAAACGGTCTGTGGGAGCCGATTTTAACTTATCTTAAAGACAATGACAATGTTTTTTCAGGCGAAGTTCTTGATGAAATTGATAACATTAACTATCAGACCATGCGCCTCAGTATGACAATGAATTCAGCAACCGAGAAAAGAAGAATTAACTACGACAGCTAACGCTTAAAAATTTGCGAAAATCAGCCTTTAAGTAAGGCTGATTTTTTGGTTTTTTCATTGTAAAATAATCCTTGAACTTGACCAATAAATATAGGAGTTATTTTATGAAAAAATCAATTAAAGATTTAGGCGACATCAAAGGGAAAAAGGCTCTTGTCAGAGTTGATATTAATGTTCCCTTGGATGAAAACAAAAACGTTACCGACGATACAAGAATTCAGGCAATTTTACCGACATTAAATTTCTTAAAAGAAAAAGGCGCAAAAATTGTTTTAATGGCTCACTTAGGCAGACCAAAAGGAGAAAAGAACCCTGAATTTACACTCGCACCCGTTGCTAAATATATGTCAAAACTTTTGGGTGAAGAAGTTATGTTTATTCCGGATGTTGATGTTGCGGAAAAAATGCTTGCCGATTTAAAAGACGGTCAAGTGGCACTTTTAGAAAACATCAGATATTATAAAGAAGAAGAAGCAAAAGATGATGATATGACTTTTGCAAATAAATTGGCAAAACTCGGTGATTTTTATGTAAATGACGCTTTTGGCGCAGCTCACAGAAACCATACATCAACCGCAAAACTTGCTAAAGTTTTAAAACCGGCTGTTTCAGGTTTATTAATGGAAAAAGAAATCAGATGTTTATCGGAAGCTCTCGATAATCCGACCCGTCCTTTCACGGCTGTTGTCGGCGGGGCTAAAGTTTCATCCAAAATCGGTGTTTTGGAAAACTTGCTTGATAAAGTTGATAATATGATAATAGGCGGCGGCATGGCTTACACTTTTGTTAAAGCTAACGGCGGAAAAATCGGTAATTCAATCTGTGAAGATGACCAAATGGACGTTGCAAGAGCAATTGAAAAGAAAGCTCAAGAAAAAGGCGTTAAACTCGTTATGGCTACAGATGTTCTTGTTACAAACGATTTTTCGGGCAACGGCGAAAATAAATTTGTTAAGATTAACGAAATTCCTGACGGTTATGAAGGAGTTGACGCAGGCATGGACTCCAGAAAAGCATTTGCCGATGTATTAAAATCATCAAAAACAATATTGATGAATGGTCCTGTAGGCGCTTTTGAAAACCCGAAATTCGCTGAAGGCACAAAAGCAGTACTTCAAGCAATTGTTGAAGCAACCAAAAACGGTGCAACTTCAGTTATAGGCGGCGGCGACAGTGTATCTGCGGCTAAAAAATTCTGCAAAGCTGAAGACTTTACCCACGTTTCAACAGGCGGCGGAGCTTCTTTAGAATTTATTGAAGGTAAAATTCTCCCCGGTGTTGCGGCGCTTGATGACAAATAAAAATTAAAAAACTTAAAAAACCCCCGTCAATTTTAGAGGCGGGGGTTCTATTTTGCTTTTTTAAAATTTAAAGAAAATTTACAAAAGCATAAAGAATTATTTTTATCTGACGATATATTAAATGGAACAAAAAGGAAGGTTTTACATGTCAGAAGATTTTTCAATTAAAAATTTCAGCTCTAACCAGATTAGCGATGTTAAAAACAATATAAAAGAAAAACTTGAAGAATATGCAAAAAGGCATAAAGACGATGAAATAAAAAAAGACGACAACAGTTCCGAAAATGAACTTGTGGAATATCAGGAAGAAGACGAAACAAAAACTTCAAAAACATCTTCCTCAACGGCTCTAAAGTCTAATTCGTCGTTAAATTTTGCTTCAAGCGGCAACCCCGAACTTGACGCTCTTCATATGGAACAACAAATAAAAACAAACGAACTTATAAGAATTCAAAAATCAATAACAAATAAAACAAAAGAGTTGAACAGGCTTTCTTTAAGGCTTGCAAGAGTTCAAAACGGCTCTGATTCTTCTAAATCGAACCTTACATCCAAAATTTCAACTTGCAGAGGTGCAATCAGCGAGCTTGAATCAAATCTTTCTTCCGTGCAAAACGATTTAAGCTCCATTAGCCAAAAAATTAATCAAATTTTAACTGCGCCAAGTACATCAACTTCGGCAACGGCAGGCATGTCAGGTGTTTCATCTTCATCCGCTTCAGGCTCTTTTGTATCGACAGGCTCAATTTCAAGCGATGTTGCGCAAAAGCTTGATAACAAACTGGGCAGCGGTTTTGCGGCGAAATGCGAACAAGTTGCCGCTAAATTGGGGTGTGACCCTAACGATTTGCTTGGAATGATGTATAGCGAATCAGGTTTAAACCCGAATATCGTAGGATATAACGGGGCTGTAGGTTTAATTCAGTTTATTCCTTCAACTTTGCAAGAAAACGGATACACCCAAAGTCAGGTTGCAAGCATGACGGGAGTTCAGCAACTTGATGTTGTTTATGAAGTTCTTGCAAAATCAAAATCCATGGCGGGCTTTTCTTCTTCCGACAAGCTTGACGGCGGTTCGCTTTATGCGATTTGTTTCCTTCCTGCGTATGCAAAAAATGAAGTTCTTTGTTCTCAAAGCGGAAGTACATCATGGGCATACGGACCAAATTCCGGCTTAGATTTAGATAATGACGGCAACATTTCCAAAACAGACCTTGCACAAAGGCTTAAGAATAAATATCAGGAAATGGCTCAAAATATTTAATATTCAACACTGCACACATCAGGGTTTTGAAGATAATTTGCCCATGAGGCAGATACGGGGTTTGTTTTTATAACATCCAAACTTGATGTATCCACTTTTTCGTTTGAATATTTTTGGCTTTCCGCATAAGATTTCATTACGCCCGTAAGCTCATCCGTTTGCGCTTTTGAGAATTTGCAAGTAATTTTAAACTTGTTTTTATCAATTATTATTTCTTCCTGATAGACACACTTATTATTTTCTTTTCCGAGAATTTTTTTGCTTGAGCTAACGTCTAAGCCTTCTGTTTGAACAATTCCGCTTTCACTGTAAGAAGAACAGGAAGAAAGTGCGCCAAGAAACCTTTCCGAAACAATATCTTCCGACATTGCAAAACCGATAGTTGTAAATGTTATAAAAAGTAAACAAAATAATTTTTTCATTTCCGCCACCTTTTTTATATTTTCTTCCACTTAAAAAGTTTTTTCAATCATATAAAAAAATTATTATTTACGATTTGCAAAAAATTTGATAAAATTAAACTGTGTATTTTTATGGAGTTAAGTTATGTTTTGTTCAAAATGCGGAAGTGAAATAAATGATGACGCTGTTATCTGTGTGAGATGCGGCTGTCAGGTAAAGAAAATGAAAAATTCGGAAGAAAAAAGTTGGCTTGTTACGGTTCTTCTTTGTTTCTTTCTCGGCGGTTTCGGTATACACAGGTTTTATACAGGACATATCGCAATCGGTGTTATCCAACTTTTGACATTTGGTTGCTGCGGAATTTGGACACTTATTGACTTTATATTTATACTTTGCAGAAACTATAAAACAGCCGATGGAGAAGACCTTATTTAAAAATTTTGAAAAGGCGCTGATTATTTTGGCGCCTTTTTTAATAATTTGGATATCAAGTTTAACAGACAGAAGTTTTTGTATTTTTAAACTTCTTTTTAAACATGAATGCATTGGCTGCGGAATGACACGTGCGGTTATTTCTCTTTTGGGCGGAAATTTATCGGAAGCAATAGAATATAACCCTTTAGTTTTGGTGGTTTTCCCCATTTTGCTTTATGTTTGGATAAAGGCGGTTTATAATATTATTGTGAAAAAATTTTAACATTACAGATTTTTTTGTTCATTAAAAGTTTTTTTGGGAATATATTAGAAAAGTGTTACTTGTTTAAATTAAAAGGAGTGTAGTAATGAAAAAAAGCTTAATTATAAGCCTTATTTTTGCATTGAGCTTAACTGTTCCCGTTTTTGCCAAGGAAGAAAACAATCAGGTTAAAGAGGCAGAAGCTGTTCAAAGTACGGAAACAAAAGACGCAAATCAGACAGTTGAAACAAAATCTGATGAAGTAAAAGCGGAAGCAACAAAAGAAGAACAAAAAGAAATTCAAAAAGAAGAAAAAATTGAAGAAACTTCAAATGCAGACACCGCAAGTAAAGAAGCTAACAGCGCAGATAAAAATAGCGCAAACACGGAAAACGCTGACTTGAAAACCACCGAAGAAAAAAGCGCAAACACTGAAACCAAAAACACGGAAAACGTCCCCGAAACGGCTGAAAACGCTTCGAATAATGTTATTGAGCCGGAAAAAGTAATTGTGCCAATTAATTTTAGAAAACATGTTAAAACGAATTTAGAAAATAAAGAAATTGACATTGACGCAAAACCCCCGATTTCAACAAAAAAAGAAACAACAATTCCAGTATATGACGCTAAAGGTTTAAATTCACAAGAACCGCAAACAACAGTATCTGAAGAAGAAATTAAAAGCGAAGCGCCTAAAGAGAAAGTAAAAAAAGAAAAGACAAAAAAAGAAAAAGTAAAAAAATCAAAAGATAAAACAAAATAATATATTTATTAAAAGCGGAGTTTAAATTCTCCGCTTTTAATTTTCCTGTTTTAAAACGGCGAAGCAATCAAATCAAAATGAACTCTGACGCCCGTTTGATTGTATATTCTCGTGTTCATTAAAGGAACACCTATATAAATTCTTGCCGTTAAAAACTTTGAAATTGCCACCCTTAGTCCGGCGCCGATACTTGATATAAAATTAATTGTTCCTGTTTTGCCCTCGTTTGGTATAATTCCGCCATTATCAAAAAATGCCGCCAACTTTACGGAATCACGCAATTTATATTTTACCTCTTTGTTAAAAGGAACATTTACTTCTTCAGGCAAAAACGGTATCGGAAACAGCATTTCCAAACTTGCAAAATAAGAATTTCCGCCAAGCAACAAACTTTCGGAATAGCCTCTGACACTTGACATGCCGCCAATTTGATACTGTTCTATAAACGGAACATTATATGGTGAATATTGACCGCCCCCTCTTGCGGTTAAAATTATACCTTTTGGCAAATAATGGATATAGTATGCGTCCATGTTTACTTTTGTGAAAAATTGAGAAAAAGAACGCATATCATCTTGTATTATACCGTTTGTTGAATATAAAGAACCGAACAAAACACTTTTTTGAAAGTTATATCTTCCGCCAAGCCCGACAGCCAAATTATAATCTTTATAATTTGTATATTTAAAACCTGCAATATCTGCGCTTGAGAGTTTAAAGTTAGCGGAAGTATTCAATTTTAATTGGGCTTTTTGATTGTCTATAAAAGGGTGCGACAAATATGTGCTAAATACGTGAGTGTCTGCATTCAGGTCAAATTCTTTATAGTTGCCGCTTGTGACCTTGCTTGTTCCATACATATAACTTCCGCCAAAACGGGTGCCCTTCCTGTTTACAGGTATATTGTAATCAACAAAAGGGGTATATGATGAACGTGAAAGATTTATTGCGCCGGTTAATCTGTCTTGAAAACCGAATAAAGTGTCTGCGGAAAGCATTATGCCGCCACGTAACAACCCCGTTGTCTCTCTGCCGAAACTATCCCAAGAACCTGAAATGTGGTATGGAAATTCTTCATCAGCATTTAAAATTATGTCGGTTGTTCCGTATTCTTCGCCGGGCTGTAACTTTGCGGATAATTTTATGCTTCTTGCTTCTTTATTAAAGTTTTTTAAATCTTCTTGTAACAGGTTTAAATTTAATACATCGTTCGGCTTTGAAGATATTTGCCTTTTTAAAAACCATTTGCGGTTAAATTTATTCCCCTCAACTTTAATGGCGCCTATATGAGCTTCCATTAATTCAATTTTTAAAACTCCGCCTTCAAAGCTTTCTAATATTGCTCTTGCGGTAAAAACTCCTTTTTTTGAATATTGTTCGTTAATAATGGCAACAAAATTGTTTATATCTTCGGCGGTAACATCTTGATTTTCAAGCAACAATTTAAATCTGTACAATTCCAATTCCGAAAAAATTTCGGAGTTTGTAAATTCAACCTTGTTAATATGGTTCGTAACCGCATTTTTTTGAATGCGCAATTAAACAAATACAAATTACTCCCGAGCATAGAAAAGCAATAATTGAGGCTTTAAAAGATTGCCATACCGAACAACAGGCATACAATACGGAAGAAATAAATCGACTTAATAAACAGGCTGAAACTATTAGGAACAGGCTATCAAAAATATACCTTGATAAATTAGATGGGAAAATTACGGAAGAATTTTGGCAAAATAAAAATAATGAATGGACTTTAGAACATGCCGCAATAAGACAAAAATTCGAGGCATTTGAGAAAGCAAATGTTAATTATATGCAACAAGCGGATAGTTTGGTAGAACTTTTGGAAAACCTTTATACATCGTATTTACAGCTACCGAACTCCGAAAAAACTAAAATATTAAAAACTGTCTTCTCGAACTTTTTAATAGATGGCGAAAATATAAGCTATGACTATAGAAAACCCTTTGACATATTTGCCAAAGGGCTATCTTGTTCATTAAACTGGAGAATAGGAGACTCGAACTCCTAACCCCCTGCGTGCAAAGCAGGTGCTCTACCAATTGAGCTAATCCCCCATGATATCGAAAACCAAGGTTTTCTCGGGCAATTGAGCTAATCCCCCATTTATTCAGTTGTCATTTCCGCACCAATAAAGAATGAAGCGACTAATTGAGCTAAACCAAATATTTGGGTTTTTGCCTTTCCTGAACCATATTATCAAACACAAAAAAAATAATCAACAATTTTTTTAAAAAACATGTTAAAATATTTTCAATGGAAAATTTAAAACCCTTTAAAATGCCAATGGTGAGCGTGATTGTGACTTGCCATAATCTTGGCAAATATCTTGAAGAATGTATTCAAAGCGTTTTTAATCAAAAATATAAAAACTTTGAAATTATTGTCGTAAACGATTTTTCAACCGATAACACAAAAGAAATTCTTGAAAAAATTGAAAACATAAAAGTTTTAAATCTTAAAGAAAACAAAGGTCAATTGGGTGCATTTTTAGAAGGCTTAAAGCTTTCGTCGGGTGAATTTGTCTGTATGCTTGACGCTGATGATGTTTTATTGCCAGATTTTCTGTCTTGTCATATTCAAGCTCATATGGAAACATCCGTCGCTTTTACATCATGCGCACAAATTGAAATAGACGATAATTCAACCGTTGTTTGCCTTAATTCTCTTGCAAGCCCGACTTTTCACAACGGCGAAAAAACTTTAAAAATTGAAAAAATCGAAGATGTTTTTAATCTTGAAAGGCTCCATGAAAATTTTCAGATTAAAACAATGGATATTAAGAAATATCCTTTTGCAAGTTGGAATTGGAACCCTTCAAGTTCAGCCGTAATGCGAAAAAGCCCCCTTTTATATTTGCTTAAATATGAAAATTATCTTAAATGGAAAAGGGGAGCCGACAAATTTATTTTTTCTTTTTTACACCTTATTGGCGGCTCGGCAACAATTTCAGCGCCATTAGTCGCCTACAGAAGGCATAACACAAATGTTTCATCCACAAACCCCGTTATGGGAAATTTCAGATATTTAAAACCGGATACAATTAAGTTTTATATCGAAATAAACAAAATCGTAAGATATGAAACTTTTATGTTCATATTAAAAAATTACAAATATTTCTGCCAAAACTTAAATCATCTTGCAGTCAAAAGAATGCTTTTAAGAATAATTTTTTCTTTTGACAAAAACACGTTTAAAAAAATTTTTAAAACGCTTTTTTCAAAATAAAACCTGAAAATTAAATTTTCAGATTTTATTTAAATTTGTTAAGCAATGCTGTCTAAATTGTTTCCAAGCGATTCATTAACTTTTGCTTTAATGCTTGCTTGAACTTCATTTACATTATTGACTGCGTTTAAATAATCTTGTCTGACACTTCTTGAAGGAACAATTGCCCCTTTGAAATTGTCTGACGCAGTTACATTTTTTCCCGTAAATACAACATTTTGCTGAATTGGTTTTATCATATAACACCTTCCCAAAGATATAAAACACGTGAACAAAAAATATTGCCATGTTCTATGTAAGTTTATTCTATCACATATTTCTTTTTTTTATAACCCCCCTCTTTTAAAATATTCATCCGTATAGGTTAATTCATTTTAAATATATTGTTTTTTTAGGTCATATAATTAATAATTATGTTGTTTCTCGCTAGAGGTAAATTCCCATGTATAAAAACGGTGTAAAACGAGGCTTTACTCTTGATCAGGTATTAATTTGCATGGCAATTATCGGTCTTGTTGCCGCAATTGTTATACCTGCCGTTATAAAAAGGTTTGGACAAAAAGAATATATTACAGGCTTAAGAAAAGCAATGGTCAGTTTAAATTCCGCAATCACAATGTCCTCTTTTGACGGAGAAACCCCCTATGATAATCATGATATTTTTAATTACCTTCAACAACACATGAAAGTTCAATACACCCGCCCCGCAAAGACAAAAGACGTTTGTTTCGGGGAAGGAAATAAAAAATCTAAAAATCCTGATAATTGTCATGAAATCAGGTCTATAAGTGAAAATGCCGTTTTTTACACAACAGACGGCATTGCGTTTGAGTTTGCGTCTTATGAAAACGCAAAAGACATATACAAGCTTTATGAAAATAATAACTTATCTCTTTGTATGAATACCGTTCCCACCGAACATTATGATGAAAACAATGAATATATAGGAGATTATTCTTCTCATTTGTGTGAAGGCTGCGGTTCTTTAGGGCTTAAAAGCAATGAAGGAACAGAAAAGCCACCTTGTCTTATTATAGTTGATGTCAACGGCAACAGAAAGCCAAACTCTCCTTTTAAACCGAAAAGAATATATGCTTCAAAAGACGGAAAAAACCTGACAGATGTTTTTCTTGTTATGGTTACGGATAAAGAGGCGGTTCCATACGGAAAAGTGGCACAAAAAGCCTTATATAAAGGCGGTAAAGACGAAGATTACAGAAGAAAGTCTTTTTCTCAGCTATTTTATGAATTTTTTCACAAGAAAAAAGAAACAGAAGAATAATTATATTTTTGAAAGATAAGGTATTGAAATTTCAAAATATGTTGATTTTTCACCGTTTTTTAAAACTTTTGAATTAAAAGAAATTTTCCCTTTGTGTTTTTCTATAATTTTTTTACAAATTGCAAGCCCAAGTCCCGTTCCTTCGCCGACTTTTTTTGTTGTAAAGCCCGCCTGAAAAATTTTCTTTTTATCCGCTTCGTTTATTCCAAAGCCGTTATCAGTAATTCTGACCTTCAAATTTCCCTTTTCTTCTTTTGTTAAAATTTCAATTTTGCCCTTAAAGTCATCCCCTTTTAATGATTTTTCTTTTTCAATGCTTTGAATACCGTTCATTAAGATATTTAAAAACACCTGATTTAACATGTTCGGGTAACATTCAATTTCGTTGATTTTTTCATAATTTTTAATAATTTCAATTCCTTTTTTGGTTTTGTGTCTTAATATTTCAAGGGTTAAATCAAGCTCTTTATTAATATCCGCCTTTTGAACATTTGTTTCATCAAGCCTTACAAACCTTTTTAGCGACTGAACCAGATTTGAAATTCTTTTTATAGCTTCAAAGTCAATGGAATTAATATCCTCGAAAGTTTCTTTAATTTCAGGGTCTATTTTTCTTTCAAAAAGTTTTTTCATAATTTCATTGTTTGACGAAATTGAAGCCAAGGGAGTGTTAATTTCATGCGCAACGGAAGCGATTAATTGCCCCAAAGAAGCCATTTTTTCGGAATTTATAAGTTGTAATTGAGTTTCTTTAAGTTCATTCAAAGCTTTTTGAAGTTCTTCTTTTTGTTTGTTCAGTGCACAAAAAAGACTTGCCTCAAGAAATGCTTTTGAAATTTGCATTGAAATTCCGACTAAAAGCTCTTTTTCAAATTCGCTGAGTTCTTTTTTGGGGGTAAAAATCACAATAATTCCTATAATGTCATTTTGTTTGCAAACCGGCATTATAACTCTAAAAGAGGGGTTTTTGAAAGTGGTTTTTGATTTTTCATGTTCTTTCAGGGTTGCCCCGAAATTAATTTTTCCGCCATCAAGCGTATCAAGCACCGTTTTATTAAAATATAAAACTTTATCGGCGAATTTTGCGCCCGAAGGGTAAAAAGAGTCTATTTCAAATTCGTTTTCGTTCAATCTTTTTGCAAAACAAAGTCTGTTGGCGCCGAGAACAATGCTCAACTCCTTAAGTGCGTTTGATATGACCGCATTAACATCCAAAGTTTTTGACAGGCTTGTTGAAATTCTGTTCAAAAGAGCCATTTTTACTGCCTGATTTTGAGCTTTGGAATTAGTGTTAATAAATTTTTGATTTTCAATTTTTAATTTTTCGTTTTCTTCAAAAATCTTTTCGCATTCAAGCTCTTTTGTACAGTCGTAAAAATAAATAATTCTGTATTTTTTAATTGAAAAGGCTTTAATTATAAAATATCTTAAAACCATTTCAGATTCTTGATAAATGCCGTAAGTTGTATATGAATTTTTTGACAGAATTAATTCATCAAAAGGGCTCCAGTTGATATCATCACTTTTTAAAATACAAAAATCAAAATGAAATTTGTAATCAATTTTCTTTAAAGCTTTTATCCCCTCGGGCTTTATCACCCCGAAAACGTCAATTGCAGCCTTATTTTGATAAAAGCTGTCCGTTTGCAAATCGCAAATTATAATCGGCTCTTTTAAATTGTGATAAAAACTTTTAAGTAAAGTGCTCATCTAAACCGTGAAATCATCCGTAGATTTTTTAATATAAAAACCCAAGCCAACCGGCTTAAAGCTTGCGTTTTCCGTTTTAAGCGCAAAATTTTCTTTATTTAGGGTATTAATTTTTTGTCTAAGGGTTTCGTTTTCTGTTTTTGCCTTAATTAATTCCACAATAACTTCATCAAGCCCGTCAAGCTTTTCGGACAAAACGCTCGTCATTTTTGAAATAATGTTATTTTCCATTAAATCAATTTTTTTCATAACCGAGTTTGATTGAGAAATTTGAATAGGCAAAGCCTTTTCTTTTTCAAAAACAGTTTCATTTTGAAGAAAATTTTCAACTTTTGGAGTGTCTTTTTCTTCTTTTTTATTAAACGCTTTTAAACCTTTGAATTTAAGCTCTTTTGAAGGAGCTTCTTCATTTTTGGGGGTTAACTTTTCGTCTTGAATTTTTTTATTATATGCGTATAGTTCTTTTACTTTTCTTAAAACATCGACATCTGTTTTTGAAAAATATATGTTTCCAAAGCCGTCTTTTTTGGGTTTTAAACAAGCTTTCTGGCAAAGATTTGAAATTTCTCTTGCGTCTGAATCAAGCATTCTTAAAAGCTGACCCGCACTTACGACTTCGTCGGGGTAATCTGTCTTTGTTGTTTCCACGTAAAACTCCCTCATTAAAATAATGTGATTTGACAACATTATAATTTAAAACAATCAAAAAAAACCTAATTGTAAAAATAAAATTACAAAGTTAACAAATTTATACAAAACATAAGTAAACTCTTTAAATTAATATATAAATTTATGCTATCATGTAACCTTAAAGGGGATATTAATGAAAAAAGGCTTATTTATTACATTTGAAGGGGCTGACGGGTGCGGAAAAACAACCCAAATTGAGCTTTTAAAAAAATATTTGGATGAAAAAGGGATAAAAAATATTCAAACGAGAGAACCGGGGGCAACGGAGCTTGGAGTTGAATTAAGAAAAATTCTTCTTCACTATGATAAACCGGTTTCAAATGTTGCGGAAACTTATCTTTATCTTGCAGACAGAGCCCAGCATGTTGAATTTGAAATTAAGCCTGCGCTTGAAAACGGAACCGTTGTTTTGTGCGACAGATACACTGATTCCACCCTTTCATATCAAGGATATGCGAGAAAACAAAATTTAGAAACGATAGAAAAGCTCAACGAAATTGCAACAGGCGGCTTGAAACCCGATTTGACAATTGTTTTTGATATAGACTCTTTGCTTGCGCAAAAAAGGTTAAGCGGCGAAAAAGACCGTCTTGAAAAAGAGGGGCTTGAGTTTCACAAGGCGTTAAGACTGGGATATTTAGAAATAGCAAAAAAAGAAACAAAAAGAATTAAAGTCATAAATGCTGATGACACAATTGAAAACATTCATAAAAAGGTCGTTAAAATCGTATCTGAGTTTATTGATAAATTATGAAAAAATTTTTGTCATACCTTTTTTTAATAACTTTTTTTTGTGCAAATTCATTTGCTTACGGGGTTGAAAACTATGATGACCTTGTAAACTCGGTTATTACAGATGTTGAAAACAACGATATAAAATCCGCAAAAGAAAAATTTGAAACTTTTATAAATTCAAAAAATCAAAATCTTTCTTCAAAACTTTTATATTACTATGCAAAACTCTGTATTATTGATAATGACTATGATAAAGCCATAGAAAATTTGCTTTCGGCAATTGAACAAGATGACAGTGACCCTTTGTTTTATCTTGAACTCGGCAAGGCATATTTAAAAAAAGAAGATTTTCTAAAAGCGGTTAATGCCTTTGAATATGCGCTTTCCGTCGGCGGCGATAAGGGCGAATGTTATAATTACATCGGGCTTTCAAATTATAAAAGAGGAAATTTAAAAACCGCCGAAGAATATTTCATAAAGGCTCTTGAAATAAGTCCTTATAATATCTTTTACCTTAACAACCTTGCTATGTCTTATAAAAGCTTAAACGATGAAGAAAAATATATTAATACGGTAAGAAAAATTGAAAACATCATTCCGAATTCTCCTGAAGAATATGCCAAACTCGGTATATTTTTCTTTGATAATAAAGATTATGAAAGCGCACGCAAAATTTTAAATGAAGGTGTAAAAAAATATCCGAACAACACTTTTTTAAAAGAGATGTTTAATAAACTTAATAAAACGTAATTTTACCTTTAATTTCAACATTCTTCATGGGAAAATTCAAATTGCAAGAGGGCGGATAAGTTGAAATGATTAAAGATTTAAAAACAGTTGTCCTTGCCGCAGGCAAGGGAACCAGAATGAAATCCAAAACCCCGAAGGTTCTCCATGAGATTTTTAATAAACCTCTCTTAGCAAGAGTTCTGGACGCCGTTATTTCGGCAGGTTCAAGCGAAAACATTGTTGTTGTGGGGCATATGGCGGATGTTGTTGAAGAATATGTTTCAAAAAACTATGAAAACACCCCGTGCGTTCTTCAAAAGGAACAACTCGGAACGGGGCATGCCCTTAAAATAGCAAGCGAAAAATTAAAAGGCTTTAAGGGAAATATTCTTGTCGTATGCGGAGACACCCCTTTAATTACCCCAAAAACACTTATGGAATTTGTAAAATTTCATATTTCAAATAATTCGGATATAACCGTCATGACTGCATTTTTCGATAACCCTACCGGTTACGGAAGAATTTTAAGAAATGAAAACGGAGATATAACTTCAATTGTTGAAGAAAAAGATGCAAGCGAAGATATTAAAAAAATTAAAGAAATTAATACCGGAATTTATTGTATAAACTGGGAAAGCGCAGGCTTTGGAGTTGATGAAATAAAAAATGAAAATGCTCAAAAAGAATATTACTTAACAGATTTAATAAAATGGGGGGTCAGCTGTTCAAAAAAAGTTTCTCCGTACGTTTTAAAATCAAGCGATGAAATTTTTGGAATAAATTCTAAACTTCATCTTTCAACAGCAACAAAAATTATGCAAAAAAGAAAGCTAAATGAGCTTATGGAACAAGGAATAACAATTGTTGATCCCGATACAACATATATTTCCCCCGAAACCGAAATCGGCGAGGATACCATAATTTTACCCAATGTTGTTCTTGAAGGAAGAAACATAATCGGAAAAGATTGCAAAATCGGTCCTTTTTCTCACCTGAGGGGAAATTGTAAGATTGAAGATTTTGTTAAAATCGGAAATTTTGTTGAGCTTAAAAATGCAACGGTTCAATCTCATACGAATATTTGCCACCTGAGCTATGTCGGCGACTCTTGCGTGGGGCAAAATGTCAATATAGGTGCGGGAACAATAACGGCAAATTACGACTCAAGAACAAAAGTTAAATCTAAAACCGAGATAAAAAACAACGCTTCCATAGGCTCAAACACCGTTCTTGTTGCGCCGGTTGAAATCGGCGAACATGCCCTGATTGGTGCGGGTTCGGTTATTACAAAAAGTGTTAAAGAAAATTCGCTGGCGCTTACAAGAAGCCCGCAAAAAGAAGTTCAAAATTACGTTAAATAAAAGGAGAAAATAATGAGAGAAAGCACTGAGGCCGTTTTAGAAAGAACACAAAATGTTCTTCCGACTCATGAAATAAAGCTCTTTTCAGGACGCTCAAATCCGGTTCTGGCACAAGAAATAGCAAAATATTTAGGCACAAGTGTAGGACCGATGATAGTTAAAAACTTTTCTGACGGTGAAACATACGTTCAAATTCAAGATTCAATAAGGGGGGATGATGTTTTTGTCGTTCAGCCTTTATGTAATCCCGTTAATGAAAATTTGGTTGAGCTTTTAATCATTATTGACGCTTTTAAAAGAGCTTCCGCAAAAACAATAACGGCGGTTATTCCCTATTACGGATATGCAAGACAAGACAGAAAAACAACCGGCAGAGAAGCAATTACCGCAAAACTTGTTGCAGACCTTTTGACAACCGCAGGCGCAAACAGGGTTCTTGCAATGGATCTTCACACCGGTCAAATTCAAGGCTTTTTCAATATTCTTGTTGACCACATTTATGCTACAAGCATTATTGTTGATTATATAAAAAGATTAAATTTAAATCATGAAGAACTTGTTGCGGTTTCTCCCGATACGGGCGGAGTTCAAAGAACAAGAGTTTTTGCAAAACAATTAAGCTGTCCGCTTGCAATTATTGATAAAAGAAGAACACAACATAATGTTGCCGTTGCTGACCATGTTATAGGCGATGTTAAGGGCAAAGTCTGTGTTATGTTCGACGATATGATTGATACGGCGGGTACAATCTGTGAAGCAAGCAAACTTTTGATTAAAGAAGGTGCAAAAGAAGTTTATGTTTGTGCGGTTCACCCCGTATTTTCGGGCCCTGCCCTTCAAAGACTTGAAGAAGCTCCGATAAAAGAAGTTATTGTTACAAACACAATTCCTCTTTCACAAAATGAACACATACCCGAAAAAATTACCCAACTTTCAGTTGCTCCGCTTTTAGGCGAGGCAATTTCAAGAATTCACGATGACCAGTCCGTAAGTTCACTGTTCGGTTTTGAGAAGGAATATAAAACAAACTAATGCTTCAAAAATTAAAAGAGAGTTTAAATAATTGCACAAATTGTTCCTTATATAAAGAAAGGAACAATGTTGTGTTTTCAGACGGGTCTGAAAATGCCAAAATAATGTTAATAGGCGAAGCCCCCGGAGCCGATGAAGATAAAAGCGGAATTCCTTTTGTGGGAAGGGCGGGGAAACTTTTAAACGAATTTTTGGAAAAAGCCGGCATTGAAAGAAAAAAAGACATTTATATTGCAAATACCGTAAAGTGCAGACCGCCTAAAAACAGAAAACCCCTTCCTTGTGAAAAAATTGCCTGTGAGGGGAATTTACAGAAGCAAATTGATATTGTAAAACCAAAAGTTATCATCCTGTGCGGCTCTTGCGCCATGGAAAGTTTTATCAAAGATAAAAAAATAACAATAACAAAAGCAAGAGGTCAGGTTTTTGAATATAAAGACGGAATTAAACTTGTTCCCGTTTTTCACCCTTCTTATCTTTTAAGAAAACATTCATTGGAACCAAATTCGCCCAGAGATTTAACCCTTAAAGATTTAAAAATGATAAAAGAGATTTCCGTGGTGTAAAAATTTATAACAATCTAAGAAAAAAAATCAAATTTAAGATAAAATTGTAACAATCAAGAACAAAGTTATTAAAGAGAATGGAACTAACAAAATGAGCACGAATGACAAATTAGAATTTAAGGTAAATGAACTTACAAATGCGGTCAGGGGGCTTTCTGACAAACCGGCACTCAGCGTTTCAGATTTAAATGACCTTTTGGAAAATGTTGTTTCAAAGGTGGAAGAAACAAATGAAGAAAACTTTACTCATTTTGCAAACGAGCTTTCAGAGTCTTTAATTGATGTTCTTGACAAAAAAACAATGGATATAAAAGAAAAGCTTTCTTTATTTCAGGAATTTATTGCGTCAGTTGAAAAAACGATTGATAACCCCAAAATAAATAACGAAGTAACAAGAATTTTAAATGATATTGAAGCCGTTCATTCAAAAATGAACAGTCAGGAAATTCAAATGGAAGAGCTTTTGAAATCTTTTGAGAGTGTAAAAAATTCTTCTAACGTTAATCAAGTTTCAAAACTCTGTGATGAAATTGTTGAAATTTCAAAGTCTTATGACGGAATAACCGAAGTTTTAAATAAAAATTTTCAAGATTTTATAAAAAGAGTGGAAGCAACAAGTTCAAGGGAAGAATTCCAAAGATTGAGATTTAATATGGAAAATCTTGACAATAATCAGAATATCCTTGTTTCTGCCATGAATTCCATAAATGAAAAACAGGATGAAATTAAAAACATAATTAAACAGTCATCCTATGCGCAAAATTCAGAGAAATTAGAACATTTTCAAGACGCTCTCAACCAGATGAACAGATTAATTATCGAAACAACCTCAAAGGCTGATATTGAAATAATTTCAGACAAAATTTCATCTTTATCTGATTTGATTAACGAGTTTAGACGTGCGTTTGATGAAAACAATCAGGACGGAATAAAAGGCGTTTTAAACGGTCAGTTAAATAATATTTCCGCCAGACTTGAAGAATTGAAAATGAATTCTAATTCAAGCGTCGGCGAAGACATTATAAGGCTTTACACCTCTATTGCCGAATTTAAAGACAACATTTATTCATCAATTAATTCTCAACTGAATGATATCGTTAATTCTCTCGATGTAAAATTTGATAAAATTACTAATTCGGTTGTAAACACAACTCTTGATTCCAATGAAAGCCTGAATAATCTTACGGGTGAAATTCAAAAGCTGACAAGCATTGTTACGGACGGTTTAAACACAAAAGCATATGAGCTTAAAGAAAATTTTGAAAAACAAGGTCAAAACAATGTTTTAACAATTGTAAATTCAATAAGAGGCGAATTAAGCAACCTTGTGGGCGAGCTTGACTCTTTAAACAATTCGGACGGAATTGCCCAGCTTTTAAAAAGCATTGAAAATTTAAGAAACGGCATTGATATAAATTCAATTATAATTCAAATGGATCAAATTAAATCTGCGCTTGATTTTACGCCGATTAAAGAACAACTTGCGCTTTTAAATAAAGATGAAACCATAAATTCCATTAACGAAAAAATCAATGTTGTTTTGGGCTATGTCAGAAATAATGACTTTTTGGATAAGCTTGAAGAAATTAAAAATATATCGGATACAAAAGAAATTTCTTCCGCCTTAAATATCCTCAACGATAAAATAGACTTTTCTTCAATAGAAGATAAAATTGAACAAATTAAAGAATATCTTGAAAATTTAAAAAATGAAAATAAAATCGAAGGTCTGGAAGAAAAATTAAACAAGATTGAAGAAATAACGGCTCAAACAAGCACAATAAAAAACATTGAAGACGTTATTTCGGAAATGAGAGATTTGCTTGAAGAAAACATAAAAATGAACCTTCAAAAAATCAACGAAGACAAAGAAACAACAGACGGCATAAAAGACGCTCTTCAGGTTATAAACAACAATTTAGAGTCTTTGACTCAAAAAAATAACAATACGGAAGAACTTTTAGAAATTAAAGATTCGCTCTCTTTTGATTTGAACAAAATCTTTGACATAATACAAAAAATTAATGATGATATTAAAAATAAATCTGATTTACAAAATGAAAACATAAAAGCTCAACAATCAAACATTGAAGAATTTATTGAAAATTCAAGAGCAAACCTTGAAAACTCACTTAACGTTTTAAGCGATAAAATCAACTATTTAGATTCAAAAATTAATATTGATGATAGAGAAAAGCTTGTTGATATTAAAGAAGAGATTGAAAATCTTTATGAGTTTATTAAAAAATCTGAACCCGAATTAATTTTTTCCGAGATAAAAGAACTCAAGGAAGAATTTCCCTCTTTTGTTTTGAGTAACTTTAAAGAATTTTCGGATGTTTTTAATGATTTTCAATCAAGGCTTGCTTCCGATTTGGAAACTCTCAAAAAAAGCGCTCAAGCCGGCTTAAATGAGGCAAATTTGAATAACTTCTTTTTACCTATGCTTGAAAACTTTAATTCAAAAATGGGTGAAAAGATTGATTTTCTTACAGAAACGATAATTAATGACAAAGAAGATTTTGAAAGGGTTAACTCTGTTTTATCCGAATTAACAAATTCAATCGAAAAAAATATTAAAAATTCGGTTATTGAAACTTTAAGTGAAGTTATACAATCAAAAACAGAGTTGGTTTCTGAAATAATTAAGAACCAAACTTCGGATATAAATGAACAAGTGGTTGGATATCTTAAAGACGAAATTGAAGCCCTGACAACTTTCCTTCAAGAAAACTCAAACAACTCAAAAGGCGAAATTATAACTAAAATTCAAGAAATCATTGATGTTAAAGATAAAATCGAAGAAAAATTAAATGTTATAAACCCTTTAAATGATAATGTTAAAAGCGTTTTAAATGACACCTCTTTAATCAAAGAAAAGCTTGAAGAAAACAATAATATATTAAACAAAACAAATGAAAAAATCGGCGTTTTTGAAGCTCAATTCAGTGAGGCTGTTGAAAAATTAACTTCATCAATAAACGAAATTAATTTAAAAGAAGCGCTCTTTTCGGGCAATTTGGAAATCAAAAAGCTTGTCGGAAGAATAAACGAAAGTTTGGGGTCAATTAATTCGACAATTTCAAACGATATTGCAAACAAAAGCGCCTTGACTGAAATTTCCGAACAGTTAAAAGAGGCTATTGAAGAAGTTAAATCTGAGATTGAAAACCAATTTGCAAGAAATGAAGACAAAACAAACTCTATTGCTAACCTTACCGGTCTTTTTGAAGAAAAACTTAATAGTAAAATTGCGCTTCTTGAAGGGCTGATTGAAGAATCTTCAGGCAAATTTGACAATAAAATTAACGACGCAATTAACTCAAGCAGAAATTTATATAATAAGGCGCTGAATGAAAATTCTCAAGGAATAATAAATGCGCTTAAAACAGATTATGAAGGAAAGCTTACTGATATTCAAAAAATTATTGATGAAAAAGTTTTTGATATTATAAGCAAAAATAATGACATAATTAAAGATGAGTTAAAATATAGAGCTGACCTTCTTTTAAGAGAAATGGTTAAGGGCGTTCAGGAAAAATTGGCGGAAACAAACGAAGATACAAACGAAGGTGAGCCTCATTATTCAATAAAAGATGTTGAAGGCGATCTTGCAAAAATTCGTCTTGCCCTTGAAAAAACAAATAAACTTACAAACTTTAAAGAGTTTGCATCGAGGCTTGTTGAATTAAAAAATATAAACCTTGAAAACGCCAAAATTTCAAGGGTGATAGGCGCTGATATTATGCGCTTTGACGGTTGGCTTAAAAACACAACGGCAAAAATTGAACTTCTCGCCGCAAAAATTGAAAAGTCTGAAAAAATTAAAATGGAAGATTTAAAAACAAGACTTATTCAATCAGAGAAAAATCAGGCAATGCCTCAAAAAATTGAAGAAGTTGTTATGAGCATTTATAAAAGGTATAGATCTCAAGAAACAAAAATCGATGATTTGAGCCATAAGATTGAAAGTTTGTCTGATAAACAGTCTGAAACCTTTGATGTTAAAGAATTTATTGACCTTTTCTATGACACAACCAAAAAACAGGAAAATATTATGTCAAGAATGGATTCCATTGAAGACAAAATGGACTTAATTCAAGCAAAAATTGACCATATAATTGACGCCTGCATTTCAGAATAAAATTTGGTTTCAAAAAGTAATTGGTAAAATATGGACTTGAATAAAATCAACAATATTACAGATTACATTAAAAGAGCGTTCTGGTTTTTAATAACCGTAAAA
>CANRGC010000003.1 GCA_947630045.1 Candidatus Gastranaerophilales bacterium
TAAACAATAACCGGTAGGCTAAAGCCTACCCTACAAGTTTACACCGGTAAGACCCTGAAACAAGTTCAGGGTGACAAGCACACAGGGCAGGCTAAAGCCTACCCTACAAGCTTTTAGGCGCAGCGAACCAAAAAAAACAAGCACAACCAAAAAAAGAGCCTTATGGCTCTTTTTTCAAATTTCTTAAATCTCGGCAAATTAAGCAATTAAATGGAGTTTTTGTCCGTATGGGGCAGCGGGGTCATTTGTTCCGCCAACACCATTTAAAAAGCCTGCTTTCTTGCCTGCTCCGATAGCGCTTACCTCACTAAGTTCTGATTGAAGATTACCCCCGCCAATTTTAGGCTGACCTATTCCCTGAGCGCCTTGCGGGGAGAATATACTTCCGCCGACTTGGCTTCCCCCGATATTGGTATTCGGGTTAAAAGACGCTGCCTGTGCGGGATTAAAATTATTTAATGCACCTATTGCAAATGGATTTGACATAATTTATTATTGTCCTTTTAACTTTTACATATAAATAAAAACATTGAAAAATTATTTATTTCATAAAATTGGGTTTTATTTACAAAACTTAACTTAAATAAAAACTGACCTTCAAATATGCTCCCCTGTGGGAATTAAAAATTTTAAAAAGGGGCGTAAATATTATAAAAAAGAAAGGAATTTAAAATGAAATTTAACTTAATTAAAAGAGAACCTTCGTATTTTTTTGAAAATATCCACGAAGATTTAGAAAGATTTTTAAAAGAAACATTCGGTGAACTTGAGCCTCTTTCGGTTGATAACAAACCTTTTGAAAGAAGATTTCGCCCCGCAGTTGAAATTTCCGAAAACAAAAATTCATACAAAATTGATGTTGAATTAACCGGAGTTAAAAAGGAAGATATTAATGTTGAATTAACGGAAGATTCAGTTTCAATTGAAGCCGAGACAAAATTTGAAAAGAAAGAAAACGATGAAAATCTTCACTTTACTGAATTTCGCTACGGGAAATTTACAAGAACAATTCCTCTTGAAAATAAAGTAAATGTCGAAAAATCGGAGTGCGAATATAAAGACGGAATTTTGCACATCAAGCTTGAAAAAATTGAACCTGACAAGAAAGAAACCTTTAAAAAACTCGAAGTCCATTAATAAAAAACGCAAGCATTTTTTGCTTGCGTTCTTTCTAAAAAAGAAAATTTGGGGTATAATTTCCTTTGTATTATTAAGGATAGGAAGAATTATGGAATTTAGTTCAAAAATCAAGGTGTTTTTATGCCTTGTTGCATATTTAATTTTTGGTGCGCTTGGAGTTTTTATTTATCAACATTCCCCGAATAACTTTATGGTTAAAGCGTTATGGTCAGTTGCACCAATTTTAATTTTTACACTTTGTATTTTAAAAGGAAGTTATAAGAAATATCTTTATTACCTTATTTTCTGGCTATCTTTACTGTACGGTTTTTATTTAATTGTTTTTGTTTATGCGCCTGACTTTTCTCAAATAAAAATTATCTGGGCGGGTCCGATTGCGGGTGCATTGGCGCTTTTTTACGCAACGCTTAAGATTAATGACATAATGCGTGAAAGTCAGGGAACAGACAAAATGAAAGAGCTTTCAAACATTATCTATAAAGGCGCAATGACTTTTTTAAGACGTGAATATTTTATAATGTTTTTATTTATTTGCGCAGTTTTTGCGGCAATTTATAAATTTATCGGTCTTAATGTCGGAATTTGTTTTCTTGCGGGCGCAATTTCATCAGCTCTTGCAGGGTTAATCGGAATGTGTGTTTCAACAAAATCAAACGCAAGAACGGCAAACGCCGCTTCAAAATCTATGAATGCGGCTTTCAAAATTGCATATTCCGGCGGGCTTGTAATGGGTTTATCTGTTGTGGGCTTTGTTTTAATCGTGCTTCCTATTTTATATTACATTTTTAAAGACCCGCAAATTATAAGCGGTTTTGGGCTTGGGGCAAGCTCTGTTGCTTTATTTGCAAGGGTTGGCGGCGGAATATTTACAAAAGCGGCTGATGTCGGGGCAGATTTGGTTGGAAAAATCGAAGAAAATATTCCCGAAGATGACCCGAGAAACCCTGCTGTTATTTCCGATAATGTAGGGGATAACGTTGGTGATGTTGCGGGCATGGGGGCTGATTTATTTGAATCTTATGCCGGTTCTTTGATTGCTTCAATTACTCTCGGCTCATTGTGTTTAAATTTAATCGGCGCTTTTATTCCCTTAACTCTTGCCGCTATGGGAATTATTTGTTCAATTATCGCCAGCCTTTTTGTCAGGGCGGGCAAAAAAATCAGCCCGATGTTTTCGCTTCAAACGGGCACAATTATTTCAATAATTTTATTTGTAATTTCGGCATATTACCTCATTGACAAAGTCTTTATGCCTAATTATAAAGGAATTTTCTATGCGGTCTTAACGGGCGTTATTGCAGGCTGTATTATCGGGTTTACTACTCAATATTATACAAGCCCCGCATTTAAACCCGTTAAATCTATTGCGCAATCAACCGTTACGGGCGCTGCCACAACTGTTATTTCAGGGGTGAGAGTCGGCATGCTGTCAACGTTTTTCCCTATCCTTGTAATTTCATTTTCAATGATTTTTGCTTTTTGGATAATTGGCGGAATGTTAAGCTATAATGCGGGAGTTTACGGAATAAGCCTTGCTGCCGTCGGAATGCTTGCAACGGTTGGAATGATTGTTGCGGTTGACGCATACGGACCAATTGCGGACAATGCGGGCGGAATTGCCCAAATGGCGGGAATGGAACCGGAGGTCAGAAAAATTACTGACAAACTTGATTCTGCGGGGAACACCACTGCAGCTATAGGCAAAGGCTTTGCAATCGGATCTGCCGCTTTAACTTCAATTGCTCTCCTTGCGGCGTATGCAACTACCGTAAACCTTGAAGACATGGATAGTTTAAACCCGTTTGTAATGTCTGCCATTGTTTTTGGGGCTTGTCTTCCTTTCTTGTTCTGTGCGCTTTCCATGGGCGCTGTCGGAAAGGCTGCTGAAAAAATGGTTAACGAAGTAAGAAGACAGTTTAAACAAAATCCTAACATTTTAAACGGTACTGAAGCGCCTGATTACAAACAGTGTATAAGAATTTCGGCAAAAGCCGCAATAATTGAGATGATTTTACCGGGAATTGTTGCAATAGCGGCGCCCATTATTGTCGGTTTCGGAACAGCTTCAATTTTTGGAAAAACTCTCGGGGCGCAAGCTTTGGGCGGTATGTTAATCGGAGCAATCGTAACGGGTGTTTGCCTTGCAATAATGATGGCAAATTCAGGCGGCGCTTGGGATAATGCAAAAAAATTAATCGAAGAAGGAAACTATGGCGGAAAAGGCTCTGCTTCTCACCAATGCGCCGTAATTGGCGACACGGTCGGTGATCCTTTCAAAGACACCTCAGGACCTTCATTAAACATATTAATCAAGCTAATGACCATTGTTGCGCTTGTTTGTGCGGGTCTTTTTATAGCTTAAAAGACCATAATCATCTAAAAAAGAAGGTTTTTTATGAACTTTACTTTATTAAAATCTAAAGACGACTTTTCTTATGAACACTATTCAACTTCGCCGCTAAGCAAGTTGACAGGCTTTATAGGAACGGCGGGCGAAGGAATTCAAGACAAAAACGGTCATATTACTCTTTTTGTTGATCCCAGATATCACCAACAGGCGGAAATTCAAACAAAAGGAAAAGATATAAGCGTTTTTAAAATGCAGGGGCAATATGGCTTTATTTCTTATTTAAAGGAGTTTTTGCCCAAAAATTCCACTTTTTTAATTCCTTCAAAATCGACGAGTTTGAGCTTTTATAAAAAATTGCAAAAAGAGCTTTCAAATGTTGAAATTAAGCCTTATTTAACGGATGATGACGCATCTTCTATTACGGATGAAAAAAATTCGGTTTTTAGCGTTCCGCTTGAAATTGCCGGAAAAAGCGCTCAAGACAAGATTTCAAAATTAAAAATCGATAATTTTCTTATTACAAATCTCGAAGAAATTGCTTATTTATTAAATCTCAGGTCTTATAAAACAAAAAACACCGCCACTTTTCGTTCAAAACTCTTTGTTCAAAACAAAACCAAAGTAATTTTGTTCACCGATTATAAATTACCGAAATTGCCTGATTTTATTGAGCAAAAAAGCTTTAGTGAATATGAAAAATTTATAAAAAATATAAAAAATGAAGTTTCAATTGACGAAAATTCCATTTCGCTTTTTGATTACGATTTGCTCAAAAAACCCGTTTCGATAAAGAAAAACCCTATTGAAAAAATGGCTTCCGCCAAAAACAAAAACGAAATTAATCACTATAAAAAATCGTTTGAAAGGCTGGATAAGGCTCTTTTCGACTTTAGAAAGAGAATAAAAGAGGGTTTATCCGAGTTTGAATTAAATCAAATTTTTGAAAAGTGTCTTATTAAAAACGGTGCGCAAACAACGAGTTTTAAAACAATTCTTGCGCTCGACGATAATTCAAGCATTATCCACTATACGGCAAATTCAAAACACAAAATATTGAAAAAAGGCGGGCTTATTCTCCTTGATTGCGGAGGTTATTATGAAGGCGGTTATGCCACTGATATTACAAGGGTTTTTGCCTGTGGAGAAGTTGAAAACCAAATAAAAGAAATATATACCGCCGTTTTGAAGGCTCAATTAAACGTATATCACTCAAAAAGCCTTATGACTGATGAACTTGACAATCTCGCAAAGAAAATTTTAAAGAAATATGAGAAAAAGGGCTTTTATTTTCCCCACGGGCTCGGGCATGGAATTGGAATTCCCGTTCATCAGGCGCCGCCAACCCTTTCAAACAAGTTTAAAACAAAATTAAAGAACGGGTATGTTTTTTCAATTGAGCCGGGACTTTATTGTGAAAATAAATTTGGCGTAAGGCTTGAAAACACGGTATATCTTGAAGATAATAAGAAAGTAACCCTTTCAAAATTTCCTTACGAAGAAAAATTAATCAACATGGAAATGTTAAACAAAAAAGAGCAAAAGTGGCTCAAAGATTGGCAAGAAATGTCTAAATAGGTTTAAAATGAAAGAAATCACAAGCACATCAAACAATCTTATAAAAGAAGTTGCAAAGCTTCAGCAAAAAAAATACAGAAATGAATTGATTTTAATTGAAGGCAAAAAAGCCGTCGATGAGGCAATAAACGCCAAGTTAGAAATAAAATATATCTTTACCTTAAAAGATGATTATCAAAATTATGATACATATCTTGTGACAGAAGCGGTAATGAAAAAAATTTCCACGACGGAAAGCCCCGCCAATGTTGTGTGTGTTGCAAAAAAACCGATATACAAAACAGCCGATTTTTACAATTTTAGCAAAATAGTTTTGCTTGATAATATTAAAGATTCGGGAAATTTGGGCACTATAATCAGGGCTTCTTGCGCATTTGGCGTAGAGGGCATTTTTCTTTTCGGAGATACAACCGATGAATTTTCACCGAAAACGATAAGGTCATCTGCGGGGAATATGTTTAAAATTCCGATTTTAAAAGTAAATTTAGCCGAAATAAAAGAGTTTAAGAAAACTCATAAATTTCTTGCAACGGTGTGCCATTCAAATAAATTTGAATATAAAAATACCAAAGAAAACATGATTGTCATGTTTGGTTCGGAAGCGGACGGACTGTGTAAAGATTTATTAAATTTATCGGATGATACCATAACAATTAAAATGAAAAACAGGGTGGAATCATTAAATCTTGCGCTTTCTGCGGGTATAATTTTATATGAATTACAAAAGTGAAAATCATAAAATTAGCCCATTTTTGTTATTGCACAAAACCCTTAAGTGTGATATATTTGTGGTTGAAATATGTTCAAGGAGCCTTAGCTAATGCGCATTTTGCCCGTTTTTGCATATACTTCAAAATTAAATTCAAAATCTATGGCTCAAGGCTTTCAAAGCGGGTGCAGAAAACCTTCCCCCTGTTATTCAAATAACGGCAGACAGGATATTTTTATTAAACTTGCACAAGCAAGCATGAATGATGTTAAAATCGAATCGGAATTGAAGTCCATGGGGCTTATTTAGGCACGGAGTAGGATGAAATTAGCTGTTTTAGGTTTAGGATGTTGGGGTTTAGTTTTAACAAAACTTTTAACCGATAATTTTGATGAAGTTTGCGGCTGGTCAAGAAAAGAAGACTTGTCTGATGAACTTTTAAAATATAAAAAAACAACAAAACCCTTTGAAATTCAGCTTGATGACAAGGTTGAAATAACGTCTGATCTTAAATATGCAATAAAAAACGCTGATATTATCCTTCTTGTTGTTGCAACTTCCGCCATAAGAATTGTTTGCAAACAACTCAAAGAAGCCGGAATTAAAGACGAACAAATTCTTGTAAACGCTTCTAAAGGGCTTGAACAGGGTACATTTAAGAGAATGAGCGAAGTTATGAAAGATGAACTTCCAAACCAGCAAATTGCGGTTCTTTCCGGTCCTACCCTTGCATATGAAGTTCTTCAAGGTCAGCCGACGGCAGCATGCGTTGCTTCCGAGAGTTTGGAATTGTCCAAAAAAATACAATCTGCCCTTGCCGTCAGAAATAAATTCAGATTATACACAAATGATGATATGATTGGCGTTGAGCTTGGCGGAAGTCTTAAAAACGTTATAGCTATTGCGGCAGGTTTCCTTGACGAGATGAAATTTGGCGATAACTCTAAAGGGGCGCTTTTAACCCGTGGAATGGCAGAAATAGTGAGAGTAAGCGTATATCTGGGCGCTAACCCTTCAACACTCTGGGGCTTATCCGGCATGGGCGATTTAATTGCAACATGTTCAAGCCACCTGAGCAGAAATAACACGGTTGGAAGAATGCTTGCGCAAGGAAAAAAAATTGATGATATCTTAGCAGAGTTGGGTTCTGTTGCGGAAGGTGTTAAAACCTCTAAAGCAATTTGCGAACTTGCGGATAAAATTCATATTGAAACCCCAATATCAAAAGCAATTTACAAAGCGGTGTATTCCACGGAAAATTCAAAAGAAGTTTTTTTGGAATTAATGAACAGAACCCTTAAGGGTGAAGAAAACTTTACCGCTAAAGCATAATTTTACTTTTTGTTGATGATTATGCCCGATTGTAGTAAAATTTTGTTTGAAGAAAGAGGAAATGAGGAAGATTATGCAAAATTGCATACAGAAAAATGTAACTGTATTAAATCATCCTTTAATCAAGCACAATCTGGCAACTTTAAGGGATAAAAACACAACTACCGAAGTTTTTAATTTGGCACTTAAGAGAATTACGTATGCACTTTTGTTTGAAGCAACCAAAAATCTTAAAACAAAAACAATTGAAGTCGAAACGCCTGTTGCTCTTGCTGAAAATGAAGTTATAAGCGATGAAATTGAAGTTTATATTGCGCCAATTTTAAGAGCGGGGCTTGTGTTTTCGGATATTGCACAATCCATTCTTCCTTTTGCTCACGTTTGCCATTTAGGTATGTACAGAAACGAGGACACGCTTGAACCTATCTGGTATTACAACAAAATGAAGGGAAAATTCAAAAACCCTGAAAACACTTATATTTTCATATTAGACCCTATGCTTGCAACGGGAAATTCAGGATATGACGCAGTGCATAACTTTGTAAAACAGGGAATTGACACCGAAAACATTGTCTTTATGAGTTTGATTGCAGCGCCCGAAGGGTTAAAAAGGCTTTCTGAAAGTTATCCTTCATTAAAAATTGTGACAGCCCAGCTTGATAAAGAACTGAATGCAAAAGGTTATATAGTTCCTGGGCTTGGAGATGCAGGTGATAGAATATTCAACACGCTTTAATATGACAAAAGAAGATACAAATAACGAGAATATGGAAATTAACGAGTGGCTCTTTGAATATAGAAATTCAGATGATCCAAAAGTTAAGCAAAAGCTGAAAGGGCTTATTACAATGGCTTATATGCCGCTTGTAACAAAAGTTGCCCGCTCTTTTGCACGTCGTTCTTCCGACCCCGTGGAAGATATTGTTCAGGTTGGTTCAATCGGGCTTTTAAAAGCTGTTGATTTGTATCTTTCAGGCAAAAGTACAAGTTTTAAAACTTATGCAACCTATTTAATTACGGGCGAAATAAGACACTATTTAAGGGATAAATCATCCATGATAAGAGCGCCGAGGGAAATTAGAGAATTGTCATACCGTGTGCATAAAATTACCATGGAATTAACTCAAAAATTGGGCTATACTCCGACTGATGAACAGCTTGCCCATGCTCTTGAAATGCCCCAAAAGAAAATTCAAGAGGTAAATGATTTAGACAGAAGAACCACAACTATTTCAATAGACCAGACAACCGTTTCAGAGGCGGAAGGGTCAAACTTTACTATAGCGGATAAAATTCCCGACGAAAGTCAGGATATGGGGCAAGAACTCATTGAAAACAGGCTTATTTTAAATGAAGCCGTTAATTCTTTGCCCGAAGAAGATAAAAAAATTATCATGATGTGTTTTTATGACGGGCTAAACCAGAGAGAAATATCAGAAAAACTCAATATAAGTCAAATGCAGGTGTCAAGAAAAATGAAAAAAGCCTTATCACGCCTGTTTGATTTTGTCACAAGCAGGGGTGTGGTTTCCTATGAATGATATAAATCAGCTTTCCGTTTTTCTTATGTGCTGGGTTTTTGTGCTGGGCTTATGTATCGGAAGTTTTTTAAATGTTGTAGTTTTAAGGGGCTTATCCGGCGAAAGCATTGTTTTTCCTCCGTCAAAATGTCCTAAATGTTTGAATAAGCTTAAATGGTGGATGAATATACCGGTTTTATCTTATCTTTTTTTAAGAGGAAAATGTCATTATTGTAAAGAGCCAATTTCTTTGCAATATCCTATAGTTGAGCTTTTTGAGGGAATAATTTTTCTTTTAATATATTTAAAATTTAATATTTCAATAGAAACCCTGTTTTATATGATTGCAGCCTCTCTTTTAACCGTAATGAGCGTGTGCGACATAAAAGAAAGCATTATTTTTGACATTCATGCATATATTTTAATTTTAATCGGGCTTTCTTATAACTTTATAACAGGCGGAGTTCATGGTTTTCTTTTCGGGCTTTTTGGCGCAATAAGCGGCTTTCTTTTTTACGAAATTTTAGCAAGAAGCGGATATTTGTTTGCCGGTCACAGAGCCTTTGGCGAAGGTGACAGCCTTATTGCCTCAGGAATAGGAGCATTTTTCGGGTGGAAAATCATGCTTTTGTCGGCGGGAATAAGCGTTGTTGTTATGTCCCTTTTTGCTTTTCCTTACCTTTTTATTCACTCGTATAAAACAGGCAAAAAAGACACCTGTATTGCGCTTAGTGTTTCTTTGCTTTTAATATTAATAACATTTATTTTTACAAGGTTTAATCTCTCTGAAAGCATATATTCTTCGCTTATATTCCTTTTGTTTATAATCTGCGGCATTTTATGGTGCATTAAACTAATATTCAAAGACATGAAAAAAAATGCCGACAACGATGAATCTTCTCTGTGTTTGCTGCCTTTCGGTCCGGCAATGGCTATTTCTTTTATAATCATTATGTTTTTTGCTCAAAACCTTGAAGTGTTTGCCAAATCTTATTTTTCTTAAGTTTGTAAACAAATGTAACTAAAAAACAAAAAGAAATGTCAATTTTTTCGTTATGATATATTTTATATATATGTAATCAATAAAACAACGAGGAAAAAATAGAGATGGCAGCTAACGTAGGTTTAAGTTCAAATAATCCTTTTCAAGGGGCAACTGATTCAATACACTTCACAAACTTGGAAGGACTTAAAGAAACGCTCGATAACATTGATGTTGCAAATATAAGAACTTCTTTCAAAGCTGCTAAAGACCCGATATATTTAGCGTTTGACCATATTGATAAACAACCGCTTAAAAAAATAGCAAAAGATTTTGTAAGAGATATTTCAGACGGACTTGTTGAATTTATCTCTGCAATACCGTCAAGATTTTTTTAGAGCATAATTTAAATAAGTAAGGCATAAGGTTATATTAAAAGCGGCAAATGGCCGCTTTTTAATTTATTTATCAATAAATTTTGTGGCAACTTTTGAAAAAGCTTCGTTTTCGGAAAAATCTTTAAGAGAAGAAAATTTGTTTTTGCTGTTATCAAGTTCAGTTTTCTCTATTTCTTCAACAGATTTTTCTTTTGAAGGGAATATTTCTTTCGGGTCATATACATTGCTGTATTCTCTCTGTTTTTCAAGCAATTTTTTCCTTTTTGCCTCTTTTTTGTTTGTGACATGTTTATTATACATGGGCAAAATGACCCCAAGAAGCGCTATTGAAAAGCCAAGCCCTGATATTTTCGCCAAAGAGCGGTGGCTTTTAAATTCTTTCGGAATTTCGTCAAAAGATTTGACACTTTTATCTTTAACCCAACCCGATATTTTTTGGAAAACATTTTTATACTCATCAGGGTCTTTTAATCTGTTAAACATCTCGAGTTTGCCGCTTCTTCCGGCTTTTGAGAATTTTTGAATGCCTTCCGCCGCTATTTTTTCCGCATAATCTCCAAGAAAATAAAGCCCCGCAAAGGAAGCAAGATCTCTCACAGTGCTTTCTCTAAGCTCGTTAGGGTCTTCAGCGGCAAGCATTCTTGAAGCAAAAGTTGCCGTGGCAATAACTCTGCACTGGTTAACCGTTGGAAATTTTGTGTTAAATTGAAGCATTTCGGCAAAGCTTTTTAAATTTTTGGGTATTGTTTTTCCCATTGAAAGAGCCGCAAGACCGACAATGGAAGCAACGGCAAGCGGTTTTGCAATTTTGAGCTCTTTTTTCTCTTTATCGGTTAAAACTCTGCTTTCGTTTTCAAAATCTTTGTAAATCGGGGCGCCTGATTTTTTATATTTGTGTCGGGTGATTGCCCTGTTAATTTTTTGCATGCTCATGGCAAGGGGCAATACTACGGCAAGCCCCGCAAGACTTTTGGTGTTAACAAGCCCGCATGCCTTTTTGACAAATTTATTCGGGTTTAACTGAGCCGCCCTTGATGAACCAAGCGCTTGAGCCATATCCGTTGCATCTCTTAAAAAGTCTTTAAGGTTTGCGCCTATTGCTTTTTGATTGAATTTAAGGTGACAAGCCGCCTTTAAGCCGCCCCCTTCTTCTATGACTTCGCTTACAACGTTTCCTAATTTGTCTTTATGTTTATAAACCCCCGTTACAAGCACATCATAAGCACTTTGTATTGCTTTATTTCTTGAATGACTGTATTTTATTTTTCTAATTAAACCGTGGGGCGATTTTTCTTTCATTTGCGGAGTTAAAATTTCGCAAGCTTTATCAATAAGAGCTTTGTGGTCGGATAGTTTTTCCCATTCATCAACCCCGTTTAAACCTTCAATTTTTTTAAGAGCGCTTTTTAAAAAGCCGCTTTCTTGAAAGCCTTTCTTTTTATATGAGGTTAAAACTTTTCTTTTTGCGTCATCGGTTAAATCCCAAAGGTCTTTATCTATTCCGGAATATTCTTTCCAAACCCCGACTAAATTTTTGATTGATTCACCGTTTGCCCATGACCTGCTCAGGTCAACAACATGATTATTTGTTGTTGAAAATTCTTTTAACCATTCGTTGTTGAAAAGTTTGGCTCCGCCATATACGAATGCTCCCGGTATAAGACAGTTTACAAGAAGTCCGGATGATTCTCTTCTAAAGGTTTCAGCCGCAGCCGGAATGCCAGCCTGATGTAAATCTACCACCGTTCTCGGGGCAATGGCGGAAGCGGTATCCATAAAGGAAACCCCAATCATCGGCACATCGTCACAAACTTGAAAAAATTTATTAACTGCACCGACTGCAACCTCACCAACACCGTTAAATGTTGGTTTTGCTCCTCTTTGCTGCGGATAACTTGTCTTATTTTGTAATTGAATTTTATCTATAAGCATATTTGAAATTTAGAATTTTCTTGGTTATGGCGGGTAAATTTATTTAAGCACAATGTTTCAAAACATGAAAATTTAAAAACTTTCGCTTTTTTCATTTAATTGTTACAAATGTAATAATACAAAAATGATAAAAAATCAAGAGTATTTACTTTCTTCTTAATAAAATGAAAAAATTTTGATATAATAGTCATGCTTTCAAGGAGATAAAAATGGAAAAATTCTGTTGCTTTTTAAGCAGTTTAAAAATGACCTTAATTTCAATGTTCTTTTTGATTATAAGCGCCATTGTTATGGTAACTCATACTTCTTTGCCTTTTGATTTTGCATGGATTACCATTTTGATTTCAGGTATTCCGATTTATTATTTCGGAATTAAACTTTTTATTTTTAAAGGCAAAATGACCGCTTCTTTGCTTATTTCCATTGCAATGACGGCGGCAATTTTAACAAATGAAATCTTTGCGGCGGCAGAAGTCGCATTCATTATGGCTCTCGGCGGAATTCTTGAAGATTTAACCATTGACAGAGCAAAACAGGGCATAACAAAGCTTTTAAACCTTGCCCCAAAAACCGCACGAAAAATAGTTAACGGAAAAGAAGAAATAATTAACGCAAAAGATGTTTTAAAGGGCGATATAATAAGAATTTTGGCGGGTGAAGACATTCCCTCGGACGGAATTATCGTAAACGGCGAAACTTCGGTCAATCAGGCTGTTATGACGGGCGAATCAACCCCTGTCGATAAAATAAAAGGAGATTTTGTTTACTCGGGCACAACAAACTGTTTTGGCGTTATTGAAATAGAAGCAACATCAGAGTATAAAGATTCTTCAATTCAAAAGCTCATAAACCTTGTTAAAGAAGCGGAAAATAAAAAAGCCCCAACTCAAAGAATAGTCGACAAATGGGCGTCAATTTTAATTCCGCTTGCCATATTATTTGCAATAATTGTTTATTTTGTAACCGGCGAAATTTCAAGAGCAGTCACTATCTTAGTCGTTTTTTGCCCCTGTTCTCTTGTTTTATCAACCCCAACTTCAATTATGGCGGCAATCGGTCAAGCAACAAAAAACGGCATAATAGTGAAAACAGGTGTTGCTCTTGAAAATATGGGCAAGTGCAACATTTTTGCTTTTGATAAAACAGGCACTTTGACGGAAGGAAAGATGTCTGTTACCGATATTGAAACATTCGGAGATATTTCGGCGGATAACATTTTATATTACACCGCTTCTGCGGAAGTTAAATCGGAACACCCTATCGGGCATGCAATCGTTGATTATGCTTATTCAAGAGATTTCATATTAAACGAAACAACTGATTTTAAAATGTTTTCGGGAAAAGGAGTTTATGCAAAGCTTGATAATAAGAGGATTTTTGTCGGAAACGAAAAGTTTTTGGAAACAAACGATATAGAAATTACCGATGAAGCGAAAAAACAAATAGGTTCAAAACGTTTGTCAGGCAAGATTGTTCTTGTTGTTGCAATTGATAAAAAAATTGAAGGCTTGATTGCTTTGTCTGACTCTATAAGACAAACGTCCTTAAAAGCGCTCAAAATGCTTGAAGGCGTTAAAACGGTTTTGTTGACAGGCGATAACTCTCTTACCGCAGAATATATTTCTAAAAAAACGGGTGTAGATGAGGTTTATTCAAATCTTCTGCCGAAAGAAAAAGCGCAAACAATTGAAAATATGCAAAAAGAGGGAAAAATTGTTTGCATGACGGGTGACGGAGTTAATGACGCCATAGCATTAAAATTAGCGGATGTCGGCATTTCAATGGGAACTTTCGGCTCTGATATTGCAATTGAAAGCTCCGATATCATAATTACGGGAGATGATTTAGTTAAAATTCCTTATTTGAGAAAGCTTTCAATTGTTTGCATAAAAACAATAAAAACAAATATTACGGTTTCCATGGTAATAAATTTTATCTCGCTAACCCTTTCCGCAATGGGCTTTTTAAACCCTTTAACGGGCGCAATCGTTCACAACATAGCTTCGCTCATAGTTGTTTTAAATGCAGCCATGTTGTATGAGAGAAAAATTTAAGCAATTTTTTCTTATCATCCGTTTTATTTCGCATGTGGAACGGAATTTAACAAATGAAAATAAGCTCTTTAAGCCGCTTTAAAAACAATTTTTTGCAAAAAAATCAAGATAAGAAGCCTTCCGTAAACGAAGCCGGCTCTGATAACAAAGAAAAACATTCAAATTCGAATGCTTTTTGTACTCCCTCTCAAAGTGTGTTCTATAATTCCGAACAGACAAATCAAATGAAACCTTCGGAAATTATTGAAGCAACCCCTGAGCTTTCGGAAGAATATAAAAAGAATAAAGACGCATATTCAAAAATTCCCATACTTATGAAACAGGGATATAAAGCAAAAGAGGCAATTCATCTTGCGCTTCTTGATGATAAACATTTAAGATATGCACAAAATTTAATTGATAATTATATAGAAACATATACTCACGGGCGTTTTGTTAAAACAGTCCGCCTTGCAGCTCAAATTGACAACGACGAAATGTTAAAAAGAATTCAGGTTTTTTGCACGCCAAAAATATTATTTAACTTTTCTCTCGGAAATGAAACCGTACTTGATGTTGCAAAAGACAAAAAAGCTTTTAATTTAACAATAAAAGCAATTGCAAATAACGAGGGCAAAAGCTTTCATGATTTAGAGGAAATTACCAACTCAAAAGGAAAAGAGGGACTTTTTAATTTTCTTTCAATGATTGAAAAAGATATAAACTTTGATGATGCCTCAAATATACTGTTAAAAACCGCTGTAGGAAAAAGATACGAGAATTTTAAAAAATCAGGATATGACGATAAAGTTTCTTCCGTTCTTGCAAATATAAAAAATATAGATTACTGTTCAAATGAAAGCGTGGATATACTTGCCGATTTAATTTCAAATCTTGATTCTAATTCAAAGGGAACAGAGCGCATTTCAGAGATTATTTCTTCTTATGTCAGAATTTGTGATGAAAATGTTCTAAAAGATATTTTGCCCGTCAGCGAATATTTAAAAAAAATTGATATTGAAAAACTCCATAAAATTGCTCCTTATTCAAAAAATTTCTCTGCGGGGCAACTGTTTAATTTTGCAGAATATCACAGCAAAAACGAACAGGCGGATGTTAGCAAACTTGAGCTTAAATATCCCGATTTAACAAGTTTGGTTCAAAATAAATATGTATCTTTAAGCAATATGAACAAGCTTCTCGGAATTTTTCCCTTAACCGAAAGAAAAATCGGTGAACTTCCGAAAGATTGGTTAAAATCTCTAAACAAAGACGAAAAGGAAGATATAACAAATGAAGTTTATTCTCTAATCGGGCGTTTTCAAAAGATAAGAAACACAGAAAAATTAGAGGAAGGGCTTAAAAATGCGCTTCAAAAAAACGTGTCAGTTGAACCTATAGGGGAAGGCAAATTTGGCATTTGTTATAAAGTTTCTGTCGAAGGCTGCAGTGACTGTTGTTTGAAAATTTTTTATAAATTTCCTCTGTTTAAAATGGCTTTGCCTGTTCATGGTGCGCATGTCGAGCCTCAGGCGGGAATGTTTTTAAATTCTCATTCTAAAGACTTTGTAAAAATGTATTTTGGAAAAGTTGCAGGCAAAAATGACAATGACGGTTTTCTCGTTACTCAATTTTTAGACGAAAAAACAGTACCGTATATAAACCAAAACGCTAAATCTGACGGATATAAAATACACCATTTTGACCTCAATGAGGAAAATATGGTTAAGAACATGACAATTGATTATGGCGGGGCAGAAATTTATAAAAACTGTACCTTGCTTTCAAAAAATGCTGATAAACCCAAATAATAAGCTTAAAAAAGCTATTCGCCAATTTGAATTGCCCTTTGGGACATAGTTTTTGCAATTGTCATAATGCCAAGGCTTGCTTCATATGCTCTTTGAGCTAAAACGGCGTCTGCCATATCAACCATGGGGTTTACGTTTGACATTCTGACATAACCTTCTTCATCAGCGTCAGGGTGTCCCGGACGGTATATTTTTTCACCCTGAGTGGGGTCTTCAACAAGTCCGGTAAATCTTACTCCGCCTGAGATAAAAGGAACGGTTCCAATTCCGAAGACATCTTCTTTCATTGTGTTTAAAAGCCCCGCAAAAGAAATATCTTCAGTTGCGTTTAACACGGGGATTTTTCTTACATAGTTCGGGGTGTCTAAATTTGCTATGTTTTTTGCAGCAACTTCAATTCTTTTTGAATGTACGTTAAGACCTTGTCTTCCAACTTCAAAAGTATCAATAATTCCCATTTATATGCCTTTCAATTAACTTCCTACGTTTATTACTGTCTTCATCTGGGTTACAACGGATGAAAGCTGTCTTGCCGCAACGCTGTATAACATTGAATTTTTTTGCGCTATTGCAAGTTCGTCCGTTACGGAAAGAGTTTGTTCTCTAGGTTCAATTACACCCGAAGGTCCGAGTTTTTTACTTAACTGTGTTTCAAGCGAACCGTTCATTGTGTTAAGATATTGCGAAAACTCAACATCTTTTCTTACATAGTTTGGAGTGTCCATATTGGCAACGTTTCCGGCGATTGCCTCTTGTCTGTTTGCAATTAAATCAAGCATTAATTGCGCTTTTTGAATTGGATTTTCAGGTAAATAACTCATTTATTACTGCCTCAAATTTATTGCTTTTTCATACATTTGATCAACCGCTTGCATTAATGTCGTCGTAGCTAATAAAGACGCATTAACTCTCATAACTTGATTGACCGTATCAAAAATATCAACATTAGACCTTTCAATTGAATATTGTGCAATTTTTCTGTGGTCAACTTCAAGCTGTTCTTCGCCCGATATATCGGTTTTGATATATTTATTATCGCCGACTTCTTTTAAACCTTCGGGATTTTGAAAAATCACAACGGGGATGGTGCCCTGATATTCGGGTTCTCCCGCAAGGTCTTTATAGGTATAAACATCCCCGTTTCTGTCAATTCTGGTTTTAACGCTTTGAGCATCGATTTTTATTCCGGTACCTACAATATCTCCCGATTGGGTCATTAAAATTCCGTCTTTTCCGAGGCAAAATGAACCGTCCCTTGTATAATAAATTTCGCCCGAAGGTGAAGTTACGGGAATATAACCGGCTCCATCCAGCGCAACGTCAAGTTCTCTTTTTGTAACCTGAATTGAACCTTGAGTGTGGTCTGTTCTTATAACACCTTTTGAATAACCGCCTGTGCCCATAATTTCTTCAAAACGTGTTGCTTTATAACCGTTTGTTGTCCAGTTTGCAATATTTTCGGAATACATACCCATACGCTCAAATTGAGTTAACGCATTGATTGTGTTTCTTCTTATTATTCCCTGTAAATTATATCCGCAAGGCATTTAACTATGACCCTCCAAGTTGTTGTATTGCGCTTGTCAGCGCTTCATTTTGAAGTATAAAAAGCTGTCTGTTAGCGTCAAAATTCTTTCTGTACGGAAGCATTTCCAAAAATTCCTGAGCCAAACTAACGTTTGAATATTCAAGACAGCTCTGTTTGACATCAGGCTCAAGAACCGTTTTACCGTCTGAAGAAACTACCCCTATTGTGTCGACAAAATCAAGTTTTCTTGTTTCTTTGTTATAGACAAAGAGTTTTCCGCTTTTATCAACTTTTATATCTTTTGCTTCTTCAGGCATGAAGGGAAGAACGATAGGGCTTCCTCCCCGAGTTAAAACTTTTTGGTCTTCAAGCCCCAAAAGTTCTCCCTTTTCGTTAATTTTAAAACGCCCGTCCCTTGTAAGTTCAATTGAACCGTCTTTGTTTAAAAGTTGAAAATATCCTTTATCCGCAAGCGCAAAATCAAGCGGATGTTGAGTTTCAACAATTCTTCCAACTTTATCATCAACAGCTTCCGAAAGGGCGTGAACCCCGATTACATCTGCAAATGAGGACACTACAGGGTCTTTTCTTTGATATCCTACTTTATCAAAGCCTTGAACATTGGCATTGCTTATTCCCATAAGCTCCATTTGCATGTGCATTGCACTGATTGAATCGTGAAGCCCTCTTTGGCTGTTTGAAATTGTACCTTGAAGAAGCATTGTTTTTCCCTTCGTATACACCTTTATATAATTCGACACGGTTTTTTCTTTTATAAATTTAGTAAATATAAAAGAAAATAGTATAAACGGACTAGAAATTAATTTTCTTCTTCTTCATTAATGATAAAATTTCTCGAGTCAATATCAATTATGATTTTAATTAAAGAGTGCGCAGCAAGAATTAATTTGGGGGAAACATAATCTGATGTTGTAATTTGAACATCTTGAGTTTTATCTTCCGCCTTGTGTTCAATTTTTTGTGTTTGAACAATTAAACTTGTTTTAAAGCCTGATTTTTTGCCTTCTTTGTTTAATTTTTCAATCACTTCTCTTTCGGGAAAATCTTCCGTGGCGGATATAATTACATCAACATTTCCTTCGTTTGAAATTTCAAGAGTAGCAAGAATATTCCCATAATTTGCGGTTTGAATCATAATTCTTATGGTTTCGCTTGAACCGCCTTGATTTGAGCCGCTGTTTTTATCGTTAATTCCGATTTCAAAATCAAGATTTAAATCGTTTCTTTGTGACAAAGGAAGCCACGGCAAATAAAGCAAAAGAAGGTTTTTAACCGTTTGTTCGGAACTTAAATTTGCACCCGCCGTTGAAAAAAGTCCCATTAATTCTTTAAGCTGGCTAACATCTTGAGCCCCCATTTTAGAAACGGACATAATTGTCATCATAAGCTTTTGAACGGCTTCTTTTGAGTTATCGGAAAGAATTTGTGCAAGTGCGGTTAAATCAATTTTCCCGTTTACAAGAAGTTTGCTCAATTCTTTCATTGAAGACAAATTTGTGTTTCCTTGTTGGATTTGTTGAATTAAGTCTTGGAAATCTCTCGGAAGGTTCAATAAATCTTTTATATAATTTGCCTGTTGTTCAACTTCAACCGTTGATATAATTCTTTGATTTAAAACGGAAAGTCCGGTTTCTGTTTTATTTTGTGCATTTTGAAGAAAGTTATTTATCAAAGAAGAATTTGAATTTGAATTAACAAAATTTTCTTTGACATTATTAAACGCATTTTGGTTAACGCCCTGTCTTTGTGTGTTATTCAGACCGGTTGCGCCAACCGTGCTTATAATAAAGTTTATTGCATTAAAGCTCATAGTTTTACATGATAATAGTTTTAAAGTTTATTGCAACAAAAAAATATATATTATAGAATAGAATTTGTATGTTAGAAAGTTTTTTAAACATAAATTTACCGGAGTGGTTGTCTGATGGAATTATAGACAGCATTAAAACAATTCCTTTCCTGTTTTTGGTGTTTTTATTCATTGAGCTTTTTGAACACTACTTTGCAAACAAAGTAAAAGACTTTATGCTTAAACTGAAAACAAAAGGGGTTGTAATCGGTTCTGTTGCCGCTTCAATTCCTCAATGCGGGTTCAGTGTTGTTGCAAGCGCTCTTTATACGGAAAAATATATAACCAGAGGAACAATCATAGCCGTGTATCTTGCAACAAGTGATGAAGCCATTCCCGTTCTTTTAATGTATCCCAAGTTTTTCCCTTATCTTTTGCCTTTGATTTTAATTAAACTTTTTGTCGCAATTCCTGTCGGATATATTGTTGATTGTTTTTCAAAAAATGAAACAACACCTGATAACAATGCCGATGAAATTCATATTGAAGGTTGCTGTAATCATGAAATTACGGACCACAAAAAAACAGATTTTTTAATACACCCCATAAAGCACACGCTTGGAATTTTTGTTTTTATTCTTGTTATCACCCTTATTTTAAATTGGCTGATTGAACAATCTGACTTTTTTAATTTGCAATTATTAAAAACCAATTTCGGATATTTTACCCCGCTTTTAACTTCCGTTATCGGTATAATTCCGAATTGTGCAATATCAGTCGGGCTTGTTTTAATGTTTATAAAAGGAGCAATAAGCTTCGGCGCATTGATATCAGGCTTAATGACAAACGGCGGAATAGGGCTTTTGGTTCTTTTGAAAAATAATAAAGACAAAAAAGATACGGCGTTTATTCTTGCGCTTCTTGTTTTTGTCGGATATTTAACGGGTCTTTTGGTTCAAATTATTTAATTTTATTTTTGGGTATCCATCTTGATTTAATTTGAGCCATTCTGCCATTTTCTTGAATTTTGTTTATGGTTTGATTTATTTGTTTTTTAAGTTCTTTGTTTTCGGGACATTTTCTTATTCCGACGGCATAATATTCTTCAGTATATCTGGAATTTAAAATTTTATAGTTTTTGTTTTCCGACAAAATTCCGTATAAAAGGCTGTCATCTGCAAGAATGGCTTCAACCTGACCGTTTTTTAACATATTAAAAGCTTCATGATAATTAAATGCGCCGACGGAATTTGCAACGGGAGCAAGTGTTCTTAAGGTTTTTTCGCCTGTTGTGCCGAGAACAACAGCAACATTTTTGTTGTTTAACTGTTCAATTGAGCCTATATGAGAATTTTTTGCCACCATAAGTGTTTGTCCGGCAACGAAATAAGGGTTTGAAAAATCTATGATTGCTTCTCTTGATTTATTCATGCTCAATGTTGCAACCAAAATATCCACTTTGCCGGTATTTAAGGCGCTAATTCTTTCCGAGGCATTTAAAGGGACAAATTCAATATATTTTTCATCATTTGAAGAAAAAATTTCCTTTGAAATTTCTTTTGCAATATCAATATCAAAACCTTGAAATTTTCCGTCTTTAACAAAGCCAAAAGGTTTGGAATCGTTTTTTATTCCGACAACAATTTTTTCTTTTGTCTTAATGTCGTCCAACAGGTTTGCGGTTTCTGTTTCTTTTGTGCAGCCTGTTAAAAGGAACAGAAACACTGATAATAAAATACTTAATTTTTTCATGTGTTTATAGTAGCATAAGTCTTATGAATTTTAAAACTTTGAAACTTATCTTTATAAGAATGTTTTGGATAACAATAGGCACAATGATTGCCGCCTATTCACTCGAATGTGTTTTAATTCCAAACGAAGTTATCGACGGGGGAATTGTCGGCATTTCAATCATGGCAAGTTATTTAACAAAATATCCTCTGGGGCTGTTTTTAATTGTTTTAAATTTGCCGTTTGTGTTATCTGCGTTTCAAAAATTCGGCAAAATGTTTGTATTTTTGATGTTCTATGGCGTTATTGCCCTTTCTTTATTTTCTGAAATGTTTCTTAAAACAGGTCATATTTTTACTCAAGATACGCTTCTTGCCGCAATCTTCGGCGGAATTATTCTTGGCACAGGAGTCGGACTTGTGTTGAAAAACAACGCTTCGCTTGACGGGACGGAAATTTTGGCAATTAATCTGGCAAAAAAAATTCCGTTTTCGGTTGGCGAAATTATAATGTTTTTTAATATTTTTATTTTCATTCTTGCAGGCTTTGTCTATGAGCCCAATAAAGCAATGTATTCCGCAATTACATATTTTATTGCATACAGGGTTATTGATATTGTTCTTCAGGGCTTGAATGAGGCAAAATCTGTTTTCGTTATAAGTTCAAAATATAATGAAATCGGACGGGAAATAATGAAAAACTTAGATAAAAGCGTGACTTATCTCAATGCGGAAGGCGGATATTCTGGCGCAAAATCAAAAATGATTTATTGTGTTATCACAAAACTTGAAATTCAAAAAATTAAAGAAACGGTTAATAAAATTGACCCTTACGCTTTTATAGCAATTGAAAACGTACATGATGTCGACGGAAAAAGATATAAAAAATAATTAATAAATTATTAATTTTACCTGACTTTTTATTCTTTTCGATTAAGATAAAAATATGAAATATAAAGACTATTATGAAATTTTAGGCGTTAAAAAAGAGGCAAGCGAAGCGGAAATTAAATCTGCTTACCGTAAGCTTGCAAGAAAATATCACCCTGATGTTAACAAAGAAAAAGGGGCTGAAGAAAAATTTAAAGACATCAACGAAGCTTATGAAGTCTTAGGCGACAAACAAAAACGTCAAAGATATGACAGCCTTGGTTCTTCATGGCAAAACGGCGCTGAATTTACGGGCAGCCCTAATTTCGGTAACTTTGATTTTTCAAACTTTTCATCGGGCGCTTCATATTCTCAAGGCGGTTTTGGCGGCTTTTCAGACTTTTTCTCTGCAATTTTCGGAGATTTAATGAATAAACAAGGTCAAGGCGGCTTTTCTCAAGCTTTCAGCTCAAATGCCGGCGGAAATTTCGGCGGATTTTCCAATATGGGCGGCTTTGAAAGGGCAAATTACGGCGGCGGGGCTTCTTCAAAAAGGGCGCAAAAACCGGCTGAAAATCTTGATATAACCCAAAATATTATTTTAAGCGTAAACGATATTTTTATATCGGGAACAAAAGGCATAACCATAAACGATTTTAGAAAATGCCCTTATTGTAACGGAAATTCAAGGACTTTCTGTTCTCACTGCGCCGGTTCGGGCATTGAAAAAACTTCAAAACATCTTACCGTTAATATTCCGAAATTCTGTAAAGAAGGTCAAAAAATAAGGCTTAAAGGCGAAGGAAAACAAGATACATACGGAAACAAAGGAGACCTTTACCTTGTTGTCAAAATTCAAGATTCGACTTATGAAGTTATCGGCACAGATTTGTCAAAAGAAGTGGAAATTACACCTGCAGAGGCAGCTTTGGGCACTAAAAAAGAAGTTGTGACCGTTCATGGCAATTTCAACATAACAATTCCCCCAAAATCAAGTTCGGGGTTGAATTTAAGAATGAAAGGGCTTGGGCTTCCAAAAAAAGAAGGTGGCTTTGGCGATTTACACTTAAAAGTTAAGATTGTTATTTCAAAAAATTTATCTCAGGAGCAACTGGCTCTTTATAAGAAGCTTTTGGAGCTTGACAGGAAATAATTACCTTAAACTTAATTTTATTTACGAATAAGTGTTGACAAATTATTTTTATTATGATAAACTGTTGAAAATTTGAGAAATAGCTCGGTGTCAAGGCAATTTGCCTTTGAGTAAAATCAAATTTCGCATCTATTATTACTAAAATATTAAAGGTTATTCCATGCCTTTTACCCCAAAAAGGTAAAGGTGTGGCGCAATCGTGTGAACAAGGAAAATATGAGAGTAAACAGTATAGGACAAGAAAAAACACACAGACACAACTCTAAAGGCGTGCTCCAAGCCGGCGTAATCGGCGCTATCGGCGGTGCTGTTGTGCGTAATTTTGCTCCTCTTACTGCGGAAGAACATGATGTTTTCTTAAGCTCTTCCAAAATGAAAGAAATAGGCGAAATTGTAAAAAATGCCAGAAAACAAGAAACCGAAGTTATTCTTGATGAAATTAAAAATAACAAGCTTTCTGTTTCAAAAGAAGTTGCCGAAAAGTTTGCAAGCAGAGCTTTTTCAATTGCAAATAACCCAAAGACACTTCCCGAATATTTAAAAACTCTTCCTCAAGAGGTTAAAGGCGGCGTAAGCGGTCTTGCCGCAAGAGTTATTGATGTTGGAAACGCTGCAAAACACACCGAAATAAATAACATTAAAAATGCGGCAAAGGCTTCAAGACCTTTGACATATTTTATTGCAATCGGCGCTTTGGTTGCAATGAGCGGCAAATTAATAGTTAACGCTTTTAAGTCATGCCTTCCCGCTAAAGAAACAAAGAAAACTATTAAAGCGCCAAAAGAATTAACCATGGCGGATGTTTTACTTGACGGTTTGGGCTCTAACACTGAAGTTTTGTTCTTAACAAGCAAACAGAAAGATAAAAAATAATTTTAATTTAATAATAAAAAGCTCCTTATTAAAAGGAGCTTTTTATTTACCCTACTCTTTTAAAGTATATCGTTGAATATTTCGCAATGTTTAAAGGCTTATTTGAATGTCCGTCCCCGACAATTCCCTCTCTGTTTTTGTATTCCGACGTTCCGCCATATTTCTTATCATCGGTGTTTAAAATTTCAGCCCATTTTCCTCTCGGAAATTTTATGTAATATTCGTTATCGTTGTCTTCGCTGTAGTTTACATCACTTAAGTTTGTGATTGAGAAAATTTCATTATTATCATATTTCGTATTAAAACCCACAACGCATGACATTGGATGGTCAACTATGGATGATTCATCAATATAGCCGATTTGGAGCGCTTCATTTGTTTTGTTTAGGGTATTTAAGTCTTTTACAAGCGCCTTATATTTGTTCATTGAAGCTTGACCTTCTTTAGAATATTGAATTTTCCCCATTGTTGATTCTTCAAGCGCCGATTCTGCGGGCGCATATCCTTTTTCCGTGTAAAGGTAATCTTCAAAGGGGACAGATTCAAATCTTCTGAAAAATCTAAACGGAGTCATGTCAATATTTTCATCACCCTGAAAGACCATTTTTGGTCCCGAAATACCATATGTAAAAGCCATTGCCATTTTTGTTTGTTCAAAAGATTCCTTGAAGGCTTTTTCAATTCTTTTATATGAAATTCTGCTTGAAGCGTTTATTCCCAAAGGAATGGCAACTTCTTCCTTGAACATTTTGGCGAGTTTTTCTTTGTCTTCATAATACATATCGGGTTTCGGCTTATATTTTTCAAGCTCTCCCTTTTGATATTTTGTGGCAAGCGCCTCTGAAACAAATTGGGCTTTTTGGAATGAAACCGTTTGAAGGGCGCTTTCAAAAGATTGATTTTTAAGCGCTGCATAATCTTTTGCACGTTCAATGTCTTTATGGCTTAAAACAATGCTGTCATTAAGCATTAATTTCGGAACCATTAATTTCGCAATTTTAGCCGTTCCTTCATAATTTCCCTTTTCATCATGGCTTGATATATATTTTACATTCCCTTGCGAACACAAAACAGCTTTAATCAGACCTTCGGTGTTTGGGAAATATAAAGACTCGTTCATTTCATGGTAAAAATTAAAATCCCATTCGGCATCCATTCCAAGATTTGAAATGTTTGATTGATTGTTTATAATATTGCGAATTTTTTCCGCATGTTCCTTCTGGCTGAGCCCCTTACCGTATTCTTCGGGTTTTATGGGGCTTGTAATTCTTTTGTCATGAACTTCTTCCAAATTCGGCCAGAAATGTCCGTTTCCGTCTATGCTTATTCCGCCTCTGCCGTCTTCCGCTATCAAAAAAACTTCAGGATGATGATAATTCATTTCTGCGGCAAGTTGTTTTAATGTATAATCGGAATTCATATACTTTGTCATATCAAGACGAAGTCCGTCCACGTGGTAATTTTCAGCCCAATTTAACATTGCGTTTATCATATAATCTCTGACATATTCAGAGTTTTCTCCTTCATAGTTAAGGGCATCACCAAAGCAATTAGGACCTTTAACATAAACACCGCTTCTTCCGAGTTGGTTGCCGTCAGGCCCGAGGTGGTTTGGAACAACGTCAAAAACGACATTCATGCCTTCTTTGTGAATGCTGTCCACCAAATCTTTTAATTGATCAGGGCCGCCAAGATATGAACTTGGCGCATGTTTATCTACTCCGTCATATCCCCAGTTGAAACTGAACGTATTTTCAATATGCATAATTTCAACAGTGTTAAAGCCCATTTGTTTAATTTCTTTTAATTTGTCTTTAACGCCTTGATAGCTTCTTTTATCCGTGATTGTGTCAGGGCTCAGAGCATAAATTCTTGCTTCCCTTAAAGATTTTTTGCCGTTTCTTGTAATTCTTTCAGGGTTTGTTTTCCAAGCTTTGTCATATTTCCATTTAAATTCAGATTGGTCATATAAAGAAGAAGGTCCGTTCACTTCGTCTTGTTTAAATGAATACGGGTCTTTTATTCTTTCAATCGAACCGTCATTTTTTGTAACTAAATATTCATAGTAATCACCGTTTTTTGCAATTTCAGAGCTTATGTTGCCCTTGGAAAAAACGCCTGAACCTTTGTTTTCAAGCTCAATTGTTTTGGTTAAATCGGGGTCATTTTTATCTTCCAAAACAACACTTACACTCTTTGCATCAGGATATGTAAAAAGTTTAAAACTTACATTTTTATTTTCAGGGTTAATTACCCCGCCCCAGCTTTTGTGTTCTTTAAGTTCTTTACCAAAAGACAAAGAATTTTTGGCAAAGAAATTCCTTGCGTTGTTTTTTGTGTAATCAATTTTGTTAACTTGCATTTATTTTCCCTAACAATTCGACTTTTGTATAAAACCCGTGAAAAAATTTATTTACCTTTTCCAAACTTTCCATTTCGGAACATCCAAATCTGAAAATTTAAATATAAGGGTGCTTCCTTCTTCTAAATTAAGGTCTTTGCCCTTTCCCATATAAGACAAAGCGGAATTTTCATATAAATTTTCAAAACCGGACTTAATTCTCGATTCTCCCTCTTTTGGTTTTATTACGCCTTCCGAAAATTTGACAACATATTTTCCGCCCTTTACAAAAGAAGCCCCGACCCCTATGCCCGTTTCAACAGCCGCCTTTTTGTAGTCGGGCTTTTTATAATATTGCACTTTTGCATTTAAAGTGCCTTCCTCAATTTCGATAATATCTTCGCCGTTTGTAATTTTAACGGGTTCAACAGTAAAATATCCGTTCCTTTTGCCTCTTTTTGCGCCTGTGTAATTAAGAATTTTGCTTTCAATAATTGCCCCTTTTTGAAGGGTCAAGCCTTCATAAAAAGAAGTGTCTTTAGTTACTCTCGCATAAATATAATCTGACGGCGAATTTTCATCGGCGGCAGATATACATTCGGTTTTTACGTTTTTAGCCTCAACGGAAGCTATGGATAAAAACAAAATGAAAAATAAAGTTAAAATCTTTCGCATGAGAAAATTTTAACATATAATGAAAAATGTGTAAAAGCGGGGGCAAACAATGTTAAATAGCGAAAATACGTTACTTCTGGTTGTTGATATTCAAGAAAAACTTACGGGCATGCTCAAAGAAAATAAGGAGACAGCTGAGCAAAACGCTAAAAAAATTGTTAAAGCCGCAAAAATTTTGAAAATTAAAACAGTTGTATCGGAACAATATCCAAAGGGGCTTGGCTCAACGGTTGAGGCTGTTAGGAACGAATTTCCGCAGGATGTCAAAATTTTTGAAAAAACGCAATTTTCTCTTGCAAGTGAAAAAGAAATTTTGGATGAAATTTTAAAATCAGGCAAAAAACAAATCGTAATTTTTGGAATTGAGGCGCATATTTGCGTTTTTCAGACGGCGCTTGAACTTAAAGAAAAGGGATATGAAGTTTTTGTTGTAAGTGATATATCTTATTCAAGAAACAATGAAGAAAGGCTTTTAGCCCTTAAAAATTTAAGACACTTTGGAATTATGACCCCAAGTTTGGAAACAGTTCTTTTTATGTGGCTTAGGGGGTCAAAAAACCCTAATTTTAAAGAAATACAGTCTTTAATAAAATAAAATTAAAGCTTAATATTTTCATAAGTTAAAAGATAATTCCAATAAGCCCCAAAAACTTTTTTAATATAGGTCTTGGTTTCACTATAGGGAATTTTTTCGACGAAAATGTCGAACGGGATATTATTATTTTTGTCTATCCACCTTTTTACGGCATTCGGACCGGAATTATACGATATAACGCAAAGTTCCTCTTTATTTAAGAAATTTTCCATAAGATATTTAAAATAAGCTGTTCCGACATTTATATTTAAATCTTCCGTCTTTAAAGAACTTTTGGCAAAAAGGCTTCCTGTCACCATTTCTGCCGTCGAAGGCAAAACTTGCATTAAACCGACAGCCCCGACAGCGCTTTCAATATTCGGGTCAAAGTGGCTTTCTTCTTTAATTAGCGCCAAAATTAAATAAGGGTTTAAATTTCTTTCTTTTGAATAACGGTTAATTTCTTCTCCGTAATAAACAGGATATGCAAGCTTCCAGACAGCTTCAGACCTTTTCGGAAGTTTTTCGCTATTTATGATGTAATCTCTTGCAAGAACGCTTGACAGAGCCCTGTTTCCCTTTTTATATTCTATCCATGACTTTATTGTTAAATCTTGAATTCTAAAATCATCAAACGGAGAAAAATCTTGAAGATTAATAAAATTGTCATAAAAGTTTTCCACCCTTTTATTTTCTTTGTAAGGAAATTCTATATAAGTTTTTTTTGTTACAAAAGGTTTTTTTAAGGTTAAAAACTTCGGGTTGATTAAATTTTTATATGAAAGAAAAGCGTAGTAACTGTTTGGGTATTTTTCGATTATTTCGTATGCGCTCTCTTTATAAGAAGGGTCAAGCTGTTGTTTTTTAATATATGAAGTAAAGTATAAAACACAAGGGGTTATTTCTCTGTTGTTATAAAGACTTAAATATATTTTTCCGAATTTAAGCGCAAGAATATTTTTGCCCGAAATCAAATTTTCCATAAAAAGGTCATATAAAACGTAGGGAGCATGCCTTGAAGACGGGAATTTTTCATAAAATTTGTTTTTCTTAAGATATGCCGCTTTTGGTTCTGAATATTGAATATTTTTATATAACGCCACCCCTTTTGTATTGTTGTCCATGCTTTTTTCAAAAATTTCCCTTGAAGTTTTTTCGCCGCTTTGGGGAACATTTTTTATATAAATTGAAATTGCATTTTCAAGCGTTTCTTCATCAATGTTGGAATTATCAAACAAGACTCCGCTTGCGCCGACTTTGATTATATTCTCGGGAGAATTTAATTTATCAAGCGCCTGAATTAAATAAACCCAAGAAAGATTAATCGGAACGGCTTTTAAAACCTTTATACATTCCATATACTGTTGATTTTCAAGCATGGCTTTTGCAATTGTTATCTTATCTTCATTTGAAGTCGGAAAACTTTTTTCTTTTAAAATAAGGTCAATTGCGTTTTTTGAAAATTTTCCTTTCGGTGAATTTTTCAAATATTCAATTAAATAAGACTCTTTTTTATTATCAACAAGATTGGCAAGTTTATAATTTGCGGCTATTCCGTATTCGCTTGTTTTATATTCTTTTCTTAATTTTAAAAACTCAGACTTTGCTTTTAATTTGTTGTTTAAACTCAGGTAAATATTCCCTTTTCGCCAAATAATAAAAGGGGTTATATTTTCATCTTTGATAAAAAATTCCAAGACAGAATATTTTCTTAACGCCGTTTTATAGTCATTTAAAAAATCGGCGCATTTTGCCTCTTTATATGTTGCGTTTAGAAAAAGTTTGTCAGCGGGGTATATTTTTGAAAAATTGTAATATGCGTTTTGATAATCGCCTTCATTATAATATTCAAGCCCCTGTTTATAATAAACAACAGAATTTTGAAGCTTGCTTTTTAAAAAAACGAAATAAAAGCCGCAGCACAAAATTATGATAACAAATGTTAAGAATATTAATTTAACGGTTAGCTTCTTAAAATCCATACACTGATTATATCATGACCAAAGCTTTTATTTATCATGGTTTTCGGCAAAATGAAATTTGTAAACTTATGTTAAAAAAAGGCAATTAAAAATTAAATAAATACTTTATATATACAAGAGAACGAGAATTTTCACAATACACTACAAAAGAGAGACGAAAGAAGGACATTATGTCTACAGAGGGATTATTTGGCAATTTTACTTTTACGACACTAAGAAATGTCTTAAAAGAAAAAGGCGTTCAAGACAAAGATATGTCAGCCGCTTTAAATGAAATTGCGGAAAAGAACAATATTGATGACATTAGAAATCTCGACGGCAATGAAAGAATTAAAATTGACGGAAGTATTTTTAATTTCACTCAAGGTGTGGACAATCCTTATGCTTCAAACGATAATGACGTTCTAAAATCAGTTGATAAAGATTTTGAAGAAGCAATGTTTTCGCCGGGTAAAAATGGTGAAAATATTACATTGCCCGAAATTTATAATGATGATGATTACGAAGTTGTAGACTATGATGACTACTATTCATTTGGCGGAGCTGATACGGAAACGGATACAGATAACAGCAACAACAATAAAGACGATAAAAAAAGATTAAATTTCAATGACTTTAAAGAAAGATATGAAGAAGCCAATAAAGATGAAGCTGGAACAACGATAAACTATAAAAAACTAAAAGAAATGTTTGATAAAATTGATAAAAACTCAGATTCATATTTGGATAAAAAAGAGATTAAAGATGCAAAAGTGTCATTTTTAACTCAGAAAAAAGATAAGGAAGACACAAATCCCATGGAAGGGGAAGATTTGTTAGGAGCCAACATGATGGAAATGGACATGTCTGGCAATGCGTTTAATCCTCAATAGGTTAGTGGAAAATTTCTCTCTTATATCAAGCCTGAAATTAGTTTCAGGCTTTTTATTTTATATAAAAATCTTTCCTTGCCTTAAAACTTTTGGTGCTTCGCCGGTGCATAAAACCACGGTGGAAGCGGTTTTTGACAAACAAATTTCATCTAAGGGCTTTATTACCGTAATTTTTTCACCAAATTTTTTGTATGCCTCACCATAATTTTCCACGGGCGGTTCGTTAGAAAAATTTAGAGAAGTAGTTGCAAGAACTTTTCCTTCAAAATTTTCTGCCATGCCATAAAATCCCTTATGATTGGGAACCCTTATTCCGACGGTGTTGAAGCCGGATGTAAGATAATCGGGGCAAAAATCGGTTTTTTCAAATATTAAAGTTAAGGCTCCGGGGAAGTGTTCTTTTATTAAATCTTTTGCATAGGAAGGAATGTTTTTTATATATGGCAAAAGAAAATCAAGCTTTGACGACATTAAAATTAAAGGTTTTTCTCTGTTTCTTCCTTTTATTTCATAAATTTTATCCACCCCCTCTTTATTAAAAGGGTGGCAGCCTATTCCCCAGACGGTGTCTGTTTCAAAGCCAAGAATACTTTTTTTGTCATACATTTTCTTTTTTCCCGATTTTGTTTTTAATTTTTTGAATTAATTCTTCCATATATTCAATTTTAAATATGAAAGACAAAATAACGTAAAAGAGCGTCATCACGCCTGTTACAAGACAAAGTTTAATAAGCCCCGTTATAAAGTTCCACTCGATGAATTTTGAATAAATGAATGCGGTTAAATAGCCTATAATATAGACAATTGCGCCTATTAACAAAATTTTTGTACAGCTTTTAATTAAATTTTTATACCCGATACTTATTTTTCTTCTCAATAAAATTGTCAGCATGGTTGCGTTGAAAAGCGTTACAAGGCTTGTGGAAAGGGCAATTCCGTTTATTCCCATATTTTTAACCAACAGGAAGTTTAAAATAACTTTTAACACAATACATGCAATTGCTATTAAAAACGGGGTTTTCGAGTCGCCGCAAGAATAAAAAAGCCTTGTTGCGCTGTCTCTTACAACGTATGGAATTATGGAAAGGGTTATAAAAAATAAGATTTCAGAAACCAGAATGGTTGCTTCGCTGTTAAACGCCCCTCTTTCAAGCGCCAGTTTTATGGCATCGGTTCTTAAAACAAAGATTAAAACCATAAGGAAACAGCCCGTATAAATTAAAGTTCCAAGCCCTTTTTTATAATAATGGCGCACACCTTCAAGGTCATTTTGGGATATAAGCCTTGAAAATAAAGGAAACAAGGGGACTAAAATTGCAGTTAAAAGCATGCCGATTGGAAACTGGAACACTCTGTTTGCATAACTAAAAGCTGTCCATGCTCCTTCCTTTAAGGCGGAAGAAAAGAACATATCCACATAAATTCCGAGCTGTCCGATAGTTGAGCTTAAAAATGCGGGGAATAAAAGTTCCAAAATTTCATTAAAATTTTTATTTTTAAAAAAGTCAAAACATGGCCTAAAGGCATATCCAAGCCTTCTGACGGTTTTAACCTGAAGCAAAAATTGTAAAATTGCCCCGAATAACGTCCCTATGGCAAGATAAAAACCGGTATTATCTCCTTTTGTAATCAAAAGAACGATAATTACCCCCAAAGACAACATTGAAGGCGAAAGATTGGGAAGCATAAAACATTTATAAGTTACCAAAATTCCGTAATAAAGCCCGATGACTGCGCCAAGAACAATAATCGGGGACATTATTTTCAAAAGTCCGGCGGAATATGAGAGAAGTTCGGGGTTATCTTTTATTATAATTCCCATAACAATTTCGGGAAAGAAGAAACAAATAAGCGCCACGATTAAAAATAAAATTATTGAAAAAGTTTCAAACGTATTAAATAACCTTTTAATTTCAGGCTCAGGTTTTGAATTAAAATCTTTAACAAGTTTTGAAAAAACCGCAACGGTTGCGCTGTGGAAAGGTCCTCCGACCCCGCCCAAAATAACAAGAATTAATGCGGGAATTTGGTAGGCATAAAGATAAGCATCAGACACAACGCTTGCGCCGTAATAGTTTGCAACTACAATATCTCTTAAAAAACCCGCAATTTTTGATAATAAAATAATAACAGCAATCCAGCTTGCCGCTTTTAGAAGCCCTTGACCCTCGTTTTTATTCTCTTGTACGGGTTTACTCATTTTCTTCTCCAAGAATTATATAAAATTTGACAGACTTTTTTTTGTCACTTAATTTTAGCGGGTTGAAAACAATTTTGTTGTTTCCCTCAACAAGATATTTTGTTATGTCTGTTTTTAAAATTTTCTTTTTAAATTCACTTATATTCGGGCTGAAATAGTATCCGTTTATAAAAAATTCAATGTTTGAAACTTTATCATGATTTTCAATTATAAGAGTGCATTTAGATTTTTCTTTTCCGTTTAAAATTTCTTCAAGCTCTTTTTTAAGCGGACTTTTTGAAACAGACAGACTTTTTTTGTTTTTATTATTTTTTGAAAAATAAAATTCTTGTGAATATGTTAATCCAAAATTGTTGTATTCAACCTTTTTGGGAATTGTGCCAAGCGTAACATTTGAATAGTAGTGTCTTAAAATTAAATTGTATGGTATGCCATAAGATGATAAATAACCCGCACCATATTGGCTCATTCCGACTCCATGCCCGAAACCGGCGCCATAGAATGTGAAAGACGAGGGAAGTTTTTTACCGAATTTTTCTTTGAGTTTAAGGGCGGGTTCACTTTTTTCAGAGGTGCTAAAAATTGTGTCTTGGCTTTTTTCTTCGTTTTCTTTTTCTTCGTCTTTTTTGTTAAATTCTTTTTCTACAACGAAATTGGCGGAATACAGCGGACTTCCGTTTTGTTTAAAGACGCGTCTTATCGGGAGTTCTTTTTTAACGGTATAATTTCCTGAAAGCGCCTTAATTTCAACCTCAAGAGCTTTCTTTGAACTTCCTCTTTTTAAAACGGTTATATCTTCAAGTCCGTAAAATTTTTCCGTATCTTGCAGCTTTGGTTCAACCGCCCCTGTTTTTGACTGTTCGACAAGGGTTTTAGAAAGCGTTTGTTCAAGTTCTTCTCTGGTAAATGTCTTTTTCCACCTGTGTCTTGGGGAATTCATATCAAATGACGGATGAGAATTTTTAAAATAGTCTTCTTCTTTAATTCTGTTTAATTTTTCGGTGTCTGAGACAGACTTAAGATAGGGTTTGTCTTCAACAAAATTTCCGAAAGTTTTAAGGTAATCTTCCGTTATGCCGCCTGATGCCGAAGAATAAAGGGCGAGAACTATATCATTATCGTAAAGCGCATATATCCCCTTTGTTTCGTCAACAGCCCTGTCTGATATTGAAGTTTGGCTGTTTGCCCCGAAATAAACCTGACAGGCTACGGAATCGCATATATCATAATTTGTATGATTATTCATAGGTCTGTTTGCATAGTTTCTTGCGGCAACCGCTTGAGCCTTAAGCGCCTCAATTCCGAATGATATCGGCATTTCATTCGGCACAACCCCTTTCAGATAAGTTTGCATGTCAAGAACGTTGATTATGTTGAATTTGTCGGGTTTCGTGCTTTTTAATTCGATAATACCCGAATATGAAGCCATTGAGCCTTTACGGGTAATTTCTTTAACGGAAATTACATCGCTTGACGCAATTGTAACAGGGCCTTTCATTTCAACAGGTTTTTCATCACCGTTTATGTAAAGGTAAAAAATTCCGTCATTAATTTTGACATATACGCCGCAATCTTCTTCAAGGCTTTTTCTTTGGTTATCAGCCATATCAATTATTGAAGAATTTCCCTTTAAAATAAAAGTGGCAGAGGAATGTTCATATGTTGAAAAATTAGTGTTTGAAATTCCCGCTTTAATTATGGTTTTTTCTTCCACTCCAAATGCCGGCGATACAGATAAAAATATTAAAAAAAGTAAACTCCCGAATATCCTTTTCATAAGATTTATTTTACAACAAAAAACTATTTAGGGTATTATTAAAAGATATGAAAGTTAAATTTGGCATAATTCCATACTTATTCTTATTTCCGGCAATTTTATGCCTTTTGATATTTTTCTTTGTGCCTTTTTTTCAAACGGTGGTCATGAGCTTTTATGATTATTCAAAAGACTTTAGCTCTCCTCAATTTTCAGGTTTTTTAAACTATTCGTCAATTTTATCTTCAAAAGTTTTTATAAAATCAATTCTGAATACTTTCTGGTTCTTAATTTTATGCGTTCCTTTTTTGGTCATTTTTCCTTTATTTATAGCAATCTTAATTGACCAAAAAATTAAATTTACCAATTTATATAAACTCATAATTTATATTCCGGTTGTTGTATCAATCGTTGTTGTCGCAATTGCTTTTAAATGGCTTTATCAGCCTGACGGGCTTTTAAACTATTTTTTAAGCATTTTTCATATTCCGCCAGTAAGCTGGCTTTCGTCGCCAAAAGTTGCAATGGTTTCCGTTGCTCTTGTGACAATCTTTAAAGGAATCGGATATTATATGATGATTTATTTGTCTGCCCTTATGGGTGTTCCGAAAGAGTTGTATGAAGCGGCTGAAATCGATGGTGCAAGCGGGTTTAAAAAACATATGGCAGTGAGTGTTCCTCATTTATTGCCGACAATTGCCCTTGTTTCAACAATAAGTTCAATTTCCGCCCTGAAGGTTTTCGTTGAAATTTATGTCATGACAAAAGGCGGGCCCCTCGATTCCACAAAGACGATTGTCTATTATATTTATGAAAAAGCCTTTGAAAGCCTTGATTTAGGCATTGCAAGCGCTGCATGCGTTGTTTTGCTGTTTTTGGTCATGACATTTTCGGTTGTAAACATACTCTGTTTTGAAAGGGAAAAATACGGGCTATGAAACACCTTAAAGGTTTTTTAATTCATTTAACTTTAATAACTGTGTGCATTTTGTGTCTTCTTCCCTTTTTGTGGTTAACTTCGACCTCGATGAAAGGGGCTGAAGAAAATATATTTCAATATCCGCCGGTAATAATACCCCATTCACCCACATTTAATAACTTTGTTGAAGTTCTAAAACTGGTGCCGATTGTAAAATATGCCGTAAATAGCTTTATAGTTGCATTTTTCACGGTTGTTTTAAATTTAATTTTTTCTGCCCTTGCTGCGTATCCGCTTGCAAGAATGAATTTCAGGGGCAAAAATTTTATATTTTTTCTTGTTTTAATTACACTCACCGTGCCGTTTCAAGCGATTATGCTTCCTGTGTATATAATTGTTTTAAAAATGAACTTGGTTGATTCAATTTCTGACTTTAACGGCTATTTGGGCATGATATTGCCGTTTTGCGTTAATGCTTTCGGTATTTTCCTTTTAAGACAGGCGTTTTTAACAATTCCGAAAGAAATTGAAGAACAGGCGTTAATTGACGGGTGTAATTCGTTTCAAATTTTTTATAAAATTCTTATACCGCTTATAAAGCCTTCTCTTTCCGTGCTTGCAATTTTTACTTTTGTCGGAAGCTGGGGAGAATTTTTATGGCCAAGCATAATTTTAACAAAACAGAGTTTATTTACGCTTCCTGTCGGAATTAACGAGCTTCAAGGGGCGTTTAGCGCTAATTACAGACTTATCGCCGCCGGCTCAATTGTTTCAATATTGCCCATAATTGCATTTTTTCTCGTTCTTCAAAAATATTTTATAAAGGGCGAAAGTGAAGGCGCTGTAAAGGGTTAGGCATAATTTATAATTCGTTAAAAAGGCGAATTGTAAACAATAATGAATAAATTGTACTGATTACAATATTTTAAAAACCTGAAAACCCTTGCTATATAAGGCATATTGGGTTTTTAGAAAATTCAAAATATACAAAATACAAAAATCGCCGTTATCCCCTAAAATAAAGGGTTTATGACTAATTCTTTTGAATTAATACTTTCGGGCGATTAAATACCATGTACGGTAGAGTATCATTATAATGTGAGTCGATGAAACCACTGTTATCTAATTTCGGGGTTGCGATATAAATTTTTGAACAGGAAAAATGATTTTGTCGGCTCATTTTATAAGTTTATATTAGTCAAAAAAAGCTTCTTGAGGGGAAGCTTTTTTGCTTTTAAAAATTCTTTTTGTGTGCTAAAATATCCTTAAATAGTATAAGAGGACGGGAAATGACGATTTTAAAACCCCGATCGGCTAAAGAAAGAATAATTTTAGCTCTGGATGTTGATACGATTGAAGAAGCACGTGACCTTGTTATTGAACTAAAAGACTATGTCGGATTTTTTAAAGTCGGTTTGCAGCTTCAAAGTTACGGCTATGAAGTTAGCGAAATGATTAAAAGCTTTGGCTCAAGAGTTTTTTATGATATGAAATTCCATGACATTCCAAACACGGTTGCAAGGGCAAGCGCTAACCTTGTTAAAAGGGGAATAGACTTTTTTGACGTTCATATAAAAGGCGGTTCAAAAATGATGAGCGCCACGGTTAAATTGGCATGCGAAACCGCCAAGAAAAACGAAATGGAACTTCCCACCATTTTGGGAGTTACCTTGCTTTCAAGCTTTGGACAAAGAACTTTAACCCAAGAGTTAAATGTTAACATGAGCATTGACGAATATGTTTCACGATTGGTTGAAACGGCTGTTGAATCAGGCTTAAACGGGGTTGTGGCTTCGGCATCCGAGGCGCCTGTTATAAGAGAAAAATTCGGAGAAGATTTTTTAATTGTCTGCCCTGCCGTAAGACCAACTTGGAGTGTGGTTAACGATCAGGTCAGGGTTGTAACTCCTTCCATGGCTATAAAATCAGGCGTTGACTATATTGTAGTCGGCAGACCCGTCACGAATGCCGATAATAAAATTGAAGCAATTCAGCTTATAACTCAGGAAATTGAAGATGCTCTTTTGCACAAAGAAGATATAATGAGGGTTTAGCGGCTTTATGAAATTAAATTCGGTTTTTGGTGTTCCAAAAGAATTAAAAAAAGATGAAAACAGGGTTGCTCTAACCCCTGATTCGGTTAAAATTTTGACCGAGGATAATCATCTTGTCTATGTTGAAAAAAAGGCGGGTCTTTTATCAGGTTTTTCAGACGAAATGTATATTGAAGCGGGCGCAAAAATTGTTGATACCAAAGAAGAACTTTGGAACACCGCAAACATCATAGTCAAAGTTAAAGAGCCGCAAAAGGAAGAATATCAACTTTTTAAAGAAGACCAGATTATATTTTCTTACATGCACCTTGCCGTTGACAAAGAGTTAACTCAAAACCTTATAGATAAAAAGGTTTGCGCAATTTGTGCGGAATCAATTCGTGATAAAAACGGAGAATTTCCGGTTTTAAGACCGATGAGCGAAGTTGCGGGAAGACTTGCAATTCAGCTGGGCGCACATTTTCTTGAACAGGTAAACGGCGGTTCGGGGGTTTTATTGGGCGGCGTCCCCGGTGTTCAGCCCGGAAAAGTTGTTATAATCGGCGGCGGGGTTGTCGGAACAAATGCCGCAAAAGTTGCTCTCGGAATGGGGGCGGATGTTTCCGTTTTGGATATTAATTCAAAATCGCTTGCAATGCTTGATTTGGTCTTTAATGGCGGAATAAAAACCCACTATTGCAACTCAACAACTATTCTTGAAGAAGCTAAAAAGGCTGATATTCTTGTTACGGCTGTCTTAAAGCCTAATCAAAAAGCGCCGCTGCTTGTCAGTGAAGACGTTGTTAAACAAATGAAAAAGGGAAGTTTTCTTATTGACGTTGCAATTGATCAGGGCGGAAATGTCGAAACGGTTGATAAAGTTACTTCTTTGACAAATCCGGTATATGAAAAACACGGGGTTATTCACTGTGCAATTCCAAACATTCCTTCTCTAACGCCAAAAACTTCTTCTTATGCTTATTCATACGCAATTTTGCCTTATATTACCAAAATTGCAGAGCTTGGCGGGTTTAGCGCCATAAAAGAAATTCAAGAGTTGGCATACGGAGTCAATGTTTTTAGAGGCAAAGTTACGAATGCTGATTTAGCAAGCATTTTTGGATATAATCATACGGAATTGTCCTTGCTGGTTGGTTTTAAGGTGAAGTAATGGACAAATCCAAAATAAAAAGAATAGTTTTTAAATTCGGAACAAATATTTTAAGAAACGAAGACGGCGATATTTGTTTATCAAGACTATATTCTTTTATTGAAGACATTGCCAAGCTTTACAGACAGGGAAAAGAAATTTTAATCGTAACATCAGGCGCAGTGGGGCTCGGCGTTAAAAAACTCGGGATGAAAGTTCCGGAAACCGTTGTGGATAAACAGGCGGCGGCTTCAATCGGTCAGCCCATGCTTATTGAAACATGGCAGGACGGTTTTGACAGGTTCGGAATAAATATCTCTCAAATTCTTTTGATAGAGGACGATTTTTCAAACAGAAAAAGATATTTAAGCTTAAGAAGCACTCTTTCAAGACTTTTAGAGGCGGGAATTATTCCCGTTATTAACCAGAATGATGTTATTTTGCCTTCAGAGCTTGAGCATGTAAGTTTTTCCGACAATGATAAGCTTTCAGCCCTTGTTGCAAGTAAACTTGACGCCGATTTACTGGTTATGGTTTCAGACATAGACGGACTTTTTGATAAAAATCCTAAAGAATTTAAAGACGCAAAATTAATTTCCGTCGTTCAAAAAGTGACACCGAAAATTGAAAAACTTGCCTCGGGCGCTTCTTTGGGCGGCAGAGGCGGAATGATAACAAAATTAAACGCTGCCAAAGTCGTGACAAATTCAGGCTCAAACGCAATGATAGTAAACGGCTTAACTCAAGGCATAATAAGAAAAATTTTTGAAGAAGAAAATGTCGGAACCTTGTTTTTATCGAACAATAAACTCTCTTCCAAACAGCGTTGGATAGCATACGCAACAAATGTCAGAGGGGAAATTTTTGTAAATAACGGGGCAAAAACTGCCTTGATTGAAAAGCAAACAAGTCTTCTCCCGATTGGCATTACGGCTATTAAAGGCAAGTTTGAAGCGGGCGAAGTCGTCTGTATATTTGATGAAAACGGGGTTGAATTTGCAAGAGGGGTTGCAAATTATAATTCCGAAGAATGTTCCAAAATTTCAGGAAAACACAGTTCCGATATTAAACAAATTTTAGGGTATATGCAAAGCGATGACGCTATAAACAAAGATAATTTGGTGATTTTATGACGGAAATTACGGATATTGTAAAAAAAGCTTATGAAGCAAAAACGAAACTTTATAATCTTGATATAAAACTCAGAGATGAAGCTCTTAAAAATATTGCGCATGAAATTGAAGAAAATAAAGATAAAATATACGGCGCAAACAAAGAAGACTTAATTTTATCTCAAAAAAAGGTGGATGAGGGAAAATTAACCCAAGCAACATTTAACCGCCTTAAACTTGATGAAAACAAGATGAGAGATATGATAAAAGGGGTTTATGATGTTATTAACCTTGAAAATCCGATAAACAAAGTTTTATGGGCAAGAGAGCTTGATAAGGGGCTTGTTTTAAAGAAAATAACATGTCCGATTGGTTTAATAGGAATAATTTTTGAAGCAAGACCCGACGTAATGGTTCAAATTACTTCGCTTGCAATAAAATCGGGAAATGCGGTAATTTTAAAAGGCGGAAGCGAAGCGGAAAACACAAATAAGGCCTTTTTTGAAATTATTCAAAACGCCCTCAAAAAAACGCCGGAATTTCCTTTGGAAGCCGTTAATCTTATCTTTTCGCATGAAGATATAAAATCTTTACTCTCTTTGGATGAATATATAGACTTAATTATTCCGAGAGGCTCAAACAAGCTTGTAACATACATTCAAAGTAATACAAAAATTCCGGTTTTGGGGCATGCCTCAGGAATTTGCCATATTTTTGTTGATAAAACGGCAAAAAGAGAACTGGTTGAAAATGTTACGCTGGACGCCAAAATTCAGTATCCTTCAGCATGCAACGCCGTTGAAACCGTTCTTGTTCACAAGGAATATCCTTATTTGAACGAATTAAAAAATCATTTAATTGAAAACGGGGTTAAAATTGTTGAAAACCCTGAAAGTTACTCTTGCGAATATTCCGATAAAATATTGACCGTAAAAACCGTTAATTCCTTAGCTGAGGCAATTGAACACATAAATAAATACGGTTCTCACCATACAGATTCAATTTTAACTGAAGAAGCGGAAAATGCCGAAAAATTCATGACAATGGTTGATTCTGCGGGGGTTTTTCATAACACATCCACAAGATTTTCTGACGGGTTCAGATATGGTTTCGGGGCCGAGGTTGGAATTTCCACAAACAAAACTCTTGCAAGAGGCCCTGTCGGTTTAGAGGGGCTATGTATTTATAAATATAGGCTTTATGGTGAAGGTCAAACAGTCGGCGATTATGCAAAAGGCGTAAAACAATTTCATCATAGAGATATTTAAATATTTTTGTTTTATAATACTATTTGGAAAATTTACCCGAGGATATATTCAAAATTGATAAAAAAAGAACTTATAGAAGAGATAAATAAATTAAAGAGCGAAAAAAATGCAATTATACTCGGACATTGTTATCAGAACCCCGAAATTGACGAAGTTGCAGATTATGTTGGCGACTCTTTGGGTTTAAGCAAACTTGCAAGCCAGACGGACGCTGATATTATTGTTTTTGCGGGTGTTTATTTCATGGCGGAAACCGCAAAAATTTTATCTCCAAACAAAAAAGTTTTGCTCCCGAACAAAAAATCAGGCTGCAATATGGCGGATATGATTGATATAAAGCTTGTTAAAGAGTTTAAAGCAAAATACCCCGACTTGCCTTTGGTTTGTTATGTCAACTCAAGCGCTGAAGTTAAGGCGGAGTGTGATATTTGCTGCACAAGCGCAAATGCAATTGAGGTGGTAAGATCGCTTGGGGTTAAAAAAGTTCTTTTTGCTCCTGATTGTTATCTTGGAAGCTGGGTTCAAAAAAATCTTCCGGATGTTGAAATAATTTCATATACGGGTTATTGCCCCACTCATCTTAGAATTTCGCCTGATGATATAAAAAGTGCAAAAGAAAAATATCCCAATGCGGTTGTTCTGGTACATCCCGAATGCCGCCCCGAAGTTGCTAATCTGGGCGATTTCATAGGTTCTACAACCCAAATTTTTAATTATGTTGAAAAGACTGATTATAAACAATATATTATCTGTACTGAAAAAGGTGTTGTTGACAGATTAAAGCTTCAACACAAAGACAGAGAATTTGTTCTTGTAAATGACAGAATTGTTTGTCATAATATGAAATATAATACGTTATTTGATGTTTTGGACGTTTTAAAAAACGAAAATAACGAAGTTTTTGTTGATAAGGACGTTGCAAAAAGGGCGCTTAATTCAATAAACAGAATGATTTCCATAAAAAGCAGCAAGGTTACAGTTTAATTTCGGGGTTAAAAAATTGAATAAAGAAGAAAATAATGTTGAAGAAAACGGTCTTGCAGGCGTTGATATTGACGATGAAAATGACTCACTTCAAGATGCGGAATTTGTTGACTGTGAAGTAAAATCAGTCAAAACCGTTGATTTAGAGAAAGAAACGGTTACACAGTTTTTTGATGAAAATAACAAGGTAGTTGGCGAAAAAGTTATAGAAAAAAAGACCGGTTCAATAATGGAAATCAAATATAATGATGTCGGTCAAAAAAAATCGATAATGATTCGAGATAAGAAAAAGCGTTTGAGAAGGGCTGTAGACTATCATGAAAACGGTGTTCAAAGGCTTGTAACCGATTATGAAACAAACGGTGCATATAAATCCACGCTCTATAATCCTGACGGAACAAGGGTTTCATATGTTGTAAAACATAATGACAAAACGGCGGATGCGATTTATTATAATGCTGACGGTAAAGGAAACAACCTTGTTTTGAAACTTGATAAAAATAAAGAAGTTATTGAAAAAAAGATTGTCAAAGATTAATTTTATGTTATGCCATAAAATTAAAGTTTTTCTTGTTTAGACTGAAATAATTTTTCTAAATCTCTTGAAATTATAATATCGGGGTTGTTGCTGACAAAATCGTCAATAAGCATATTCGCCCTTTCCTCATTGCCTTGTTTTTTCAAGATTAATGCGGCGGGAATTACATTAAAAGGGTTTTTATCCGTATTATTTAAAAAATATTGTTTTTTCGTTTCGCTCATGCCGGTCAGCTCATATGCTTTTATTAAATTTTCATAATATTCAAGTTTCATGCAATCTTTAGAGATTGCCTCTTCAAAAGAAATTTGCGCCATAATTGAAAAATCGTCCCAGCCTTGCAAGGGAAGCCCGTTTCTTTTCTGAATTTCACCCAAAACCAAATAAACTTTTCCCAAATTGTTAAAATATGTAGCAGTGGTCTGAGAATCAGGGTTTATGCCGATTGCAATTCTATATTCTTTTATGGCTGCAAAAAAATCTTTTTCTTTAAAATACGTGGCGCCGAGATTATTGTGCAGTTGGGCATTATGTTTGGCGTCAACAGGTGAAACTATTGAGGTTTGATGAAGATCCGCAAAAGAAGGAATTTGTATGGCAAGGCATAAAATTATTAAAAAAATTTTATAATACAATTTCAAGATTTTCCTTAGAAAAATTAAAGTCAACAGTCATGTTTTTAAAATCTTTATCAAGCATGTCAAGAATGTTGTCGTCATAATTAGGGTCATAGTGGAAGAAATAGAGTTTTTTTGCTTTTGCAAGTTTGGCAGTTTCAATTGCCATGTTAAATGTCGAATGTCCGTATCCCTGTTTTGGCATGACGGGCGAAATGTAGTCTTGATGAGTATATTGGGCGTCGTGAATTAAAACGTCACACCCGTATGCAAATTCGATAAACTTTTTGTCTGACCCGACATAACATTCTTTGTCGGTTGCATATACCAACACTTTATCTTTATAAGAAATTTTTATGCAAAGGCAACCGTTCTTCGGGTGTGCAGTTGTTTTATATGCCGTTATAACAATATCATTTTTTTCTGTATCGTTTTTGTTGAAATCTGTGAGGTTGGATAAAATATGTTCCCCGTTTTCTTTAATAACAAGAACCTGTCTTTGGCTGAAAGAGTTAATATTTATAGAACCTTGAATTTCTTCCAAACTGACGGGGAAACTTTTATCAAACATCAGACTTGAAATTGTGTCTTTTAATTTTTCTTTACCTGAATCAGGTCCATATATTTCAAGCTTCGTGGTTTTTAAAAATTCGGGTGAGAAAAAAGGAAGCCCCTGAATGTGGTCGAGGTGAATATGACTTAAAATTACGGTAGCCTTTATCGGTCTTCTTTCATCAATATTGCTTCCGGAAAGAATATGTTCCCTTGTCAGGCTTTCGCCAAGCTCAATTATACCTGTTCCGGCGTCAAGAATAATAAGCCTGTCTCTGACGTTAACTTCCACACAGCTTGTGTTTCCGCCATATTTCAGGTGGGTGGCTTTTGGTGTCGGGTATGAGCCTCTTGTGCCTCTGAATTTTACTTTAAATGTCAATTTTATTCCTCATCTTTTGGAGTTTTGTTTGCTTTTTTATTCTTTTTTTCCGCTTTTTTTCGAGCTTTTTCTTTTGCCTTTTCTTCTTTTTTCTGAATTTTTTCTTCCTGACGTTTTAATTTTTCTTTTATTTTTTTCTCTTTAATTTCTTTTTTTGAAAATTCATTTTTTGGAACATATCCTTTTCTGACAACGATTTCGACATTTCTGTCCGAAGGAAGCCCCTGTAAAACCGCAGAGGCAATAACACCTGATTTGCTTAAAGATTGAACATCTTTGAGGGTTGTTTCGTGGAATATAAAATTAAAAATAACCCTGTCATTAAAGTTTGTAACTTTAACTTCTCTAAAAGCGTTGGGATAAGTTACAAGCGACGGGCATGCAGCGTGGATAAGGTTTCCTCTTGTTACAATTTTTGTTGCATGATAGTGCCCCGTAAAAATTGCAATCGGAACTTTCGGATATTTTTTTAAGATTGCCATATATTCATCGTTGTTGATAATTTTGTGGTCAGCGCTTCTAAAAGGCTCTATAAGCGGGTGATGTTGAAAAATCAGAATAACCTTATCGGTATTGTTTTGAAGTTCATTATCCAAAAATGCAGCCTGTTGTTCCGATAAAACTCCGTTTGAATATTCTTCCATATTTTCAGCTGTATCAAGAACGATTACTCTATATTCAGGGTTTGGCGAAAATGCAAAGTATGCCTTGCCATAATTTTGGAAAGGATTGCTTCTCTCCAAAATGCTCAAAACGGTATTTTTATCTAAAAAGCCTTCTCTGTCTTCTTTTCCGTATGAGTCATGGTTTCCGAAAACAAAAATGGAAGGATAATTTAAATTTGAAACCGAGGTTAGAAAATCTCTGTAAGATTCTTTTGTCGGCTCATCAACCATATCACCCGTAAATATAACAAAATCAAGGTTTTTAAGCTTGTTAATGTCTAAAATCGCCGCATTTAAAAGCTCTTTTGAATGAGATAAAACTTTAAAAGTCGTATCCCCCTGATTTGCAAGGTGAATGTCCGATACCTGAGCAAATTTAAGCTCCATATCGTTAAACGAAAAGTCTGCTAACGCTCTGTTTTGGATAAAAAGAGCGCACAAACCCAGTAAAATAAATTTTAATATTTTATTTTTCATTTATGCTAATTTTTCCAATCTTTCAAGAAGTTCAATATTTTTATCAACAAAAGCTTTTCCTCTTGCTTTAATTGCGTATGAAAGCGCCAGAGGAAGATTTAAGGCGTCATTTGACATTAAATTATTGTAATATACTTCTTCAAAATTATCGGGAATTCTAAGCGACCAGTTTGAATCTCCGGAAGTTCCGGGGACATTATAAGTTTCTTGAATGCCAAAGAAGTCCGTGAAGAAAATCTGAATATTTTCCGCACTTGATGCAAAAATTTCAACGAGTTTTGAAAAAGCAAGAAATTTATCATCAGTGTAAAGTTTGTGGCGAATCATGTCTTTGTCGTCAAACTCTTTGTATAAATCTTCCATTAAGTTGTTTACATGCGGAGTATCAGCTTCCGTATTTATCATATCTTTTGCCCAAAGTCTTATGGGGCGGTTATCATGAGTGCCTGTCATTGCCCATGAGTTCGGAATTATATTTTTGCACCTGTAGGGGTGGTCTTCTTCCGTCGCAACAACGAATTGAACAAGTTTCATGCCCGAAAGGTTATATTTTTCCATAACCTTAACAACGGGGTATGTCAGCGTTCCAAGGTCTTCGGCAACGATTGCGCTTTTATCAAGCCCCGCTTCTTTTGCGCTTTTAATAACAATTTTTTCAATCATTGCGCCGTAAAGTTCAATTTGTTTATCGGTTAACTGTTTTACCCATTTTTCTTCATCAGGTTTATATTCAGAATCCGTATCTTCCTCTTTTATAATTGAATATTTTGATAATTCGGGGTGGTTTGGTGAAGAATAAAGCCTTCCTGCCCCTTCTTCAACTTTTGGCTTGTGTCCTTTTTTATAAACCCAAGGGTCAATCAACCCTACTGTATGGTCAATTCTTACTCCGCCGGGGTTTTCTTTAAACATTTTTAAATAAAGTTTTTTCAACAATTCGCCTGCAGGCCCCAGTGAACCGTTCTTTTCAAACAGTTTTTCAGGGTCAACAACCGAAAAATCCCAAGATTGACCGTCTTTTGAAAAATAATCGGGCGGGCAACCCAAAGACCACCCTTCAAGGAAAAGTGACTGATAAGCCCAGCAATCTCTGTCTGAAAAAGCAACTTGTCTGTCTGCAATCATTTTTAAATTGTTTTCTTTTGCAAATTCTCTTGTTTCATCAGATTGTTTTGATGTAATAAATTGAATAAGTTTATATTTTTCAATTTCATCTTCATATTTTTTGCTTATTTCTTCAATTCTTTTTTTAGCCTGTTTCTTATCCGCTTTATAAAACAAATTTTTATCAAGTTCAGATTTCCAATTCGGATAATAATCAGAGCCGTTTTCTATTGAAAACGCTTCATATAAAGCGTCATTATCAAGCCAGTATGAATTTTCCTTTTTAAAATGTTTAAACTCTTTTTCAAGTTTTTTATCTTTTAAATTTTTAAAATTTGCATAAATTTCATCTTCCGCCGTTTTATAAGCCTGAATTGCATATGAATATGCAGCTCTGTTTGTGCCTTTTTTGGGGTTTCCGTCAACAATTTTGTTAAAAGTTTCTTTTGATAATAAACAGTGCCATTTTTCTTCAGTCAGGCTTTTAAGATCAATAAATAAAGGGTTTTTGGAAAAAACCGTTCCCGTATAAGGTGAAGGGTCACCCTCTTTGGTTTTTCCGTCGGGTCCAAGTTGAATTACGTTAAACATTCCGCTCAGAAATTCAAACAATTTTTTTGCGGCGTTTGAATTATAAGTTCCAAAACCGGTATTTTCGCCCTCTAATGCAGGAAAACTAACCCCATGACAGATAAGAGCAACATTTTTTTTACCAAGGGCATTAAGTGCGTCCAAAACTGTTTTTTTGTAATTAGAGTCGATTTTTTGAATTTCTTTGGTTTCCATTTTATTGTCCTTCCTTAAATTGTTTTAGTATGAAAGCCCTCTTTTTTCAAGATATTCTCTTACCGTATTCAGGCTTGATTGGACAATTCTGGTTATTCTGGAACTCGAAAGTCCAACCATTTGGGCAATTTGTTTGACTTGCATGTTTCTGTAAAATCTGTATTCAACGATAGTTCTGTCTTTTTGAGGTAACTTTGCGATTGCTTCTCTTATAACTTGTCCCAGTTCTGTTATTTCCGCATTTTCATCCGGTGTCGCATGGGTATCTTTAATAAAATCAAACGGCGAATCGTTGTCAGACGAAGCGCTGGCAATTGAATCAATAGACAAAATTGTTTCATAAATAGCCTCTCTGACTTTTGTCGGAGAAACATCAAGCCCCGAAACAGCTTCGGCTTGAGTATATTCACTTTCGCCGCCTTCATAGTCTTCATCATCTTTTTTATGTTTCAGGGTATACCATTTATATCTGTTTCTAAGCTCGTTTCTGATTGCCCACCTTACAGCGGTTGCAATATATGATGAATTATATTTTTCAAGCTGTTCGTCGGTTTTGTTTTTAATTAACGCTTGAATAGCTATAATTCCGATTGAAACGAGTTCTTCACACTCAACCATGTGCGAGGGAATTCTTCTGTATTCAACCTTCGCCACTTTTTGAATGATATCTATATAATCTTTTAGTTTTGATTGTGTCGACATATTTTGATATAAAAAGCCACTATAACATATAAATTTTACAATTTTTTGTCCTTATTTGCAAATAGAACCAATTATTTAGATTAGTTGGAAGAATTTTCTTTTTCATTTTTGAAATATTTTTCATCGTTAATTTTTTGCTGTTTCTGTACTTGCTCAATCTGCGCCTTGATTTTATCCGCCTTTTCTTTTTTTGATTTGTATACAAAAATAAGAATTTCCGCAACAGCCTTATATAAATCGGGCGGAATTTGTCTGTTAACTTCAACCAGCCTGTATATTGCTCTTGCAACGGGCGGGTTTTCAATAATCGGAATGTCATGCTCTTTTGCAATTTCTTTTATTTCTTTTGCAAAAAGCTCAGCCCCTTTTGCAAGCAATACGGGAGAATCCATTGTTTGAGCGTCATATTTCAGTGCGCATGCTACGTGTATGGGGTTTGTCACAACAAAATCGGCGTCAGGAACCGAATCTTTCATTGCCTGTCTTAAAAGCTGTTGTCTTTTTTGTCGAAGCGCCGCTTTAACATGAGGGTCACCTTCAGTGTTTTTATATTCGTCTTTTACCTCTTTGAAAGACATTTTCTGGTCTTGCATAAATTTCCATTTTGTAACCCCGTAATCCATTGCGGCAATTATTAAAAAGGCAATTCCCGCTTTTAAAACAAAATCTACAATAAGTGAGCCAAAGGCATGCAAAGTTGCAAATTCATTTTCAACAACGGCAAGCCCCAAAATTCCGGGAAAATGGTCCATATAAACAAACCAGCCAATGAGCCCCAAAATTACAACTTTTGCTATGTTTTTTACAAGTTCAAACAGAGTTTTCGGGTTCATTAAGTTTTTAAAATATTTTGTAGGGTTTAATTTATCCGGTTTTGGCATAAGAGGGGTCATTGTAAATAAAGGCCCCACTTGAATTAAATCACCGATTATTGATATAAGTGCGCTCAAACAGATAATCGGAATAATTATTAATACGGTTGGAACAATGGTCACCGTCAAAAGATAGCGTATCCCGATTTCATCAAAGTTTGCGTTTGGAATTTGTTCGTAAAGGTTTGAAAAAAGACCGGCAATTTGGGACCAGATAAAAGGTCCGAGCACATATATAATCATAAACATGACAATCAAAGAAATAGCGGTTGAAAAGTCTTTAGATTTAACAACCTGACCTTCTTTTCTTGCTTTTCTCAGTTTTTGCTGAGAGGCTTCAAATTGCTTATCTTCATCACCCATAAGTTATATTATAACGTGAATTTTTCTTTTTAAAAAAGCATGGGAAAAATTATTTATGTTAAAATGTTTTCCGTTAGCACAAAAAAGAAGGAAAACAAAAATGATGACAGCACAAAAAACGAATGTCAGCGTTAACTTTTCACAGAGCGTTGATTTTTCAAAATACGACGAACTTGCAGCTAAAACAATTGAAGATATTCAATCACGTGCGGGGAAAAGCGGACAGTTTTTGAATTGGATAAATGAATTACAAAACATACAGCTAAACAACATAAATGCGTTATATGAACTTTGCCAAAACGCAAAAAAAGGCGGATATACCGATTTGGCAATTCTCGGTATCGGCGGTTCAAGACACACAACGGAATCTATGGTAAAAATGCTTGGGTGCGACAAAAACATTCATTTTTATTCTTCCGTTGATCCTATTAGCTTTAAAAGATTTTCAGACGGTTTAAACCTTGATAAAACAATGTTTTTAGTTGTTTCAAAATCGGGCGGAACTCTTGAAACCACAACCGCATACAACAGTGCAAAAGCTTTAATGCAAAAATATTTAAACAAAAATGATGTTTCGGAAAGATTTATCGGAATGACTGACGCTTCAAGCGAAAAAAGCAAGTTAAGAAGACTTGTGGAAGCGGGCGAACTTTCAGGTTCGGGCTTTGTTCATGATGATGTTGGCGGAAGATTTTCAATTTTGGATGACGCTACACTTTTCACCCTCTTTTGGGCAGGCTATTCAAAAGAAGAAGTTTCAGCCCTTTTAAAATCTTCTCTTGAAGCTCAAAAAATTTATATGTCAAAAGATATAAATTCTAACCCCGCAATGAAAATGGCAATTTTCAACGTTGAAGCAAAAGCGAACGGCAAAAACAGACACTTTGTCGAATATTTCGGGGACGCTTTTATGGGAACTACTTTGTGGGAAAAACAACTTAAAAACGAATCTTTAAAGGCAAGAATTTCAACCGATACAAACGTTGGTCCGGGGTATTTGCACTATAATGCGGAAGCAGACCTTGACGTAAACAATAAAGACTCTTTCTTTACTTTTGTTTATGTAAAAACCGATGATAAAACAACAAACGCCGTTTTATCGGGAGTTGTAAACGCATATTCAAATATGCACCCTGTTTCCGTGATAGAAATTGACAATCTTGATTTAACAACAATTGCTCAATTTATTGAACTTAAACACTTTGAAACTCTGTATACGGGAAATCTTTTAAGAAGGAAAGAAAATAATGTGACTTCTTTATCAGAGGCACTTCCCGAAGTTCTTCAACCAAATGTTGAAATTTACAAAAAAGAAGTTAAAAAGGCTCTTGCCGACTAGTTTAATGAAACAGGCGCCATAAAAAGAAGAGGCGCCTGTTTTTTTATGGCGAGGCATAAAAATATTAAAACTAAAATCTGTACACAGAATTTTGTTTGTAATAAAATGGGCGGTATGGAAAATAATAACTTTTTACTGGAAATTTTAGTTCAAGAGCTTCCTTATCAGTTTATACCAAGCGCACAGGCTCAGCTTGAATCAGGTTTTAAAAAACTGTTAGAGGATAACAAGCTTAAATATTCAAAAATTAAAACCTATGCAACTCCGAGAAGACTTGCTGTTGTTATAGAAGGGCTTGATTATTCACAAGACGATATTATAAAAGACGTTAAAGGCCCGATTTTATCAATTGCGCTTGATGAGAGCGGAAATTATACCAAGGCGGCAGAAGGTTTTGCCAAAAAAAACGGGGTTTTGCCTGATAACCTTTATCAAAAAGACGGTTATATTTTTGCAAAAATTGAGCAAAAAGGAAAAACCTCAAAAGAAGTTTTAACCGAAAATATTAAACCTGTAATTATGAAACTTCAAGGCTCACACTTTATGAGATGGGGCTATTTTGAAGAAAAATTTTCAAGACCGATTGAAGGCATCGTTGCGCTTTTCAATGAAGACGTTTTGAATGTTGAAATTTTTAACAAAAAAGCTTCAAATAAGACAAAAGGGCACAGGTTTGCCGAAATTAAAGAGATTGAAATTAAAAACCCGCTTGAATATGTTGATGTTCTTAAAAAAGTAAACGTATATGCCGATGTCGAAGAAAGAAAACAGCTGATTATCGACTCTGCAATAAAAAAAGCGGAAGAAGTTTCATGTAAAATTGACTTTTCAAAACTCGACGACCTTTTGGATGAAGTTACTTATATAACTGAATTTCCGATACCGGTTGTATGCGAATTTAAAAAGGAATACCTTCAAATACCCGATATTGTTACGGTTACGGTTATGTCAAAGCACCAAAGATATTTCCCTCTTTATGAAAATTCGGGGAAACTGTCAAATAAGTTTATTACAATGGCAAATTTTGTGGGAAATTCCTCTGAAGCCCTTGAGAACATTCAAAAAGGCAACCAAAGAGTTATTTCGGCAAGGCTTGAAGACGGCAAATTCTTTTATGAAGATGATATTAAAACAAGTCTTGAAGAAAAACTTCCTTCGCTTTCAGGCATGACCTTCCAAAGGGGGCTTGGAACGCTTCTTGATAAGACGGAAAGAATTTCCGAGCTTTCGTCTTATATTTGTGATTTGCTTAAAATTGCCGACAAGACAGACATTTTGCGCACAGCCAAACTTTGCAAGGCTGACCTTTCGACAAAACTCGTGTTTGAATTTACTGAGCTTCAAGGGTTTATTGGCGAAAATTATGCTCTAAAATCAGGCGAAAAAGAAAATGTGGCGCTTGGCATAAAAGAACACTATTTCCCTTTGAACGCATATTCTGAACTTCCTTCTTCATTGGAAGGGCAGATAGTTTCCATTGCGGATAAAATTGACACAATCACTGCGGTCTTTTTGTCAACTCAGGGCGATAAAAAGAAAAAACGCCCGACAGGCTCAAATGACCCTCTTGGCGTAAGACGTGCAATTCTTGGGGTTTTAAAAACGGTTATTAACTTTAATCTTAAGTTAAATTTGGACGATGTTATCAAAAAATCAATTGAAATGATTTCAAAATCTTTTGATATAAAAGTTGAAAATGAAACCTTCAGTGAAATAGTTGATTTTATATATGGCAGATTAAACGTTATTTATGAACAAACATATTCGAACGATGTTCTTGCCGCATGTAAAAATTCAGACCCGCTATATGACCTTAATGACTGGTTAAAAAGGGTTGAGGCGGTTGAAAAATTTGTAAACGCTTCCGATTTATCGGCAGTTTTGGAAGCTATTAACAGAGTTTTAAAAATTACGGCAAGCCATAAAACTTTTGATGAGGTTGACGAAACACTTTTTGTTCAAGAAGAAGAAAAAGTTTTATATAGTGCAATAAAAAATTCAGGCGAAATTAATTACGCCAATATATCTGAAATTGCACGTTTTATTGAGCCGTTAAATAAATTTTTCGACAAAGTTCTCGTTATGGATAAAGATGAAAAAATTAAGACAAATCGCCTGAATCTTTTATCGAAATTATCAAATAAGTTTAATTCAATATGTGATTTTTCAAAAATTGTTTCAAGATAAGGTTAACATATGAGAATTCTTTTTGTTACGGATCTTTGCCCGATTAATGAAAACGAAAAAGGTCTGCCTTCCGTTCTTTTGAATTTTATCAAGGACTTTATAAAACTAAATGCCGAGGTTGTTCTTTTAAGACCGAATGTTATTTTGAATGTTCTTATAAGGGGAAGGAAAATTTATCCGGAAAAAGAATTTTTATGGAATGGCATAAAATGTATAAATAAAAACTTTTTAACCCCGTTTTTTAAACCTTCTCAATTCAATTTTTTAAAAAAAGAAGAAAAATTCGACATAATTTTATCTCATATGCCTTCAGGAATTTTGGCTGCGCATGAAATTTCAAAACTTTTAAATATTCCGTATACCGCTGCGGTGCATGCCAGCGACATCAAAGTTTTAACCGATTTTAAATATTCTTTTCTAAAAGCCAAAATGAAAAAAGTGTATAAATCAGCTTCTCTTGTTTTGCCACGCTCAATTTGGCTTAAAAATAAAATTGAAAACATAATCCCTGATATCAAAGGCAAAACAGAGCTTATATTCTCAGGAATTGAGAGTTCTGCGTTTATTGACGAAGAAAAAATTAATAAAAAAGCTGAAAATTTTTATGCCATGCCATACAAAATTTTATCGGCAGGGAGTTTAATAAAAAGAAAAAATTTCGCCAATTTAATTAAGGCGGTTTCTGAAACAGAAGGTGCAACTCTTGATATAGCAGGCTCAGGCAAGGAAGAAAAAAGGTTAAAAAACCTTACAAAGAGTCTTTTTGCGCAAGATAAAATTAAGTTTTTAGGGCAACTTTCAAAAGAAGAAATTTATTCTTTAATGGAAAGTTCGCCCGTTTTTATTCTTCCGTCCGAAAATGAAACCTTCGGCATGGTTTATCTTGAAGCCATGGCAAAAGGGTGTATCGTCATCTGTTCAAGGGACTTTGGGCTGTCAGGAGTTATTGAAAATAACAAAAACGGTTTTTTGTGCGGAACAAAAAAAGAAGAAATTTTGAAAAGTTTACAAGAAATAAAAAATCTGAAAAACCCTGAAAATATAATGAAAAATGCGCTTTTAACCGCAAAAGCAATGGAGAGAAACAAAATGTCGCAAAATTATTTAAATTTAATTCAAAAAATTTTGTTTAAGTTATAATCGTGTAATAGCAAATAAAAAAGGAAAAAATCAATGCAAGCAAGACGAGCTTCAAGAGAATTAGCGTTAATTTTATTTTCTCAATTGGGAAAAGATATAGATAAATCTTCAAATTTAAACTTTAAAGACATAGTATTAAATTCCATAAGAACTTTAATCGGCAACTCGCAAGATGAACTTCAACTTGTAACAAGCGAGTTATCTGACATTCAAGGATATATTTATGAATATGAAAACAATCATAAAGATAATCTTGAAAGACCGCTGGACGCAGCTAATATCCCCGTTAAACTTCCGATGACGAATGTAATGGCTGATAAAATTTCAGTTCTTTTAAATTCCGCAGAAAAGACAATTGCTGCGCTTGAAGTGGCTGAATTAAGCATACTGTCTGACAGGTCTGATGTTAAAAAATATGTGGAGCAAATTTTCAAAACATATAAAGAGAAAAAATCTGAAATTGACGGACTTATTAAAAAATATGCAATCGGCTGGGATATTGAAAGACTTTTCAAAATTGATAAAGACATATTAAGAATTGCAATAGCTGAAATTGTTTATATAAAAGACGCCCCCGTTAAGGTTGTTATTGATGAAGCTATTGAACTTGCAAAAAAATATTCAACCGACGAATCTCCCTCTTTTATAAACGGAATTTTAGCAAAAGTGGTGGATGAGAATGTTTAATTTCTTTAAAAAAGATAAAGAAGCAACTTCTGAAACCAAACAACAGGGCGCTTTTTTTGATTTTAAAGATAAACTTGCAAAAACATCCGATGCCCTTGTTAAAAATATTTTAAATATTGTTTCCGGAAAAGAAACAATTGATGAATTTGTTCTTGAAGACGTTGAAGACGCCCTTATAAAGGCTGATTTGGGTGTTGATTTAGCTTCCTTTATTGTTGAGGATATGAAAAACAAAAAAATCAAAACAAGCGAAGTTAAAGATTTTTTAAAAGAACACTTCAGAGAAATTTTAAACAATGCCGGCTCTTACGAGTTGAAATTTGTCGATGAGGCGCTGAACATATACTTTATAGTCGGTGTTAACGGTGTCGGAAAAACAACCTGTATCGGAAAACTTGCGCAAAAAATGAAAAATGAAGGTAAAAAAGTTTTGTTAGCGGCAGGGGATACTTTTAGGGCAGCCGCCGAGGAACAGCTTGATGTTTGGGCAAAAAGAGCCGGTGTTGATATTTTAAGAGAAGACGGCATTGAAACAGCCGCCGTTGTTTATAAAGCGATTGAAAAAGCTCAAAATGAAGGCTATAACACTCTTATTATTGATACGGCAGGCAGGCTGCAAAACAAATTTAATCTTATTGAAGAATTAAAAAAAGTGAAAAATATTATAAATAAAAAGGCTTCAGGCGCAAATATAGAAAGCATTTTGGTCTTGGACGCAAACTTGGGTCAAAACGGACTTTCTCAGGCAAAAGTTTTTTTAGAGGCGGTAGATTTAACAGGTGCGTTTTTAACCAAACTTGACGGGTCATCAAAGGGCGGAATTGTTCTTGCAATTGCCAAAGAATATAAAATTCCCGTTAAACTTGTCGGGGTTGGTGAAAAAATCTCCGATATTAAAGATTTTGACAAAGAAGAATTTATCGAGGCTTTATTTTAAAATAAAATTTCCCTTAAAACCCTTTATTTGCAATGATTTTCATACATTATAAAATGCCCGTTTTTTAATAGTCTAAAATGGCTTTATAGGAGGTTATTATGTATAAAATTATTGCGGATGACAAAACGATAAGTGCCAAAAATGTATCTGAATGGCTTATTGAGTATAAAAATTCAATCTTGCCGACAAGACAGATGTTGGGCAATTATTACGACGGAAAAAATCAAATAATTAAACAAAACGCTGTCGAAGGCAGACCGAATTATTCAATAAATGTTAATATGGCAAAATATATAACCGATGTTGCAACGGGATATACCTTTGGAAAACCGGCTTCTTACAGCATTTTACATCAAAACTTGAAAAATATTTTAAACACCGTTTTGGATATAAACAAACACAACTATACGGACGAACTTGATTATCACCTCGGCGGCGATATGGCAACGTATGGCATAGCATACCAACTTGTTTATGCGGATAAATCTGAAAATTGCCCGATAAAATTCAAAAGGTTAATGCCGGAGAGAACTTTTATGGTTTCGGATAATTCAATTGAAGAAAACATATTCTGCGCAGTATATTTCCACGATTACATCGAAAATAAAAATCATAAAACAAGGGTTTACGTTTGGGATGAATGCAATGTTTATATTTTTGACGGGTATTCAAATTCTTTTGTATTAACATCTAAAAAAGCTCACTATATGGGGCAAATTCCCGTTTTACAGTCTTTAAATAATGATGACGCTTACGGCGATTTTCAAATGGTAGTAGACCTTTTAGACTCTCTCAACTTAATGATTTCAAACAATACGGACGACCTTCAATCAATATCTAACGCTATTTTGGCGGTAACCGGCGGAAAGCTTGGCGAAGAAGAAATTAAACAAATTAATCAATATAAAGTTGCAAATTTGCCAATGGGGGCAAATATGCAGTGGATAATCAAAAATTCAAATATAGACGGAGTTTTGGGGCAAATTAAACATCTTCTTGATTTTATTTTTCAAATTTCAATGGTGCCTGATTTGTCTGATGACGCTTTTGCAGGAAACCTTTCCGGCGTTGCAATGCAGTTTAAAATGTGGGGCATTGACCAGCTTTGGTCTTCTAAAATAAGAAAATATAAAACCTGCCTTTACAAGCGCTTGAGAATGGTTTTAAGGGTTCTTGGAATTGATGAAAGGTATGCAAACGAATTTCAAATTAATTTTTATCGGAATTTGCCTGAAAATATGGCGCAAGATTATGAAATTGCAAGGAATTTGTCAGGTGTTCTTTCGCTTAAAACTATTTTGAAAAATCTTTCCATTGTGGAAGACGCAGAGGCGGAATATAAAGCTATTCAGGAAGAAACCGAACAAAAACCGAAACAAATATCTTAAGAGAGGAGTGGTGGCTTCACTTCACATGCACCCTTTTTTTAAACAGCGCTTTTAAATTATTAAAAGCGCCTTTTTTTATTTGTTATAAAAATTTAAAACGGAATTGTGTCATCGAGCATAAATTTAAACATTTGATATTCATCGTCCGCTTTTTTGTCTTCATCCGCTTCGTATCTGGCTTTTTCTTTTGCCATTCTTTCTTTTTCACCCGGCATTTCGCTCTTGATTTCAATAAGCTTATTGCGTTCAGCTTTTTCTTTACCGAAATTTATTTTAAAGCCGTCAATCAAGCCGTAATCGTCTTCCGGTTTATACATGCCAAAATTCATCCCAAAACAGGAAGGCGCCATAAACAACATTATTGAAATTAAAGCCGACAATTTTCTCATAATAAAATTATACCCTTTTTATTAATAAAAACCGCCCGAATATGAGCGGTTTTTATTTTATTTATTAACTAAACTATAAAATGTTTGAAGTTACGATGAAGTGAACTCTCAAGTTTGAAGAATTTTCAGGTTTGTGTCCGATAGGAACGCCGATATAGACGTTAGCTGATAAATATCTCGTTAACTTAAGAATTGCGCCGCCGCCGACTGACATTAAATAATCAGGGCCTTCTGAACCGTGTTCATGCATATTTCCGAACCAACCAACATCATAGAAACCTGCAAGTCTTATGCTGTCATCAACAAATTTAAGTTTTTCAGGTAACATCATTCTCAGGAAAGGAACGGGGAATCTGACTTCGGCAGAAGCAGTTGCGCCGTAATCTTTGATGAAGAAGCTTTCTTCATAGCCTCTGACAGATGACATACCGCCAAAGCTCATTCTTTCCGAAGGTAACAGTGCTCTTGAAGCCCACTGACCTCTTGCTTGAATGATACCTGTTGACCTTAACGGTAAAACCTGAATTCTTGCAACATCGGCGTTAACGCTTACGCCTTTGTTTGAAGGAATGCTGTGTTTGTTAACTCCGGGGGGAACGTCCATACCGAAGTTCATAAGGTCTGTTGCGCCAAACACGTCAAGTCCGACTGAAGTGCCGACATTTGCGAACCATTTACCGTAAAAGTCGTCTTTAATGTTAGATAAGTTAATTTTTAAATTACGGCTTCTGTAATTATATAAATCAATTCCGTCAAGCCATGTTGTGTTTGTGTTTCTTAAATCAAAACCGATATCGCCGTATAATTTATAGTTGTCTGTTTTGATTAATCTTCTTGATAAACTGAAGAACAAGTTGTGAGATTTTGATTCAATATCCAAATCTTCCAAGCTGCCGACAACTGAAGCGCCGGAGTATGAATAGCCGACATTCAATTTTGTTTCTTTGGTTGCCGTCAAAGGCACGCTATACATAACACCTTGACCTATTGAATGTCTTGCAAGAGTTGTTGTTGAATATAACTGATCGCCAAAACCCGTTAAATTATATAAGCCCGCAAAGAAGATTGCTCTGTTAAGACCTGTTGTTGAGGTACCCATATCGTCCCATCTGAAATCAAAGTCGAGAGGAAATCTGTCTTTTACGGTTAATTCCAAATCTGTAAGTTCGGCGGATTCTTCGTTGTCTTCAAGTGAAATAGCGCCTGTCATATACCCTGAAGCGTTCATTTCTTTTAAAGATTCTCTGATGTCGTTAACATTTAAGAGTGCTCCGGGCTCAATATATTTATCTTTCAAATATTGGTTGTTTAAATATGAAGTTCTGTTCCATTTGTTTCCTGTAATATCAACGTTTCCGTATCTGCCTTCCATAATGTTAATTACGATGTTACCGTCTTGAACTTTTTGGGGGGCAAGATATGCGATTGAAGAAATATAGCCGTGTTTTTGATAAAACTCGGTTACCATATTGGTAATTCCGACCAAATCTCCAACGTTAACTCTGGTTCCAACCTTGTCACAGATAAGATTCATTAATTCTTCTTCGGTAAATGCGGTGTAACCCTTAAATGTTATTGAATTAAGAATAAAGCTTGCTTCTTTGTTAGGGAGCTGGTCAACCTGACTTTGAAGCTCTTTATTCATTTTAATTTCGCCTGATTCTTTGTGTTTATCTCTTCTTTCTTCACTTGCTTTAAATTCGTATTCCTTAAATTGCATTAAGTTCGAACTGTCAATAACGCCTGAATCAAAATTACCAATGTTTGACCCCATTGACGTTGCCGCAGCGTCAGCAAAAACAGGATTTTGAGTGAAAGTTAAAGCCAGACAAAAAGCTGTAATCGGTAAAACTGATTTAAAGATATTGTTTCTCACTTTTTAATTCCTTCTAATATTTTCTTACTTTTTACGGAATATTTTTGTTCTTATTTGTACATACTTACAAATATAATATATGGCAATATATATTAATTCAATAAGTTAAATAAATGATATTTAAGCCAAATAACTACAAAATCATATTCGGTAAACTTTTTTTTGCAACTACATGGGGGCAAAAAACACCTAAATTTAAAAATTTGCTATTGAAAAAAATTTTTGGAATATAATTGTAACAGTCATATATTCTAACAGACTGATAAAATATGTAAATTATAAGTTTTGTAACAATTAATTAACTTATCTACACAAAAAAAGAAAATTACTAAATTTTTGAGTTTTATTTACGTTAGTATAATTAGTTGGTTTACATGTTTAGGTAGTATTATAAAAAATAAAACAATTACTTTAGAAAGGACAAATATGAAAAGACACTCCAGAAAAGGGATTAACACCAAAAAAATAGGTTCTTTTTTGGCGCTTTTAAGTTTTACGGCATATATGCCGGTTAGTTGCACAGCTGCATTCGCTGACATTGCTGCAGACACATTACCTGATTTAAGAGGCAAAGTAAACGGTGATGTTAGAACTGATGCCAACCAACACAGAATGGATGTTACTGTTCAAGGCGGAAAAGGCACGGTTGGTCAATTCGATTGGAATTCATTTAACGTTGGTAAAGACGCACATGTAAACTTTGAATTTTCGGCAAATAACCAAACTGCATTAAACAGAGTTTTAGGCGGAAGGATGTCTGAAATTTATGGTAAATTAACCGAAAGTTCAGCTAACGGTTGTGCGGCATGCGTCAACACAAGTAAAGTTATATTAATTAACCCCGCAGGTATCATGTTCGGAAACGGTTCATCAGTTAACTTGAACTCATTTACCGCTTCAACATATGATATTAAAGGCGTAAAAGATATTAAAGATTTATCAACTGACGCTCTCAACAAATATGCAGGTACAGGCGGCACAACAGGCGACTTGTTCAATCTTGCAGGATATAACAAGAGCGTTGAATTCGTTCCGAACGATAACTTCGTTGACGGTAACGGTCAAATTATTGCTAACCCCGATGAAAATTCAAGACTTGCTTCAATTGTCGCTGACGGTGCAAAAATTGATGCTAATAAAACAATCGCTTTTGTCGGAAACAAAATTGATATCAAGGGCAATTCAAAATTAACAACAACATATTCAAGCACACCGAACGCTTCAAATGCAACTCAAACAAGATCAAATGTTAAATTAGTTACAGGCGACGGTGTAAACTTCTATTACACATCAGCAGGCAATATTGATAACACAAAATCAAAATATGCTACTTCTCAACCTCAAGGCGGACATAAAGCAACAAAAGAAAATTATGGAATCAGTATTGATAACAGTGAAATCAGAACAGGTAACTTCCTTGCAAGAAACGATGTAGAAGCAACAAACAGTGAAGTTAAAGTTTCTAATTCAAAAATCTATTCTAAAAAATTACTCGGAACAAAGACGGGTGGTTATACCGCAGAACAAACAGGTACAAACGGCAGCTTATCAATATACAGTAACGGAACGGTTGATATCTCAAATTCAGATATTCAAACAACAAACGATTCGACGAAAGATAATAAAGTTACCACCGGAAATATGGGCTATGGCAACATGGCTATTCAAGGCAAAAAAGGTGTTAACATTAAAAATTCTCAGTTGAGAACCGCAAATTCATCTTTAAATAAACAGGGAGATATCAATGCCGGCAACATCACAATCGCAAGCCAAGGCAATATTAACTTGACAAAAGACGCTCCGACAGACAGCCCTTATTATAATAATACAGGCATTGTTTCAGCCGGTGACTTGACTATCCAAGCCGGCGGAGATATTAAAGTTGACGGTTATGACAAACTTCAGGCTCAAGGTGTTGCAATCAACGGTTCTAAAACGGATTACTTAAGCAGAACCGCAAATATCACAGGCAGAAATGTTACTTTGAACAAAACAACCGTTGCCGCAAACGATATTAATATTAATGCGGATACAGACCTTAAAACTAAAAATGCAAATCTTGTAGCACCGAACAACTTAAAACTCCGTGCTGCAAACACAACACTTGACGCTTCGTTGTTACACTACAAAGATTTGTCATTATATGATGAAAAATCAGATAAATTAAGCAATTTAACCGTTAAAAATGATACAACTTTCTATGATGTTGATAACAGTTCATTAACTTTAAAAACAAACGGTAACATTGTTCTTGATAATGAAAAATTACAAAGAAAAGCATATGGAAGTAACACCAAAACAAACCAAGATTCAATTAATGTTGAATCAACCAAGGGTCATGTTACAATTCAAAACAAATCAGATATTCAAGCTGAAAAAGGCATTAAAATTACAGCCGGTAAAGAAAAATCGGATTCAATTTATATTAATGACAATTCAAAACTCACGGCTAAAAATGGCGGTGTTGATATAGATGCCGCAAACTCCGTTCAAATTTCAGATGCTACAATCACATCTAACAATGGTGATACCAATATTAAAGCTGAAAAAGGCAAAGTTACCGCTAAAAATTCTAATGTTGTTGCAAAAAATGGTAATTTGAATATTGAACAAGCAATCAGTATGGACATAAACGAAGACTTTAACGGTTCAACTCTTGCAACTTCAAAGAAATTGACATTGAATGCTGCATCAGGAATCAAAGGTAAAGACTTTGTTGAAAGCGAAGGCAAAATTGACGGTATCGACAAAAAGTTAATTAAACAAAAAAGCGATACTTCAAACACAACGCTTATTTATGATGGCGCTAATTTGACAACAAAAACAACAATCGACCTTACCAATATGGGAAATATCACAAATGTTGCATTTGACGCAGGTAACAGCATTAATGTTCAAGGCAAATCTGATATGAAACTTAAAAATGTTTCATCTAAAGCAGGCACCAGCGCAAAATTTGCAGCAGCCGGCAAATTAACAACCAATGGATTTGATATTCTTGGCGGCAACAGAACAACTTTAGAAGGTAAGAGCGTTAAAACAGACGGCGAAAGCACAATTAATGCTCACAGCCATAAACTTGCCGTTAACTCAACAGGCGAAGTTAATATCGGTGTAACAGGCGTTGATAACAAAAACGCAGGTCTTGAAATTAACGCAGATGTTAATACTTCACAAAATCAAAACGCTCTTACAGGAAGAAAAGTTACAGTTAGAGCTAAAGACGGCAAACTTGCAATTTCAAAAATCAAAGCTGACACTCTTAACTTAACGGCAGATAAAATTCTTGCTGCAAACACAACAATTGACAGCTCTAAAGATAACGTTGACGGACTTGATAAAGCCGGCGTTAAATATGACTCAAAAGCTTACATTGAAATCAAAACAGACGGCGGATTTAACCTTGACGCTACAACCGATTACAATGCAGGCAACAAAGATATGTATACAGGCGGTAACTACGGCACAACGACATCAAGCTCAACAGCCGCAGTTGGCGACAAATATACTAAAGAAGAAAAAGACGTTAAAACTGATGTAACTAAAAACTCAGAAAAAGTTGACTCTAAGACAACTGAAGGCAAAGTGCTTTCAAGACACGAAGAAAGCAGAACTCCTTCCGGTGAACCTAAAGTTACAACTTCAAGAGAAGAAAACGTTACTGACGAAAACGGCAATAAGGGTTACAGAGACACAACGACAACAACTCAAGAATATGATGTAACCGACAAAGTAACTTACGAAACAACAACGGAAGATACTTACAGAGATACCGAAACAACAAAAACTACAACAACAACCACAACAAATACTTACCAAGATTACGAAACAACAAAAGATACAAGAGATAAACAACACGTCGGTACTCTTAACAAAGAAGAAAAAGACGCATTCGTCCTTGTATACGGTAAGAATACTCAAGAAAAAACAAAAGAAACAAAACTGGTTGACACTAATGTAAGTAAAACCGTTGATACAAAGACTGTCGACAAAGGAACAAGAACGGAAACAACAAAAGGTCAAATTACAAAAACAGAAAAACGTAAAGACACTGTTACAACGTCTAAATCAGTATTCTGTGAATATGAAGACACTCTTACACCTGACATTGGCGAAGATGTTTCAAGCAGAGTTAAAATTCCTCGTCACGCTGAAGGTATAAGCAATGTTGCTCCTGTTCAAAATGACCTTGCTGACACATCATCTACAGTTGTTGCGGCAGCTGCAAGACTTCAATTAGATGAAGACTCTGAACAAGATGATGAAGACTTTGAAGAATAATCAATAATTCTTTGATAGATATAAGAACCCTTTTGAGGCTAACTCAAGAGGGTTCTTTTCTATGTTAAGAATTCTTATTTATTTTACATCCCCGTTTCTTTTGTATTAAAATGGTAAATATATGTTAAAAAATAACAGATTTAATCTATATATTGCCATATTAATTTTAACCTCTTTTTTTATGGAGCAGGGGGCGTGTTTTGCTGCATTGAGCCAAAAAACAATTGAAATTGCAAGAGAAGTCATAAATAACCCCACGCAAGGAAACGTTTCTCTTTATGTTAAGGCAATGTTAAAAGAATATAAAAAGGCATATAAAGAAAATAATCTTGAAGAAGCTTCGGACGACTTAAGGTCTGCGCTTTATTTTTTGAAAGATAAACCAAACTCAACGGAATATAATGATACGCTCTCAAAATTAAATTCAATAAACGAACAAATGGGAGTTGATTTAAGTGATGAAAACAGGCTTGAAATTGCAAAAAACCTTTATTTGGAAAATAAAATTTTTGCTTCAGCCTATGAATTTTCCGTTCTTTTAAAAGAAGGATATGAAACAGACGTTTGTTATGAATATATGGGCAATATAGCTCAAAAGCTCAATATGCAGGATACTGCGTTTGCGCTTTATAAAAAAGCGGTGGAAGAAAACCCTGAAAATATCAACGCAAAATATAAATATGCAAATTTTCTTTTACAAAAAGGCGAAATAACAGACGCCATTTTATATTTTGAAGATGTTGTCGAAAACACAAACTCTAAACCCGTTATTGACGATATTATTAAAACTTTTACCCAAAGGCTTAATAACAACCCTGACGATGAAAACAATTACGGAATTTTGGGGCTTGCATATCAAAAACTCGGTCAATATGACAAAACTTATAAGCTTTTAAAAAAATCGTTAATTATAAACCCCAAAGATATTTTCCTTCGTTATTATTTGGGTAATTTGCTTTTTAATATACATGAATATTCTTTCGCAGATGAAATTTATACTGAAATTTTAGAAGAAAATCCGTATGAATCTCAAATAAGAATTTCAAGAGCCAAGGCTTATATTCAGCTAAATCAAGTCGATAAGGCAATTAAAGATTATCAAATTGTGCTTGCAATGTATCCTGAATCTTTACAGGCGCAATATGGAATGTATTCGCTTTTAAAAAACAAATATTCACTTGATGAAATCGTAAAGCTTTTCTATCCGATAGATTCCGACTATAAACTTAAAGATGAAGATTTTAACAGTCTTGGTTATTTTGCAAACAAAATAGGGGCAACAAAAGACGCCATTGTCTTTTTCCAAAAAGCGCTCTTGATGAACCCGAAATCTGAAACGCCATATATTGAACTTTATAAAATCTATCAACTTTTGGGGCAAAATGATAAGGCAAAAGAAATAATCCAAAAAGGGTATAAGGCGCTTCCCAAAAATGGCGAAATTAACCAAATGTATTCAGCCCTCAATTCGGATAAAATAAATGAAAAATATGATATTGCGCTTTCATATTTAAATTCGGGCGAATTTGAAAAGGCAATTGCCGTTTATAACCAAATCGAGCCGAAAAACACTGAGGTTTATCAGGCAATCGGCAACTGTTACAGGCAGCTTGGCGATTTTAAAAATGCAATTTCAAATTATAAAAAGTCAATCGAACTCAGCCCCGATGATTCAGACGCTTATTATGCTCTCGGGGTTGCATATCTTGAATCTAACAATCAGACAAAGGCAAAAGACGCATTTAAGCTTTCCGTTCAAAAAGATTCCAAAAATTTAAAATCGAAAAAAATGTTATCTTATATTGAACAAAAAGAAGTCGGAAAAACTCTCGACATAGCTTATGATTATTTTGAAAAGAAAAATTATGCTCAGGCGCTGAAATATCTAAATTCCGCCTCGGAAACTTTTCCGAATGACCCTAAAGTCTTTTTCTACAGGGGTTTAACAAAAGAAGCCACAGGCGATATCGAAGGGGCGGTTTCCGATTTTAAAACAACCGTAAAAATTGACAGAAATTATTTTATAGCATACTATAAGCTGGGCGAAAATCTGGAAAAAATTCACAAGGAAAAAGAAGCTTTGTATATGTATGAAAAATTTTTAGGGGCAGAAAACATTGATGAAGCCCTCGCAAAAATCGCTCAGCAAAGAGTAATAGAACTTGGAGAGAAATATTACTAATGGATAAAATTAAAAAGACCGCAATAATTATTCCCGCAAGGCTTGCTTCCACAAGGCTCAAAAACAAACTTCTTCTTGAAGTTAACAAAAAACCGATTATAGAGTGGGTTTATGAAAGTGCAAAAAAAGCTAAACTTGCAAGCACGGTTATTATTGCAACAGACAGTAAAGAAATTTTTGATAAGGCAAAAAGCTTTAATGCACAAGTTGAAATGACATCAAGCGAGCATAAATCAGGATCGGATAGAATTGCGGAAGTTGCAAAAAGACATAATGAATTTGAATATATTTTAAATATGCAAGGCGATGAGCCCGAAATAACGCCTGAAGTTATAGATTCCGTTCTTCAAACAATTCAAAATGAAGATTGTGACATTGCAACAATGGTAAGAAAAATAACGGATAAAGACCAGATTGAAAGCCCAAATTGTGTAAAATGCGTTTTTGACAAAAATAATTGTGCGATGTATTTTTCAAGATATCCTATTCCCTATAAAAGAAATGAAGAATTCGCCGAATATTATGCGCATATCGGAATGTATGCTTATAAAAAAGAATCTTTATTAAAAATGACTTCATATCCTCAGGCAAATATTGAAAAAACCGAGTCTTTGGAACAGTTAAGAGCTTTATATAACGGAATGAAAATAAAAGTTGTTTTAACAGACTTAAATCCTACGGGAATTGACACCATAGACGATTTTAACAAATTTAAATCTTTTGCGGAAAAATAAATTTTTTTCAAAAAAAAAGAATATAAAAAGCCCCTTTTTTATAATAAAGAGGCTTTTTATTTATAATTTCTTTTTAAATTCAACTATTCACCACCACTGGGGGCTGTATAATTACATTTTCCGTTCTCCCATTTGAACTCTCCGTTATCTTTTCCGCCAAGACCGGTATTCATAGCGTTGCAAGCTTGTTCCCCTGAATCTTGAGAGCCTTGTCCGACAACTCTGCCTGCCTGACCGAGAGCGTTACCGATGTTGTTTCCTAAAAGTTGCAAAGCTGCAATAGCGACGACTGCAACCATTGCCAAAATTAAAGCGTATTCAATTAAGCTCTGAGCCTTTTTCGTTGAATTTAAAACTAATCTCATATCTAATTAACCCTTTTATTTCTTTTAAAGACAGAATACCATATTTTTTAATTCAAGTAAATATTGTGAAGAAAACTACATCATATTGTGTATTATGCCACAAGTAAAATTTAATTTAACAAAAAAAATGAGCCTCAAAATCTGAGGCTCATAAAGTGTTCTTTTTAATTTATTCTGTTTTCTCAGCTTCTTCGGAAGAATTTTCAGCTGAAGTTTCTTCAGCTTTAGCTTCTTCAGCTTGAGCCTTAGCTTCTTCTTCAGCTTTCTTTTGTTCTTCTAATTTAGCTTGAGCTTTTTTGGATAATTTTTGTTCGGTTTTTTTGTTATAAACCAAAGCACCGTTTTCGTCACAATTCTTAATTAAATATTGAACTGTTTCGCTAACTTGAGCGCCTTTTTTAATCCAGTTTAAAGCGCTTTCTTTATTTAATTTCATTTCTTTTGTTTTGGGGTTATAGTGTCCTAATTCTTCAATAGGAGCGCCTTCCCTTTTACATCTTGAGTCAATTACAACAACCCTGTATGTTGGGTTTTTCTTATAACCAAGTCTTTTAAGTCTTATTTTAACCACTTTGTTGTCTTTCTTCTTATACTGTTACTCCAATAATCAAACCACAAAGAAAAATTGATTGCAAGCCTTTTAAAACACTTTTTAAAAATTTGTCAACAATTAATTTTTGCCGGTTGAGCCGAAGCCGCCTTCGCCCCTTATAGTCTCAGTTAATTCGGGAACAATTTCAATATTTGCCCTTGTTGTTTTTGCAATGACCATTTGAGCTATTCTCTCACCTCTTTTAATTGTGAATGTTTCTGCGGATAAGTTTACAAGCCCGACTTTCACTTCTCCTCTGTAATCTTCATCCACTGTTCCGACACAATTTATGAGGCTTATTCCATGCTTTATTGAAAGTCCGCTTCTCGGGCGAATTTGAGCTTCATAGCCATGGGGAAGCTCAATTTTAATTCCTGTGGGAACAAGAAATCTTTCCAAAGATTTTAAAACAATATCATCTTCACATGAAGCAACAAGATCCATGCCCGCAGCGCCTTCCGTTTTATATTCGGGAAGCCCCGCACAGTGTTCAAGTTTTTGAATTTTTAAAACAATTTTATCTTGTTCGTTCATAATTTCCCCCCAACATTTAATTCCCATATAGTTTTAAGCCCTTCAAGGGTTAAGTTTTTGTTTATTTCCATTTTTCTTTTAAAATCTTTAAATAAAATTTTTGAAAAACCGCCCGTTACAACAATAGTTGCTTCTTTTTTTAATTCTTTTTCACAAAGCTCAATCATTCCTTCAATCATTTTTTGATGTCCGGTTACAATTCCCGATAACATGGCGTCAATTGTGTTTTTTCCGATAGCGTTTTTTGGCGCTTCGATGTTTAATTTCGGAAGCTTTGAGGTAAACTTGCTTAAAGATTTTGCCTGTATTAAAGGCCCCGGGGCAATTATACCCCCTATAAAATTTTTGTTGCAATCAATAATGTCAAAAGTTGTTGCAGTTCCGATATCAATGACAATAACGGGAAGTTTATACAAACAAGCCGCCGCAGAAGCATTTGCAAGCCTGTCGGCGCCTGCTTCTTTCGGTTCGTCAATAGAAATTTTTACAGGCAAATTTGATTTATGAGAAACCATATAAGGTTCAATGTTTAAAAAATCGCAAATAGCATTTTTAATTGTTTCTCCCAAAGTGGGAACGACCGATGAAATTATTGCAAATTTAACCTTTTCTTTAATATTGTTTGCGCTAAGCAAGGTTGAGATTATAATTCCGTATTCGTCAGAAGTTTTGATATTATCGGAAGCTATGCTGTAGACTTTTAAAAGCTTGTCATCATCATAAATTCCGATGTTTGTATTTGTGTTTCCAATGTCTGTTACTAAAAGCATACGGTAATTATTGCATAAAAAAAATGCGAATAAAATATTCGCACTTGTCATAAATAAGCACAATTCACAACATGAATATAAAATTTAAAATCTAAAATCTATACACACCTTCCACCATGATAAATATCGGCAATAAGTCTAAAATTCTTTATGAAATATTACAAAATGTAACAAAAAAATGTTTTTTGGAAATAATATATACAAAATATACTTTATTTATATAAAGGTACTCAGAAAGGTAAGAAAATGGCAAACCGTTCGTTTCTTATGTCGGAAGCGGTCGTAATGACTAAAACAAACCAGATAAGCAATCTGGAAATGCGCCTTCTCAACATAAGCGCCGAAAAAACCCTTAAACATGCCGAAGGCAGCGCAAAGATTGCCCAATATACCGCTAAAATGAATTTTCTTACCAATAATGCCAGAAATAACCTCGGTGAGGGCTATAGCTCAGATGAATATAAACAATATCTTGCAGAAGCTGAATCAATTGAAAATGAATATATGACGATTATTGAAGGGCTAAGAGACCAAATGCAGGAGGCTGAGGACAAACTTGATACTCAGCAGGAAACCGTTCAGGTACAATTGGAAGCCTTGAGAGCCGAACAAGAAGAATGGAAAAAGCTCACTCAAGAAAAAGCGGAAGCAGCAGGCTACTTTAAGAGTGGCGGTTAATAAAGATTGAAAAACCCTTCTTAATAAAGAAGGGTTTTTAGCTAGTGTTTTAATTCTTCTTTTGAAAAATGCTTTTCAATAAAGCTTGTATCAAAGTTGCCCGAGATAAATACATCGTTATTTAAGATTGCCTTGTGGAAAGGAATTGTTGTTTTAATTCCCGTTATAATATATTCATCAAGCGCTCTTAAAGCACGCTTTCTTGCCTCTTCTCTTGTATTTCCCCAACAGATTAATTTTCCGACCATGGAATCATAATACGGGGGAATTGTATAGCCTGTGTAAGCGTGAGAATCAATTCTGACCCCAAAACCTCCGGGAGCAATGTATCCTTCAATTTTTCCGGCAAACGGCATAAAATCACGCTCAGGATCTTCCGCATTAATTCTGCACTCTATTGCATGACCTCTCAAAACGATGTCATCTTGTGTAAAAGAAAGCTTTTGTCCGGAAGCCACTCTTATTTGTTCTTTAACTATGTCAACTCCCGAAATCATTTCGGAAACGCAATGTTCAACCTGAACCCTTGTGTTCATTTCCATAAAATACCATTTCTTGTTTTCAGGGTCACTTTCATCAAGCAAAAATTCAAGAGTTCCCGCACCTTCATATCCGATTGCCTTAGCTGCGGCAATTGCGGCTTCGCCCATTTTTTTTCTGATGTCATCAGTTATGGCAGGGCTTGGCGCTTCTTCAAGAAGTTTTTGGTGGCGTCTTTGAATTGAACAATCTCTTTCGCCTAAATGAACAACGTTTCCGTAACTGTCGGCTAAAATCTGAACCTCTATATGACGGGGGTTGATTAAATATTTTTCACAGTAAACATCGGGGTTTGCAAAAGAATTTTGGGCTTCCTGACGGCACAGATTAAATGCGTCTTCAAGTTCTTCTTCTTTTGTGACAATTCTCATTCCCTTGCCCCCGCCGCCTGCGGTTGCTTTAATAATTACGGGATAGCCGACTTTTTTTGCAAACTCTCTTATTTCGTTTATGTCTGACACAATGCCTGTTCCGGGAGTAACGGGAACATTAGATTCTATCATTGTTTTTCTTGCGCTTGCTTTATCGCCCATAGCTCTCATAGCGGCAGCGGACGGACCGATAAACTTTATATGGTGTTCGTCACAAATGTCAACAAAATCTGCACGCTCTGACATAAATCCGTATCCGGGGTGAATTGCGTTTGCGCCGGAAGTTAGGGCAACGCTTATTATTGCGGGAATGCTTAAATAGCTTTTTGAGCTTGGATAAGGACCTATGCAATAAGCTTCATCGGCTAAAGAAACATGCAAACTGTCAGCGTCCGCTTGAGAATATACGGCAACGGTTGCAATTCCCAACTCTCTGCATGCTCTTATTATACGAAGGGCGATTTCCCCCCTGTTTGCAATTAATACTTTCTCAATCATAATTTTTTCCTAAAAAAGATGACAGCATAATAAAAATGTATGTTTATTCAACATACATTAAAACTTGTCCGTATTCGACAGACTGTCCGTCTTCTACACAAATTTGAGTAATTTTGCCCGAAACTTCCGATTCGATTTCGTTCATAAGTTTCATAGCTTCAACTATACATACCACCTGACCTGCGGCAACCGTATCGCCAACTCTGACAAAAGGTTTTGCTCCGGGGCTTGGTGAAGCGTAAAACGCACCAACCATGGGTGATGTAATAGCCGTTCCTTTAGGTTGAGGGGCAGCGGCGGAAGCTTTTTCCGTGTTTGAAACTGCCTCTGTCTGGGCTTGTGTTTGAGAAGGACGGGTTGTTGACGCCTCAATGTTAGCTGTTTGATAACCTCTCTTAATTATAATGGCTTTGTCGCCGTCTTCGACCGTGATTTCGGTTAACTGTTTTTCATCAGCCAAATTGGCAAGTTTTTCTATATATTCTATTTCAAAGTTCATATATTAAACCCTATCTAAGTATTCGTTTGTTCTTGTGTCTATTCTTAATTTGTCTCCAACCTGTATAAAGAATGGAACGTTAACAACGGCACCGCCTTCTAATGTTGCGGGTTTTGAACCGCCTTGAGCGGTATTTCCTTTTTCTGCGGGCGGAGTATCAATTACTTCAAGCTCAACAAAATTTGGAAGGTCAATACCGATAATATTGCCGTTGTGCATAAGAATTTGCACGTTCATATTTTCTTTTAAATATTTAATACCATCCCCGATTTTGTCGGATGATACAGGCAACTGTTCATATGATTCCAAATCCATCATAACAAAGTCATTGCCTTCTTTATATAAATATTGCATTTCACGTCTGTCTAAAACGGCTTTTGCAACCTTTTCACCCGCTCTGAATGTTTTTTCAACAACTTGACCGGTTTCAACATTTTTTAATTTTGAACGGACAAAAGCGGCGCCTTTACCCGGCTTAACGTGTAAAAATTCAACAACAGACCAAAGACCGTTGTCTAATTCTAAGGTTAAACCTGTTTTTAAATCGTTTACTGAAATCATATATGCACCCATTTAACTATCTACTGCAATAGAGTTTATCATAAAAGTTGATTTTTTACATAAATATTTTCATCTTGTTTCAATTTCTGTAACAATTCATTCGGCACATCTTTCATTTTGGAGATTATTAATGCTGTTTTTTCCCTGATTGTATAATCAAGAAAACATGAACATTTTGTTAAAATATCTTCCAAATTTTCAAAAGTGAGGTCTAAAATTGAAATTGAGCTTAAAAGCCAATAAAGATTAAAAGTTAATTTATTTTTTGCATGATTTTTAAATGACTTTTCTTTGTTTTCGTGAAATTTGGTATCTTTTTTTAAAAATTTATCGAGTTCTTTTAGGGTTTTTCTGGTTTCTTTTATAATATAGGGGGCAAGTTCATTTTTTATATTTTTGTTTTTTTCAATAAAACTTATAACATTTCTTACAACGTTAGGATTAATATCAAGAAGGCTTTTTACAACCGTTTCTTTTGATTTTTTACTTTTAAGATATTTGCCGCAGCCTTCAATTTCAGACAAGACAAATGAAACCGCCTCTCTTATTCTTCCGTCTTTGCCAACGAGATGTTCAATCAAAAGATTAAATTCATTTTCATTATCTATACTTTTTAAACTAATTATGGGCATTATCTTTATTTCGTCGTTAGTTTCTGATAAAATGCGCATAATGTCGTTTTTTGAATATTCACAAAGACTCATTTTAAAAGCGTCAATTATTCCGCTTTCGTCTAAGTCTTCGGTGACTATATTTGAAAAATCATTATACTTATTCATAGTGTGAATTATACCCGAAACATCTGATTATATGTAAAATTTATACGTTAAAATAAGCTTGTAAAAAACAAAAAAGGATAAAATCTGACATGAACTTTATTAAAAAAATTTTTTCACCCGAAAAAAACTCATACATAGGACTTTCAAGTTTTAGAAACAATGAAGACAAAAAACCCGAAATTAAAAAAGAAATAGCTAACGGCACAAATAAAACAACTCTTACGGGAATAATCAAAAGAGCTTATTAATTAAGACCTATAAAGCTTAAATCAAGATAATTCGGCAATTGGAAATGAACGAGAATGGCAATAAAAGCCCCCAAAATCATTCCCATTAAAACTTCAAAAGGGGTATGACCCAAGAGTTCTTTTAAAACTTCATAAGGCTTTGTTTCGTTTGTATGAATTTTCCATTCATCAACGAGCCTGTTTAAAGTTGCGGCGGTTTTTCCCGCAGCACGTCTTATTCCTTGTGCGTCTTGAAGAACAACCAGCGTAAATCCGAGAGCAATCGCAAAAGAAATGGAAGAAAAGCCTTCAATAAGACCGACACTTACGGTAAGAGCGGCAACACCCGCCGAATGAGAGCTTGGCATTCCGCCTGTTGTTGTAAAAATTTTGAAGTCTATTTTTTTGTGCATAACAATAAAAATAAATACTTTTAAAATTTGCGCCAAACAAGCTGCGCTAATTCCGGACAAAATTGCTTCAAGACCCGTATTATACATTTATGCTCCCCTTAATTAAAATATTCTTTTTTTAATTGAATTTATTATTTCCGCAAAAACGCTTGATTCAATATCGGCAGATTTAAGTATATCACAAGTTTTTTCTATTTGGCTATTTAATTTTTGTTTCGCAACTTCAAGCCCATATTTGTTTACATTGGTTAATTTATTTTCAAAAAGGTCTTTTCCGACTGTTTTTCCCATTTCTTCCGTTGTTGAAATAACATCTAAAATGTCATCTGCCATTTGAAAGGCAATTCCGAAATTTTTTGCAAATTCTTCAAGATTTAAAAGCTGTTTATTGTCCGCACCGCCTAAAATTCCGCCAATCAGGCATGAGGCAACAAAAAGAGCGCCTGTTTTATACTGTTGAATATAATAAAGAAAATCGGGGTCATTTCTTAAATTTGTGCGCAATTCAGCCTCTATATCGGCTGTTTGACCGCCGACAATTCCGTATATTCCCGCCGCTTTTAAATATTCTTTTACGGCGGATAAAACCCTTTTTTTGTCAATGGTATCCTGTGTTTTTTCAATTATTATCTGTGCGCCCAAACTTATAAGCGCATCTCCCGCCAAAACGGCAATTGCTTCCCCAAAAACTTTATGATTTGAGGGTTTTCCTCTTCTTAAGTCGTCGTTATCCATAGAAGGAAGGTCATCGTGAATTAAACTTTGGGCATGCAACATTTCAAGCGCACATGCGGAAGGAATTGCGGGGAAATAATCACCTGAAAAAATTTTGCAAGATTCAAGACACAAAATTGCTCTCAGTCTTTTTCCGCCGAGGCATGTTGTATATTTCATTGACTCTATCGTTTTTCTTGCAAAAATATGATTTTTATTTTCAAGAATTTCATCAAAATATTTTACAAGTGTGTCATCAATTATTTTTTTATATCCCTTAATCATCGCTTTCCTCGCTGTAGTGAATATTTCTTGTGTTCTGTTTTATTTTTTTTCTTGAAAGGCTGCGTTTTTTGCTGCTTATTTTGACAAAGTTTTTATCAAGATGTTTTTTAACAAAATCTTCTTCTTTTTGACTTTCATTTGTAACTTTTTGTTTAAACTCTTTTGCCTCTTTTAAAAAGCTTAAATAGCTCTGATATCTTGATATCGGAATTTTATTTAAATTTTTAATAACAGCACAATCTTCATCCTCATCCGTGTGCAGGCAGTCTGAATATTTACACAAGCTTTTTAAATTTTTAATTTCGTCAAATAAATCGCCCAAATCTTTCGGAAGAATAAAATCAAAAGTTAACCTCGAAAAACCGGGGGTATCCATTATTTTTATTCCTTCAAACTCAATAATTTCGCAATGTCTTGTTGTGTGAGTTCCTCTTTTATTTTTTTGGCTTACGCTGCCCACCCTTAAGATTTTTTTACTCAAAGCGTTTAAAATTGAACTCTTGCCGACACCCGAAAGCCCCAAAAAAACGATGGTTTTTCCCTTAATAAGCTCTTTAAAATCGCCAAGCCCGCTTTTTAAAAGGGCGGAAGTGAAAACAATATCATACCCGAGAGGCTTATAAATTGATAAAATTTCTTTTTGGGCTTTTTCAAAAGAATTCTTATCAAGAAGGTCATCTTTATTAAAACAGAGAAGAACCGGAATTTTATGAAATTTAAGAAATGTTAAATATCTGTCAAGCTGAATATAGTCAACTGCGGGTTCAAGAAGCGAAGAAACCACAACGACAAGGTCTAAATTGGAAACATTCGGACGGGGAAGGGTGTTTTTTCTTTCTAAAAGCCCGACTATTGCGCTATCATTCTCAATTTCAACAATGTCGCCGACTTTAATTTTTATTTTCTGTTTTTTTAAAACTTCTCTCAATTTGCAAGTCAAAATGACGTCATTGCCGTCAATTGGCTTAACGTAATAAAAATCTGAATGAATTTTATAAACTTGACCTTGCATTATAAGCGTATAATACCAAAAATTACCAAACTTGTCCTAAGTTTTTTGTTATACTATAATGTAATCAAATTTGAGATTATATAAGGAAATCTATATGACCTTAACTGATTGGTTTAACAAGAGAAAACAAGAACAGCAACAGGCATTAAGAGAAAATGAAATTAATATAGACGATTCCGTCGGAAAACTTTGGAGTCTTTGTTATAACTGCAATTCTCAACTTCCTAAAAAAGACCTTGAAAACAATAACATGGTCTGCCCGATTTGCGATTATCACTTCAGAATTAGCGCAAGGGACAGAATAAAACTCATTATTGATGAAGGAACTTTTGTTGAGCTTTTTTCAAATATCAAAGGGGTTGACCCTCTGGAATTTGTTGACACAAAGCCTTATTACAAAAGACAGGAAGAAGCTCATGAAAAAACGGGGCTTGATGAAGCTGTTATAACGGGTACAGGTAACATAAACGGGCAAAAAGTCGCTGTTGCCATTATGGATTTTGACTATATGGGCGGTTCTATGGGTTCTGTGGTTGGCGAAAAAGTCACAAGAATTATGGAAACGGCTCTGAAAGAAAAAATTCCCATGATTGCATTTACTGCTTCAGGCGGAGCAAGAATGCAAGAATCTGCCTTGAGTTTAATGCAAATGGCAAAAACAAGCTGTGCCGTTGCAAGGTTAAATGAAGAAAAAATTCTTTACATAACCGTTCTTTGCGAACCCACATTCGGCGGTGTTACGGCCAGTTTCGGAACTCTCGGTGATATTATGATTGCCGAAAAAGGTGCAAGAATAGGGTTTGCCGGCAGACGTGTTATTGAACAAACAATTAAACAAAAACTTCCCGCAGACTTCCAAACTGCGGAATACCTTTTAAAATACGGACAAATAGACTTTATAGTCGAAAGAAAAGAAATGAAAGAAAAACTTTCAAAAATTATCGAAATGCACACAAAAAAATAAAGAAAGTTACTTATGATAGAAACAGTCGATAAAAAAGTTCAGGTACTTGATTTTGAAAAACCAATCTACGTTATGCAGGAAAAAATCGAGGAATTAAAGAAAATCAGCATGGATACAAATATGAATTACTCATCTGAAATTGAAACTTTAGAAAAACAGACACTGGAATATAAAAAAGAGCTTTATGAAAACCTTGAGCCTTATCAAAAGCTTCAAATTGCAAGGCACCCTCAGCGTCCAAACTTCTTTGATTACGTTGAATTAATGACCGAAGATTTTATTGAATTTCATGGTGACAGAGAAGGCACGGATGACAGAGCAATTGCAGGCGGCGTTTGCAAGATAAACGGAACCCCCATTATGCTTATAGGCACGGTTAAAGGCAAAACAACGAAAGAAAACCTTGAGTGTAATTTCGGAATGCCTCAACCGCAAGGCTACAGAAAAGCTTTAAGACTTTTTGAACACGCTTCAAAATTTAATCTTCCGATAGTTACTCTTGTTGATACCATGGGCGCATACCCCGGTATAAAAGCGGAAGAAACCGCACAAGGCACGGCGATTGCAGTTAACCTTAAACAAATGGCAAAACTTGATGTTCCGGTTATTTCGGTTATCACGGGCGAAGGCTGTTCGGGCGGCGCTTTGGGGTTAGCCGTTTCAAATAAAGTAATGATTTTAGAACATGCTTATTATACGGTAATTTCGCCTGAAGGCTGCGCTTCAATTTTATGGCGTGACGCTGCGGAAGCAAACAAAGCGGCAAATGCGCTTAAAATTACGGGCGACGATTTATTGAAATTTAAAATAGTTGATGAAGTAATCAAAGAACCGATGGGCGGGGCGCATTATAACCCCGAATTAATGGCAAACACTCTTAAAAACTCAATTGTAAGGGCGCTTGACGAATTTAAAGACATGAGCCCGTTTGAGCTTAGAAATCACAGATATGATAAGTTCCGTGCGCTTGGTGTTTTTGCGCAATAAAAAAATAAGGATAAAAAATGAGTATAAAACTTGAAGAAATAAGAGGACTAAAAGTCATTCCGAAAAACTATGAAAGTTCAACCGTATGTTCCATAGGGGAAGTTATGCCCGATAAGTTTGAACTTGATTTGGATAAGCTTGAAGAATTCGAACTTAATGATTATAACCAAGGCTCAGAGATTGAAATTTTCGGTTTGCACAGAAACGGTATTGTATATTTCACATCCGACATTTTGGAAAGAAATGATAAAAAACTTTTGGTGAAACTTCCGGATGAGGTAAGTGAAATTCAAAGAAGAAAATATTCAAGAATTAAATATGAAGGGACTTTAAAAGTTTCCGATTATGATAATGCAAAAATAATTCCTTGTGATATATCTGCAGGCGGACTTCGTTTTATTTCGGATAATTCATTTGTTGTCGGCAAGGAGTATGATATCAAGATAGAATTATTGAATAATCTTGTTATAAATTGTACAATGCAGCCTATAAGAGTTGAAGAAGCTTCGGATGAAAGTCAGCTTTATTCAATTTCCGTTAAATTTAAAAAGATAAGAAGTATAGACAGAATAGCGCTGATGCAATATTCGCTCAGGCGAATATCAGAGATGGAAAACAAAAAATAAACATTGGAGTTTTATTTATGGGCGACGCTGACACAAAGGTGAACATGCCTTTTAAACAGAAACAAAAAAACGGCACGAAAACTTTCGGGTTTGGATTTTACCTTTCGTTAGTAACAAGCGTTTTGATTGCTCTTGCAATTATTGTCACCGTTTTTTATTCGTCAAGATGTATAAATCTTTTAATGCAAGACTATACTTCATCCACCATTGCATACAACAATTATGTATCAATAAGCATAGTAAGAGAGTTTAAACTTGCGAGAGAAAAAAACTCATATGCAGAAATAAACCAACTTGTAGACATGCTAAAGCATAATAATTATATAAAATATGCTTTTGCATATGAGCCAAAAACCGGAAAAATTCTCTGGGCTTCAGAGCCGGAGTTTTATAATTTAAATAAAGAACAAATTTATCGTGCCTATCTTTACCCCTTAAGTCAGGAAGGCAACATCGAAGAAAAAGATTTCGGATTAAGCCAGTATAATTTTGTTCTCGGGCTTGCAAAGAGCAAAATTCAAAATGACGGCTATAAACAAATGATTGCCCATTTAAGATTGTTTCTTATATTTTTCCTCATAATTGCGCTCACTATATCAGCCCATATGAGCCGCCAGATTAATAAACCCTTGATGAATTTGGTTTCGGGCGTTCAAGAGTTTGGGGAAGGAAATTTTCAATTCAGATTAAAAGAAAGCGGTTTTGCGGAAATTGATAAGCTTGCAAGCGCATATAACCATATGGCGGTTCAGCTTTACGAGCTTTATAATTCACTTGAAACAAAAGTAAAAGAAAGAACGATTGAGCTTGAAAAAGCTAACGAAAAACTGAAAGAAACCCAAACCATGATGGTTCATTCCGAAAAAATGCGTTCTTTGGGTGAGCTTGTTGCGGGAATTGCCCACGAAATCAATAATCCCATTAATTTTATTTACGGGAATATTATGATTTTAGACAATTATCAAAAAGATTTATTAAAATTAATAGAAAAATATACACAGCTTGATTCCGAAATAGACAAAGAACACCTTCAAGACATTAATGATTTTAAAGAACAAATTGACATTGAATTTTTAAAAGGCGATATCGGAGATTTAATTAAATCTTGTATTGAAGGGGTTGAAAGAACAAAAAACATAATCTTAAACCTTAAAAACTTTTCGAGAATGGATGAAATGGTCTTTTCAGAGTGTAACATTCCAAAAGAAATTGACACAACCTTAAGCATTTTGAATAATAAAATTAAAAACAGAATTACCGTTCATAAAAATTACGAAGAAAATCTTCCGAAAATTGAAGCCTACGGCGGTCAATTAAATCAAGTGTTTATGAATATTCTTGATAATGCGCAAGGGGCAATTAAAGACAAAGGTGATATTTATATTACAACAAAGAGATATGATGAAAAAAATATAATTATCGAATTTGAAGACACCGGCTGCGGTATTAAACAAGAAAATTTGAACAAGATTTTTGAACCGTTCTTTACAACAAAGCCCGTAGGTCAAGGAACAGGGCTTGGAATGAGCATTTCATATAAAGTTATTCAATCTCATAACGGTAAAATATCCGCCGAATCAGAAGTCGGAAAGGGTACGAAAATTACCGTTATTCTTCCAATTCAACATGAAATAAACAACAAAACAAAAGAACAAGACAAAGAAACAGCAAATGGATAAAAAATATAAAATTTTGATAGTAGACGATGAACCGGATAACCTTCAGCTTTTGTACAGAACTCTAAGACGTGACTATGATGTCACAAAAGCGCAAGGACCTCTTGAGGCGCTTGATATATTAAAAAATCAAGAGTTTGAATGTATTTTGTCTGACCACAAAATGCCCGATATGGACGGAGTTGAATTTTTAAAAAGGGCAAAAGATTTATACCCCGAAACCTCATGTCTTCTTGTTACGGCATATTCAGACGTTGAAATTTTAATGAATGCAATTAACTATGCAAAAATTTATAAATACATAAAAAAACCTTATTCTCCGGAAGAACTTCTTCATAATGTTCAATTGGCGCTTGAATATTATCAGTTGAAAAAAGACAACAAACAAATTTTATATGACCTTAAAGACCTTTTTTCAGGCACGATAAACGCAATTATGGACGCCCTTGATTCAAAAGATTCTTACACCCTCGGGCGCTCAAGAAGGGTTGCTTTCTATACTTCCAAAATTATTGAAAAACTGGACTTAACAAAAACCCAAAGGGCAGAAATCGAGCTTGCGGCGCTTCTTCATGATATTGGCATGATAGGGGTAAAAGAAGAAATTCTTCACAAAGTGGAAGCGCTTAGTGATGAAGAACGGGAAGAAATCAAGAAACATATTCTCTATTCCGTTAAAATTTTGGAAGACATTAAACAGCTTGACAGGGTAACGGAAATTATAAAATATCACCATGAATTTTATAACGGGGAAGGTTATCCCAACAGAGTTAAAGGGAACGATATTCCTCTCGGAGCGAGAATTATTGCCATAGCGGACGCTTTTGATTCTCTTGTTTCATTCAGACCTTATAGAGAAGGGCTTACATCCGAAAACGCAATTAAAAAAATCGAGGAGCAAAGGGGAAAACAGTTTGATCCGGAGCTTTTAGATGTTTTTGAAAGCGTTGTTGATGAAGCAAACAAAGAGTGGGACAGATTAAACCCTTATAATAACTAGGCTTTAACTTTGCCTTCAAAAAGAAGTTTTTTGTGAACTTCATTTTCTATATTTTTAATTGCAGGGTTTGTGTTGTCTCCGTTATTAAGTTTTTTCCTCATTGCAAGGTTTAATTTCGGCTGGGCATATCCCATTAAAATGGCGCTTATCAAAATATTAGCGGCGATTGCTGCGCCTTTTATAAATTTTGTTTGTTTTAAATATTTTGCAAGATTAGTTTTTTCTGTTGCAGATTCTATAATTTCAACAGTGTGTTCACAAGTTTTTCTTACTTTATCAGGGCTTATATTTGAAAGCAGACTTAACTGTTCAACCCCTTCTTTAGTTTTAAATGTTCCTATTGCACCGTTTCTTTTAAGAATTTCACCAATATTAGAGTTTTCTTTATTAAAAATAAAGTCCACCATTTTCTTTGCGGCTTTATTTGAAGCAGACTCTTTTGCAAATTTTACTGCCGCATTTTTTTCATTTTCGCCCGTAATATTAATGATTTCTTTTGCCTGTTTTAAGAGTTTTGAGCTTCCCTTTTGAGTTTTTTCTTCAACAATTGCCTGTTTTAAAATCTCAGAATCAAGAGCGGCATAATTTAAGCCTATAGGTTTTTTTAAGATTTTTTTGCTGACAAATTCAAGCCCCGTTTGTAAAGGTTTTGCAAGTCCGTATATAAAGGCGAGCTGGCATGCTTCTCTAAGCCCGACTTCAAGTTTTTCACCTTTTCTTGCCTGTTTTAACCTTGTTGTAACGATAACTCCGTCAACAAGCGCTGTGTTTGCAACGGGGTTTGTCATAAACAAAGAAGCAATTGAATTTAAGCCTTTGAAACTCAAAGATTTTTCGCCCGCAAGACCTTTAAACTGTTTATAAACGGCATCTTTATGAAGGGCATTTTCCAGAGCGTTTTTCTTCATTTGTTTTTCGATTATCTGTTCTTCAACCTTCTTTTCGGTTCTTTTTTGTTTAAAGGTAATTAACCCGCATAAAGCAAGACCTATTGCCGCCGTCGAGAGCACAAATTTTGAAACTGCCAAATTTTTTGCACCAACTTTATTGTTAACTGTTTTTGCGAGAATATTTGCCTGTTCGCTAAATTCACTTCCTAAGCTTTTTGCTTTTTCGCATGCATACTCAAGGGTTGAAGCGGTGGCTTTGCCCCCTTTTGTAAACAGCCTTTTAGCGTCTATATCAGGGTTTAGCCCCGCTTTTTTGTATGCGGTTTTATTGAAAATTTTCTTAATAAGCGGAATTCCGCCAAGCCATATAACGGTTGTTCCGAATTCTTCTATGGCTTTTTCAGCCCCGTCCATTTTTCCGCCGTCTTTAAAATAAGTGTAAGATGTAAGCCCGCTTGATGTTATATCTTTGGCAAACATCGGAACGACAGAACCCGTGTTGTCTCCCAGTCTTGAAAATACTTTTGAAATTGTTGATATACTTTCGATAGATGCCATTGTTCTTTCCTTAAATTATAAACCCCAAATAAGGTTCAAAAGTCTTTGAACCATGGCATTTTTTCTTTTTGTATTAACTGTTTTATTAATCATTTTTTTGCCTTTACCTTCTCATTAAATATTGTAAATGAAAAATGTTGCTATATTTTATTTTATTACAAACTTTTGTAAATAAAAAAGCCTTCTTTTGAAATAAAGAAGGCTTTTTAATATCGATATTTAAAAAATTATTTCTCAATATAAATTCGACAAAAAGCCTCTCTTTGTCCTCGTAATAATCTATATATAAGTTCAAATAATTTTATAATCATGAATAATCCTCACCAAACTAAGCTCAATTATTCTACAACCATTTAATTATTTTGACAACCCCCCTGAATTTATTCTCGGTTTATCATATAATTATCTGATATGACAGTTCGTTTTAAAAACTTTTCAAAAAAAGATTTCTTTAAAAAAGTTAATCTTCATATACATTCTTCATTTTCAGACGGCAAAATGAATTTTGAAGAACTGATTAATGAGGCAAAAGCCCTCAATCTTGAGTGTTTTTCAATTACCGACCACAATACGGTTGAAGGGTATAAAAACATTTCCGATATCCCGAATTCAATGGTAAAAGGGGTTGAGTTTGATTGTTATATGGACTTTAACTTTCCCCATATTTTAGGGTATGGAATTGATGTTGAAAGTGAAGATTTACTTAAAATTACGACAAAATTTAAAAAAGGAAAACTTCAACTTATAAAAAGAATTTTATCTTCAAGAAACCCGAAAAAAGTAATAGATGCCATTCATAAGGCGGGCGGTATTGCCGTTTTGGCACACCCCTGTTGTTATTGGTGTTTAAATTTGGAAAAATTTGTTTCAAAATTAAAAAAAATCGGCTTGGACGGCATTGAAGCATATTACCCCTATGACAGAGCAACAAGAGTTTTTACCTTTCACAGAGAAGAAAAAGTTTTAGAAATTGCGGAAAAATATAATCTTATAAAAACAGGCGGGAAAGACACACACGGAATTTTAACCGGAGAAGATTACAATGGGAACTTACAGTAAAAAAATTGAACCTGAATTTTTCATTCATTACAGAGACATTTTAAAACAGGAAGATTGTGTCTTTTCCGTTCCGCAATATACGTTTTTTAAGGCAAAATCAAAAGATTGGGAAGTTACTTTTTATAAATCGGGGAAAGTTGTTGTTCAGGGAAAAAATATTGAAGATATTGTAAAAAAATATTTTAATGAAAATTTTTCTTCGGCTAAAATCGTTGAAAACTCTGAAATTGCTCCATATCCTCATATCGGAACGGACGAATCAGGCAAAGGTGATTTTTTCGGACCTCTGGTTACGGCAGGGTGTTATCTGACATATGAAAATGCAATGAAAATGAAGTCTTTAGGGGCGCAAGACTCAAAAAAACTTGATGATAAAAAAATTCTTCGTCTTGCTGAACAAATAAAAGAAAACTCTGTTTTTGACATTGTTGTTATCGGTTGCAAAAAATATAACGAACTTTATTTAAAATTTAATAATTTAAATAAAATGCTTGCATGGGCGCATGCTACGGTTATAGAAAATCTTGTTAAAAAAACGGGGGCAACCCTCGGCGTTTCAGACCAATTTGGCGACGAAAATTTAATTTTAAATTCACTAAAACAAAACGGAAAACAAATCAAACTTATTCAACAACCGAGAGCCGAAGCCGACATGGCTGTTGCTTGTGCCTCAATTTTAGCAAGAAGTGAATTTGTTAAAAGAATTTCAAAAATGTCTTTAGAATATGGCATAAACTTCCCGAAAGGGGCAGGAGAAAACGTTTTAATTCAAGGAAAAAAGTTTGTCGAACAGTTCGGATATGAAGAGTTAGCTTCCGTTTCAAAAACCCATTTTAAAACTTACAATTCCCTCAAATCCATGTAGGGCATGCCTTTCAGATTGTTAAGAAATGTAAACAACATGTAAAACATGGGGCAATTTTAGAAAAGAGAAATACTTTATTTAAATGTAAGGTTAGAAGATGTCTTTAAGGAAGACAAAAACGGAAGAATTAATTTAGGTTAGGAGGCAAACAAAATGTCTTGGATCGCAATGTCGATGAGAAAGATGCAATTAAAGAAAGAAATTTCTGATTTGCAGTTAGACTTAACTAAAATTTCTCAATCAATTCAGTCGGCATCAAAATATGCCAGCAACATCTCAGACGGTACTATTACATTCGCTGAAATGTCAGATTGTCCGTCAGACTTTTTTGGAACACAAGTCGATTTCATGAACAATTCATCACAAGCGGCTTATCAGTCTGCAACTATCAAAACAAACGCTTATTTGCAGCAGCTTGCTCAAACAAATGCAATCACGGGTAACCAATATGGTTATGCTATGGGCACAACAGACGCTTCAGGTTATGATCAGACAACAATTTTCAATGAAATCTACAAAGAAGAATTAAAGAAATACGGTGAACAGGTTCAAAATTCACTTAATCAATACGAAGAAGAACTTGAACATGAAAAAGAACAAGTTGAAACTCAACTTCAAGCAAAAGAATCAGAACTTCAAGCTTATGAAGAAAGAGTTAAACAAAACATTCAACAAGATGCAATTAAATTCTAAAAAATAAACAAATAAACTCCTATAATCCTAAATAAACTTGTAACCTTATGCCTGACTTATTGTCAGGCTTTTTCTATTTTTTAAAAAAATTGCTTTTAAATTTTATTAAGCTGTGTTAATATTATTTTGGATAATATATAGTTTTAAAAAAGGGTAGTTAACGTATGACTGATGACATTCAAAATGAGTCTGCCGATTCCAAACAAAGAATCTTGGTTGCAGACGATGAAGCCAGCATTAGAAGAATTTTGGAAACACGTTTAAAAATGCAAGGATATGACGTAGTTACGGCTGAAGACGGTGAAGAAGCCGTTGAAGTTTATAATAAAACAAATCCTGACTTAGTTATTTTAGATGTTATGATGCCAAAAATGGACGGCTACGGCGTTACCAGAGAAATAAGAAGAACATCTGACGTGCCGATTATTATATTAACGGCGCTTGGTGATGTTTCGGAAAGAATTACGGGGCTTGAACTCGGCGCAGACGATTATGTAATTAAACCTTTCAGCCCGAAAGAGCTTGAAGCCAGAGTAAAAGCTGTTTTAAGACGTACAAATACCAAAGAAACAACTATGCCGACAGGCAAGACGGCTAAAAACGTTATAACAACGGGAAGTATTAAAATTGATACCGCAAGACGTCAGGTTTACAGAAAAAATGAAAGAATTCGTCTTACGGGCATGGAATTTTCACTTCTCGAGCTTCTCGTTAATAATTCGGGACAAGCTTATTCAAGAAACGAAATTTTGCAACATGTTTGGGCTTATCCGCCGGATCACAGAATTGATACACGTGTTGTAGACGTTCATATTTCAAGATTAAGAAGCAAACTTGAAGCTGATCCTACAAACCCCGAATTAATCTTAACAGCCAGAGGTATTGGCTATATGTTCCAAAGGATAACATAAGAATTGAACAGCGAAATTAAACTTTATAAATTTAGCGCCGATAATAAGATGTCGAAAAACATTCTTGTTGTCGGCGTTGTTCATGGAGATGAACCTCAGGGCGAGTTTCTTATAAACAAATATCTTGAAGGCAAAAGAAGAAAATTAAAAAACAATCTTTTTTATATTCCGAGGCTTAATTTTTCAAACACAAGAAAAAACAAAAACGGGGTGGATATCAACAGAAACTTTCCCGCAAAAAACTGGGTTTTAACTGACCCTAAAGACGATTATTTCGGCGGATATTCCAAAAATTCGGAAGAAGAAACAAAATTTATTGTTAACCTTATGGAAGAAATTAAATTCGATGCCGTAATTACAATTCATTCCCCATATAAAATCGTTAATTATGACGGCCCCGCCGAAAATCTGGCACAAACGGCAGGTAAATTTTTAAATTATGATGTTCAAAAAGATATAGGTTACCCGACACCCGGAAGCTTCGGCACTTATTGCGGAGTTGAAAGAAACATCCCTATTTTGACAATTGAGTGTGATGAAAACCAAGACTTAGATGAGCTTTATTTAAAGTTCAAAGATTTTTTTCAATATTTGGAAAGTGAATATTAAAAATTTTTTAAACTTCAATAAAAAGTCTTCTTCCCACTATATTCGGAACGCCGTTATAATAGCCGGCAAAATAACCGCCCGCAACAGGTTGATTTTTGGCGTATGAACTTTTTTCGTTTCCAAAATTCAGGCTTACATAAGGGTTGTTGCCGTCAGAAGATGCAAAAGGATTGTTACTTTTTTGCTCAACTTTAGGGGTGTAAAATGTTGAGCTTATAGATTGATTTATTAAAGAAACGAGATTTGAAAACATTTTATTAAACCTTTCCTTTTGCAATAATATTTTTTAATTAATGAAAAATGGCAACATGTCTATTTTATTATCGCATTAAACTTTATAAAACTATACAAAATTATTTAAAAATCATACTTTCGCCCTATATAATTTTTCTTCTGTTCAAAATTATAAAAATGTGTTATGATTTGATTGTCTAAATATAAATAAAATTAGTTTAACTATATAAAATTAAATTTAAATCATATTTAGCTGAATGATACACTTTATTGAGGTATGGGAAAATCGCTCAGTTTTTTGAATCTTTAACTTGTTTACATATCCTTATTCTTATTTTGACAGTTTCAACGATTATCACCGCAATTGTTTGCACACGTCAAAAAACCCTTCTTGACAACCAAAAAGACTTGCTTCAAGAAAAACAGGATGAATTTAAAGAAAAAATAGAAATTTATAAAAAAGAAGCTCTTGCAAACGCAAAAGAACAGCTTTATGAAGACAGGCAAAAACTCAATGACGAAATCAGAGACAGACGTCAAGAGGTTAGCCGTCTTGAAAGTGCTATTGAAAAAAGGCAAGATGAAGTTGAGCTTAAAAATCAGCAAAATGTTGATAAAGAGTATCAGTTAAACAAAAAAGAAGACGAGTTAAACGAAAAAGAAGATTATCTTGCCGAAGTTATTGCAAAACAAGTTCAAGAGCTTGAAAGAGTTTCCCAAATGTCTAGGGAAGAAGCCAGAAACGCTCTTTTAGAGCAATTAAAGCAAGAGCTTCAACAAGAACAAATAAGATTAATCAGAGAAAATGAAATTAAAATAAAAGAATCTGCCGAAGAAAAATCAAGAGAAATTTTATCTCAGGTTATGCAAAAGTGTGCCATTGAACAAGTTATAGAATCAACGGTTTCCGTTGTTTCCTTGCCCAACGATGACATGAAAGGAAGAATAATCGGCAGAGAAGGAAGAAATATAAGAACCCTTGAAACTTTAACAGGCGTTGATTTAATCATTGATGATACGCCCGAGGCGGTTGTATTATCATCTTTTGACCCCGTCAGACGTGAAGTTGCAAGGTTAACAATAGAAAAACTTATTGCAGACGGTCGTATTCACCCTGTCAGAATTGAAGAAGTTTATGAAAAATCTCTTAAAGAGATTGAAAACAAAATGAAACAGGAAGGCGAAAAAGCCGCATATGACCTTGGAATTATGAACCTTAACAGAGAGCTTATAAAGACTCTTGGACGTTTATATTATAGGACAAGTTACGGGCAAAATGTCTTGAAACATTCAATTGAAGTTGCTCAAATTTCAGGCATGTTGGCAGCTGAACTTGGCGCCAATGTACAGGAAGCAAAAAGGGCGGGTCTTTTGCATGATATAGGCAAAGCGCTTGATCATGAACAGGAAGGCACGCATATTCAATTGGGGGTTGAGCTTGCAAGAAAATATGGCGAAAAAGAAGAAATCGTTCATGCCATTGAAGCCCACCATGATGACGTTCAAGCAAACACACTTGTTGCGGCGCTTGTAAAAATTGCTGACGCAGTTTCCGCAGGTCGCCCCGGAGCAAGACGTGACACGCTTGAAATCTATATTAAACGTTTAAAGAAGCTTGAAGAAATCGCCAACAGCTACGAAGGAATTAAACAGTCCTTTGCTGTTCAAGCGGGCAGAGAAGTTAGGGTAGTGGTTCAGCCTGATGTGTTTGATGATGCCGCTGCTGCTAAATTGGCTCGTGACATTGTAAAACGCATTGAGGACGAACTTGAATATCCCGGACAAATTCGTGTAACGGTTGTCAGGGAAGCAAGAGTTACCGAAATAGCAAAATAACAATGACACAAACTTTATCTGTTTTATTTTTTGGCGATATTGTAGGGCGCCCCGGAAGGGATGCACTTTCTCTTGTGTTAACTTCACAGGAAAAATATTTTAGTGAAAAATTTGATTTTATTATTGCAAATGTTGAAAACGCCTCGCACGGTTTCGGGCTGACCCAAAAAAACCATGACCAGATTTTGTCATACGGAGTTAACTGCATGACAAGCGGAAACCATATTTGGGACAAAAAAGACATTTACCAATATATTGATACATCTGACGCTTTAATTCGCCCCTATAACTATCATAAATCAGCCAGAGGCGTTGGTTACAGGATTTTTGATGATAAAATTCTTGTAATTAATCTTCTCGGCAAAACCTTTATGCAGCCTGTGAATTGTCCGTTTCAGGCAATTGATGAATTAAGCGAAAAATTAAATTTTAATGACAAAATTGTTATCGTAGACTATCATGCCGAAGCCACGGCTGAAAAAATTTCATTTGCAAGGTATGCTTCTTCTTTGGGGGTAAATGCCGTAATCGGCACGCATACACACGTTCAAACCGCAGATGAAAGAATTTTTGATGAAAAGTGCGCCTTTATATCTGATGTTGGTTTCACAGGCGCATATGACAGCGTTATCGGCATGGATTACGAATCTTCCGTAAAACGTCTTATAACTTCAATTCCTGAACGTTTTGACGTTGCTTCTTCATCTTCAAGACAGATTAATGCGGTTCAAATTAAATTTGACCGAGTTAATAATCGTGCGCTTGAAATTAAAAGATTTAATTTTACTTATGAAACAACAAAGGAGGAGCATGAAGGTTGATTTGCATATTCACACAACCTATTCTGACGGTGCATTTTCCCCTCAGATGATTGTTGATACTGCGCTTGATTGCAATTTAAACGTCATAGCGCTTACAGACCATGACAACATTTTGTCTTATTCAATTGCAAATGATTATGCTTTGGCTAACGACAAAAAGCTTGAAATTATTCAAGGGGTTGAAATAAATACAATTTACAAAGACTATGAAGTCCATATTTTAGGATATTTTATGGATGTTAATAACTCAGATTTTCAATCTATGCTTAAATTTCAGCAAAATGCACGTAATTATCAGGCAAGAGAAATGGTCGCCCTTTTAAATAAAAAAGAGGGCATAAGAATTAAATTTGACGACATTAAAAAGCTTGTTGCGCCTCACGGAAGTATCGGGCGCCCTCATATAGCAAGAGCAATTACAAATGCCGGCGGAACGGGAAGCGTTATGGAAGCGTATGAAAAATATATAAACGACAACTCTCCGGTTTATGTAAAAAGAAAAACCGTAAGCCCGCATGACGCCTGTGAAGTTATTTATGATGCCGGCGGAATTCCCGTTTTTGCTCATCCTATTGATGTTGAAATTTCGGAATCTCTGGCAAAAGAACTCATGAATTACGGCTTAAGAGGAATTGAAGCTTATCACAGAAAACATTCGCCCGCAGTTGTTGAATATTATTCGAGTTTGGCTGAAAAATACGGGTTAATTATAACCGGCGGTTCAGATTTTCATGCCCCGTCAGGCAACCACGGAACAATTGTAATGGGCAAGAATTTTGTTCCCTCATGGGTATATGACGAACTTATCAAAGAGAAAAAAAGAATTGAAATATCTTAATTTTTAGATGATAAAATAATGTTTGTAAAATTACTAAAAAAGAGAAAATAAAATGATTCAACTTACGGAAGCGCACATATTGGGAACCATAATCGCCTTTCTTCTCGGCGTGTTTATTATTCCTATCGTTATTTATTTTTCCGATAAATTGGGGCTTGTGGATGTTCCGAACGAAAGAAAAATTCACAAAGGCAAGATTTCCCGTCTTGGCGGAATTGCAATCTGGCTCGCTGTTATGTTAACTTTTTTGCTTCTTGTTTTATTAAGCTATTATCCGAAAGGAATAGGGCTTTCGGGAATTATAGTGGGCGGTTCTTTAATGTTTTTACTCGGGTTGATTGACGATATTTTCTGTTTAAATGCAAAATTTAAGCTTTTCTTACAGATTGCTATTGCAACAACGGTCATTTTACTCGGAGTCAGAGTGGATGAAATTTATAACCCGCTCGGAGAAAACATTTCTCTGGGAATTTGGGCATATCCTATCAGTCTTATTTGGATAGTAGGAATTACAAACGCAATTAACTTCATTGACGGTATAGACGGGCTTGCAGGCTCTGTTGTGACGATTGCTTCTGCCGCAATTGCCATAATTTCCGTTGTTGTAACGCCCGCTTCTCCGATAACGGCTCTTGTGGCGATAATTTTACTCGGCGCAATGTTATCTTTTCTTTTATATAATTACAATCCCGCTAAAATTTTTATGGGTGATTCAGGGGCTTTGTTTGCCGGTTTTATGCTCTCAACCCTTTCTATCACGGGAATTATGAGCACAAAAACCCCGCTTATGTATCTTCCTTTTTTGATTCTTGCAATACCTATTTTGGATGTAACGTATGCTTCATTAAGAAGAATTGCAAAAGGAAAAAGCCCTTTTGTGGCTGATGCTGAGCATATTCACCACAAACTTCTTCACCATGGATTTTCTCAGGATACTGCCGTTTTAACCCTCTCATCGGCTTCGATGATATGCGCAATTGCGGCAATAATTATCACAGGCTCCTTAAACAAATATTTTGTCTGTGCGCTTGCACTGGCTTGTGTTCTTTTCTTTTTAAACGCTCTTTCCAAGGCAATTAAAAAGATTGGTTAGTTTGACATTTTGAAAAATGGGTATATACTGAATATATGAATAAACGTTGGTATGATAATGATCCTGTTGTAAAACTTGCAGTCAGCTCGCTTGAACAGTCAAGCAACGCCGTAAGGGACAGGGCTTCCGATTATATAATCGAAAGATCTAATAACTCGGGCTATGTCATGACTATAAGCAATTACGAGTATTTCTGGCAAAGATGGCAGGACAACAATATAAAACATTTCCTCGCAATGGAATATCTTAAACTTGTTGACGAAGAAACAAGGCATGAGATATGCTCGGATGTCGTAGGGCTTGTTAAGAAATTAAAAGAAGAAGCTTAATAATTCGTATAATTATTTGATATAAAATTTTTCTTTGTGTATTAGAATGATACTATGAGCAAATTTTTGTCACATATAATTTTCGTCATGCTTTTTTTACTGATATCTTCTGCGCCATCCTATGCCATAAGAGTCGGGCTAAGCATTGATGTTAAGCAGTCTTATGTCGGTGTTTCCACAAAAGGTGAGATAATAGACGCAAGAACGGGTAAAGTTCTTGTAAGACCGGATAAAATGCAGTCATATGCAATTAAGGCATATGGAGATAAAATTGCGGTTAAAGTAAATAATAAATTTTATGATTTGGGAACAAATTATATAAAAATCAAACCCGCAAGCAAAGACGATTTTGTTGCAACTAAAGGAAGATGGTACAGAGGGGAGCTTGTTGTATACAATTTTAACAAAAAACTCTCCGTAATTAATGTAGTTCCGCTTGAACTTTATCTTTTGGGAGTTGTGCCTTCGGAAATGCCGTCTTCATGGAACTATGAAGCGCACAAAGCGCAAGCTATTGCCGCAAGAAGTTATGCCATTGCAAATTTGAACAAGCATGGTTCAAGAAGCTACGACTTGCTTGACACTCCCGCCGATCAGGCATACGGCGGTGCAAGTGCGGAAAATAAAAGAACAAATAAGGCTGTCATTGACACAAAAGGAATAGTTATAACATATAACGGAAAAGTAATTCCGGCTTATTATTGTGCAAGTTCGGGCGGGCAAACCGTTAATTCCGGCGCTGCGTGGGCTGTGGATGCACCTTATTTACATTCCGTTAAGGGGTATGATGACGGAATTAAGAAAAACGGGCATGGCGTCGGCATGAGCCAGCATGGCGCAAATAATCTTGCAAATAAAGGTTACAGTGCCTACGAAATTTTAAAATATTTTTACAAAGATATAAGTTTTTCAAAAATTTCATCAAACGGCTAAATTTCAATTTTTCCCTGACTGTCTGGTTTTTCATAACACGGTGGATAATATCTTGTTGTCTTAATGTTAAGAACGGTAACGAATGCTTGCTTAAGTCCGAAAAAAGGATATAATAGGCTTGTGATTTGTAAAGAAAGGTGTATTAAGATGAACAAAGAAGACCTAGTAAAAACAGTTGCGGACAAAACAAGAATGTCCCAAAAACGTGTAGCGGAAATTCTTTCTTTAGTTTTGGAAACTATTGAAAAAACTGTTTCAAAAGGAAAGAAAGTTACTCTGGTTGGCTTCGGCTCGTTTGAAGCAAGAAAACGTGCTGCAAGAACAGGCCGCAACCCGCAAACAGGCAAAGAAATTAAAATTGCTGCAAAAACCGTTCCTGCATTTTCGGCAGGCAAAAGATTTAAAGAAATGGTTAAATAGCAATTTTCTTTTTCATCAGTATGCCTCGCTTTAAAAAAGCGGGGCATATTTATATTCTAAGCCCCTTAATTATTTTTATTGTTTCTTTTCCGATTAAATCTTCAAGAGCATATCTTAAAGCGTCTATTAAATGGTTATCCGTTTCTTGCGGAACGGGTACGGTAATTCCGCAGGCGTCTTTTTTAAAACAATAGTTAAAAAGTTCTCTTTGCGCATTTTTGCATGTCGGATGAATATAAATTTTATTAAAACTCTGTAAAAATTTTATGCCGGACTCAATGCTACCCTTTCCTTTTTTGGCGGGAATTGCATTAACTCCTTCGCTTTTATATTCTGAAATGCTTTTTGGTTCAGCGGAATCACATGTTACAAACTCGTTTCCTATAATGTTTTTAACAAGCGGAATAGAATCTTTATTTAAAAGGTTAACCGAATAAATTTCGTCAGTTATGTAAAGCTTATCATTTTCAACCGCACATCTTATAAATGCAAACGGGTCTGTTGAAAAGCCCCAGTCTATACCGTTATAATATCTTTCAAACGAATTTTTATCAAAGTCTTTCGGTTCAACATTATTAAAGACCCGCCCCTCTAAAACCCCGATTTCACCTAGCCCGTAAACTCTCCAGAAATTTTCGTCTTTCATTCTCGATTCAAGAGTTTTTATAATTTCTTTTTCTAAAAAAGGATTATCTTTATATGTAGATTTTATTAAAATTGCGTTTTCTTTTTCATTTTCCAAAATTTCGGTGTGCACCCAAAAACGGCTTGTGGGGTTAAAATCAATTAAAATTTTTTCTCTTGTTCTTATAATAAGCTGTTGAGCAATTTTATAATTCAGGTGGTTGGCTTCGTTTAAATATAAAATATCCCGCCTTCCGCCGTGAGCTTTTCCTATTGTATCAACAGAAATAAAATTAATTTTGCTTGCGGGAAAACAAAGAGATTTGTCGGTTTTTGAAAAAAAATTGTAAAAATTAAGCCCGAATTGTGCCATTACTTTTGGCATATCAAGCAAAACGCCCGCTTTTAAATGTCCCTGAGTAAGACCGACAATGTCAATTTCAAAGCTGTGTTTTATGGCAAGCAAGACAAGAAATTGAAGACTTGAAAAAGTTTTTGTGCTTGACGTGCCGCCTTGATTTATTATGTAACGATAATTTTTGTAAGCTTGTGCTATTTTTTCAAACACTTTGGATAATTTAAGATAGTTCATGGGGAAAAATTTCTTTTAATTAAATTTCATCTATAAGTTTTTTTTGACGGTTGTTTTTGACAACGACGGTAAGATTATATTTATTTTCACTTTCATTTTCCTGTTTCATCTGGGCAAATTTCGCCTTTAATTCTTCAATTTTAACGGCTAAAGCAAGGTTAATATCCCCTTTTTCATTCGGAATTAAAGCAAGCTTCTCAAGCTCGTCAAGTTTTTTGATTGTTTCTTGTACATCGAAAGACATAAGTTTACCGCCTTTATTATACACAGTCCTCTTTTTAAAAGTTTTAAAAGCCTTATATGAATTTTTAATCTTTCCATAAAAGGAAAGTCTGATGTTCCTTCAATTTCGGCCTGCATACCAAATTCGGAATCAATAAAAAGAATTATCCTATCCGCCTTGATTGTCCATTCTCCGAAATTGTAATTCGGCATTTTTCCGAAAAGTTCTTCCGCAATACAGCCGTGAATTTTTTGAAGAAGCTTTTCTCTTTTTATTGCAAATTCACCTTGCATGGTAAATTTGTAAAACTTTTTAAACTTCGGACGGTGCTGTCTTTTCCATTTTTTTCTCCGTCGTGCCATAATTTCATTATACTACATTTATTTCTTTTCGATATATCTATTAGTAATAAATTTACAAAATTTTACAAATATGACAAAAATATTGTTTGCTTGCAATTGAGGTGTTTTTTGTTTATATTTGTCATGATTTTATGACATTATTGAATAGAATTGGAGTGTTTTATGTCAGAAAGAAAATTAGTCGGAACAAACGAAATGTTTAAAAAAGCACTTAAAGGCGGTTATGCAATCGGTGCTTACAATGTTAACAACATGGAAATTTTACAAGGTATAGCTGAAGCTGCAGAAGAAACACAATCTCCCATTATTCTTCAAGTTTCGGCAGGGGCAAGAAAATATGCCAATCAAACATACTTAATAAAATTGGTTGAAGCAGCACTTGCTACAACAACTGTTCCTATAGCACTTCACTTAGACCATGGTGCAGACTTTGAAATTTGTAAAGCTTGTATCGACGGCGGTTTTTCTTCCGTTATGATTGACGGTTCAAGATTTCCGTTTGAAGAAAACGTAAAAGTTACAAAACAAGTTGTTGACTATGCTCACGAAAGAGGAGTAAGCGTTGAAGCCGAACTCGGTAAACTTGCCGGCGTTGAAGACGATGTTAAAGTCAGTGACAAAGATGCAAAATATACAAACGTTAAAGAAGCTGTTGAATTTGTTAAACAAACAGGCTGTGATTCACTTGCAATTGCAATCGGAACAAGCCATGGCGCATATAAATTTAAAGGTGAAGCAAAACTCGACTTTGAAAGATTAAAAGAAATCAAAGACGCTTTAAAAGAAGCAGGTTTTGGCGATTATCCGATTGTTCTTCACGGTTCATCTTCCGTTCCTAAAGAATTTGTTGCAAAATGCAATAAGTTTGGCGGAAACTTGCCTGACGCTCAGGGAGTTCCGGAAGAAATGCTTCAATATGCTTCAAAACATGGTGTTGCTAAAATCAATATTGATACAGACTTGAGATTGGCAATGACATCTACAATAAGAGAATTCTTTATCGAACATCCTGAAAAATTCGACCCGAGAGAATATATGGGACCGGGAAGAACGGCTGTTAAAGAAATGGTAATGCACAAAATGAGAGATGTATTAGGAACAGCAGGACACGCTAAAGACTAATTGAACAATTTTATTGTTTTAAAATGAAAATGCCCGAATTTCGGGCATTTTTTATTTTAAAGTTTTTCTTATTGAACTTATAAAAAACGTAACAATTAGACAACTTTAATTGTAAAAGCTGATTTTATCAGTTATGATTGTATAAAAAGCTGTAGGAGAAAAAGAAAAAATATGGAAAACCAAAAAATTGCAATCGGTTGTGATCATGGCGGATTTGAACTCAAAGAAACCATTAAAGAATATTTAAAAGCAAGAGGAATTGAATTTTCTGACTTTGGAATTTATACAAAAGAAGCATGTGATTATCCGATTATCGCAAAAGCCGTTGCAAAAGAAGTTGCTTCGGGAAATTGCGACAAAGGAATTTTAGTTTGCGGAACAGGACTCGGAATGAGCCTTGCGGCAAACAAAGTGAGAGGAATAAGGGCAGTTGCCTTAGAAAACACTTATTCGGCACGTGTTTCAAGAGCTCATAACAACGCAAATGTGCTTTGCCTCGGCGAAAGGGTTATAGGCGAACATCTGGCTCTTGATATTGTTGATATGTGGCTTAAAACCGGTTTTGAGGGCGGACGTCACAAAAGACGTGTTGATATGATAGAAGATTAAAATTTGCCCCCAACGGGGCTTTTTTATTAAAAACTTGATATTTAACCCTATTTTTTTTATACTTTTATTTGGAATTTTTGGAGAAATGAAAAATGGACGATAAAGAAATCATATTGGGGCAATACAGAACATATTCCGACGCAAAAGAAAACTTTATAAACAGACACTTTGCAACAAACAGATTTTATTTTGTTTTCTCTTTTGCGCTTCTTGCCGGCATTTACCTTTTCTATGCTCTATCTCCGGCGCTTTTGCCCTTGATTTTTACAGCGGTTTTCGGAATAGCGGTTTCGGTTTTGTGGTGGCTTAATATTGATTCATATCAAATATTAATCAAAGTTAAATATGCGAAAGTTTTGGAATATCTTGAAACAAAACTCCCCGAACAGCCTTTCCATAAAGAATATGAAGAAACTCAAAAAATGAAAAAAGATAAAAAGGTTATTTTTGCAGACATTCAAAAAGGGTTTGCATGCCTTTCATTTTGCTCATTTTCAGTAATTTTCTTCGCACTTATATTGTGGGGAATTAAACAACAAAGCGCAGTTGTTTGGTTTTAAAATTAAATTAAATTAGCTAAAAGCCTTGAGGAGAACAAATTTTCAAGGCTTTTTTAATGTGTTTAAACTCAATTTTTTGCATAAAAAAAAGGGTATTTCTACCCCATTCGCATACTATCCGAAGCATTAACAACAATACTAAGATACTATTTTTTTACATTAATTGCAAGTGTTTGTAACGAAATGTCATAACTTTATTTTATTTTTATTTCTTTAGCCAATTGACTAATATAAATTAGCACAATGGTTAATACCCATGCAGGCAATTGTTGAATAATATAAAAACGAAAAGAATTTTTAAATTTGAGGTTTAAGGAATGGATTATATTAATTTCTACGTTGCTCTTCCTCAAAATGCTTATATCAGGCTTGAAAATCAAGCAAAAAAAATGAAACAAACAAGAAACGAATTTATACTTAACGCAATTTTAAGCCAGATAACCAATGAGGACAAGCTTTTCAACCCCCTAAAAAATGCCCAAAATTAACCCCTTTATAATTTAGTTTATAACGATAAATTCATTCGTCTTAAAAAAACTAGAAAGGAAGGATTAATGGAAGACATCGAAAAAAAGCTGAAAAAAGAAACTGAAGACGAGCTTTATTCAAAAGAAGACTTTGAATCTTACAAAGCAAATCTTCAAAACGAATTTCTTGAAAAAGAAGAAGCAATGAAAAAAGAGCTTGAAAATGAAGCAAAAAAAGCGAACATGACAGAGCTTGAGCTTGCTCAAACAGAACTGGCGGAAATTAAACAAAAGTATGAAGAAAAAGAAAAAGAATGTTTAATTTCAAACCAAAAAGAAGACACAAAGCTTCTTTTGGCGGAAGCGGGTCTGGAAGACGCTTCGGTTGAGCTTGTTTATGTGCCTTTGGATATGGAAGCAACCAAAGCAAAAATCGCCATTTTAAAAGCCTATATCGAAGAAATTAAGAAAAATGTTTTACAAAATTGTATGGATACCCCGCTTCCTCCGGCGCCAAATCAAGCAACATATGACGCTTTTGTTGAAGGCTTTGACACTAACAAATTATAAAAAGAAAGGAAAATAAAATGACTGTAAATTTAGCAACAAAATATTCATCCAAAGTTGATGAAAGATTTCAAACCGGTTCTCTCACCTCATCAGTTGTAAATAACGATTATGACTTTACCGGCGTGAATACAATTAAAGTTTATTCAATTGAAACCACAGAGCTTGTTGATTACACAACATCCGGCTCAGGAAGATACGGAACACCGTCTGAACTTTCAGATTCTTTGCAAACGTTGACATTAACTCAAGATAAGGCATTCACCTTTACAATTGATAAGTCATACGAACTTGCTCAAGAAGGCGCTAAAGCCGCAGGAACAGCGCTTCGCCGTGAGCTTGACGAAGTTGTTATTCCCGCTATTGATATGTACCGTATTTCAAAACTCATTGAAGGTGCAAAAACAACCGCATATGTCGTAACAACAAAATCTAATGCGTTTGAACAGTTTTTAACAGGCATGGAAACTCTTTCCGATGAAAAAGTTCCGCTTACGGGCAGAATTGCTCTTGTTTCCCCTTCATATTACAAATTCTTGAAATTAGACGACACCTTTATTAAAAATTCTGATTTGGGGCAAGAAATTACAATTAACGGTCAGGTTGGTCAAGTTGACGGAGTTCCAGTTGTTGTTATTCCTTCAAGTTATTTTACATCCGATGTCAATTTTATAATCACTCACCCGAGCGCTCTTGTTGCGCCTGTCCAGCTTAATGAATATAAAGTTCATACAAACCCGCCGGGAATTTCAGGCTCTTTAATTGAAGGCAGAATTATCCATGACGCTTTTGTTTTGGCTAATAAAAAAGCTGCAATTTATATTCACAAAAACACGGCTGCACCTGTTATATAAAAATTTGAAGTTTACCAAAGATGAGGATTGAACAAATGTCGGAAAAAATTATACAAGCGGTATTGAACATCACAGGAAAAAAAGACGATGAAACCCAAAGGCTTTATATAAATGCCTTAATTCAGGAAATATTGTCTTATCTCAACAGAGATGAAATAACAGACGAAATGTTTTGCTCTGTTGTCAGCGTAATTGTTGATTGTTTGGAAGTGGCAGAGAATAAATGCGGCAACATTCAGTCTTTAACAGAGGGTGATATGTCAATTTCATTTTTGTCAAATTCACCCTTCTTTGGCAAACTCGATTCTTTTAAATTGATAAGAGGATTATATAAATGATAAGACGGGACAAACTAACTGTCGAAAGAGAGTCGTTTGAGCTTGTTTTTGGCGAAAAAGTTTATCTTCCCCCAAAAATTATGGCTAAGGATGTTCCATGTCACCTTTCAGTTACACTGAACAACACCTGTAAGCTTAACGGAGCCCCTTATAATTTTGCGGATTTTACACTTTTTACAGACACAAGATTAAAACTCGATATAAAAGAAAACGACACTTTAATAATTGATACCGATAAAAATCAACATTACAGGCTTTATGCCGGAGAAATAAAAGTCTATGGCATAACAACCCAGATAAAATGCAGACAAGAAAAGGTTATAGAGGAAAATGATAATTGAAGAAATAAAAAATGCCGTCAGAAATTCTCTTTATAAAATGGATAACGACATTATTTTTCACTTTGAAGAAAACAAAAAAACAGATTTCCCTTATGCAATTTTTTCTTTGAAAAATTTTAGTGTTGAACATTTTGAAGTTTATAACAAACAAAAACTCAATCTTTCATTTGAACTTATATATGCTAAAAGTCCTGAAAATAAAGTTATTGAGCTTGTTTGTGCTCAAGAAAAAATTTCAAAAGCACTTCTTCCGACAATTAAAATTTTAAACAAGAATATTACCTTGGATAATGTGAAATTCGGAGTTTTGGGAAAACAGCTTGTAATGACTTTTGATATAAACATATACACGCTTGATAAAGACGAAAATGACGGCTTTGAATTAATGCAAACACTTGATTTAACAATAAAGGAGGATAAAAATGCCTGATACACAACCAAATTTTACGGTCAGTTTTAAAGAACTTGCCGTATCGGCTATAAAAAGGCAAACAAGAGGAAATGTCATACTTGTTTTAAATTCTGAAAATGAAAAAACTTATAAATCATTCTCGGAAGTTAACAAAGATGATTTTTCCGAAGCGGAATGCACGGCTCTTGAACTTTGTTTCATGGGCAGCCCGAAAAAAGTTATTGTCTTAAAAAAAGAAGAAAATATAGCTGAGCTTACAAAAAAATTAGATAAATATGACAACTATATTTTATGCTATCCCGAGATGGATGAAGAAGAAACCGTGGCGGTTAAGAACTATTTAAAATTGCAGAGGGAAAAAAACAACTATTCAATCGGAATGGCAGCAAACACGGACGGGCTTGATGCAGAGTATATGATTAATTTTGTATCAGCTTCCGACATTTCAATTTCATCCGGCACCAAAACGAAAAAAATAACGCCGAAAGATTACCTTCCAAGAATTGCGGGAGCGCTTGCGGGGCTTTCTCAAAGCCGTTCTTTAACTTACTTTGAATTGAATGAAGTTGTAGACGTTGATATTGCGGATGATTTAGATAAAGTTGTTAAAAATGGCGGACTTACAATCATTCATCAGGACGGAAGCTTTAAACTCGGCAGAGCGGTCAATTCCCTTGTAACATTGACAGACGGCGTGACCGAGGCGTTTCAAAAGATAAGAATAGTAAATATTATGGATATGATTGCAAACGATATTATTACAACATTCAGAACAAATTACGTCGGAAAATATGTTAATAATTATGCAAACAAAAAACGCTTTATAGGCGCTGTTAACACTTATCTTAAAGACCTTGCCTCAAACGGACTTTTAGATGAAGAAAACGACAATCTTGTTTATTTAAGCTATGAAAAAATAAAATCTTTTATCGAAGCAAAAGGCGTTTCCACCGAGAATATGAGCTATGAAGAAATAATCGCATACAACACGGGTTCTTCAATTTTATTAGACGGGGTTTGCTCTCCCACTGATTGTATGGAAGATTTAAATCTCGGGTTTTATCTTTTTCAAGCGCTAGAAAGTGAGGAATAAAAATGACGACGGTTGAGAATGCTTTAAGAGGAACATACGGACGTGTTTGGCTTGAAGGAGAAGAAATTGGCATTTTAAAACACATAACTCTTAATGCCACCCCTACATATGAAGACGTTATTGTCGGCTTTACGGTTGACAGACAGGCAGTTTCAATTCAATACGGGGGAGAATTGTCTTTCGAGGCAGTAAATTCTATCGCAAGCGAACTTTGCGCAAAATATCTGAAAAATACAAATATAAGATTTACAATCGAATGCAACCTGTCTGACCCCTTAACTGACGGAAAAGAAGAAGGCTATACGATAAACGGAGTTACTTTTGATGAATTTCCGCTTGCTAATTGGACAAAAGGCGCTTTAATTGAAAAAACTTTCAGATATAGAGCCTCAGACATAATGGTTACAGACACAATAAGATAGGATAAAAATGAATAATCTGGATAAAATTATAAGAAGAATTGAAGAAAACTATAACAACCAAAATAAAAGAGAAAAGAAAGAGTTTTCATATAAAGGAACAACCTTTGAAGTTGTAACTTTAACAAGAGGCGAAAAATATGATCTTTTTTTCTCAAAACCGCCCTATTTCAGCTCTTTAAAAGATATGTATGATTGGCTGAAACCCTTAATCTATAAATCTTTTCAATTAAAAGAAGCGGCGCTCAAAGCTAAAGAAGAAGGGTATATAAATTCTTATTATGATGTTATAGATTTGCTTTTTGAACCTCAAGACACGGAAAAAATACTGGTTTTTCTGTTTGAAATTAACGGTTTTGAAAATCTGAAAAGCGAGGTCGTTGATTTTATAAAAAAGCAATAAATGAGGATATGAACCTGTTTCTTTGCTCCTATTATCTGGAAAAAGGAATAGAGCCTGAAAGTATCCTCAAAATGACTCAAAGAGAAAAAATCTTTTTGTATATATCTGCACTGACAAGATAAAAAGCAAGGATAGGAAATGGTTAATTTATATAAACTGGTTGATAAATTTTTCAACATTCTTGATTATGACTTTGATAAAGATAATTCAGAAGAAAAAGAAGATTTGCAACAGGGGGATTTTCCCCTTTTGCAAAACTTCCGGTTTGATGAACACAATCAAAAAAATAAAAAAAATTTTCACAAAAATAAAAAAACGGAAAATTTTTCACATTTAAAAAAAGAAGCGCAATTAATAGGCAAAAGCTTTGAAAACGGGCTTTTTAGAACAAAAGATATTTTTGATAAAAGAGATTTAAACATAAAAAAAGATAAGAAACCCGCTAAAAACAATGTCGAAAGTTTGCAAAAAAATAAGAGCGGTTATTTTGCCGCTTTTGAAGAAAAAACACAAAAACCCCGGAAATTATTTGAAAATTCAGAAGAAATCTTTTCAGTTTCAAATAATAACCCCCAAACAGAGCCTAATTTTATAAATAAAGCTCAAAACAATAACAACGACAATGCTTTGATTAAAAAAGAACAGAATATAAATGAACAAATTATAAAAGATGTAAGCTGTCCGGATATTGACTCAATAGGCAAAACATTAGCACTGAAGCTTAAAGAGGCAAGTTTAAACAGAGTAAATATATCTTTTAATTAGGAGGAAAAACCTTGGCTAAAAGATTAAATATAATGTTATATTCAAATTCGACAAAAGAACAAATTATTCTTCCGATTAATCCGGAAAATATCGAATTGAAATATGAAAAAAAGATAGAAACCTATAATATACTTGGTTTTGGCGAAATTAACATTCAATCGGAAAGAAAACCGGTTAAAGTTAAACTTTCGCATTTCTTGCCTGAAGATGACAGTGTTTTTAACACTAATTCAGGCATTATGTATCAAACCGAAGAAAACGAAAATTTTATCGAATATAACTATTCTTCAAACAGGGCGGTTGAAATGTTTAAAAAATGGAGCCTTGAAAAAAACTTGATAAGACTGGTTATTGACGATGAACTTAATATCGAAGGATTTGTTGTTTTGTTTTCTCAAACCATAAGGGAAAGCACAACCTCAAAGCCATATATGCTTGAAATTATTGAAAACAGAAGCCCTTTTATAAAAGCGGATAATGAACTCGGGCTTTATTCAAGAAAAACTTCCGTATCAATTCCAAAAACGATTGTTATGAAAGCAAAAGACACTGTTTATTCAATTGCTTACAAATATGGTCTTGATTTTAAAAAACTTGCGGAAAATAACGGGATAAAAGACGTCAATAAAGAAATGGCGGGCTTTAAACTTTCAACGATTGGAGCCTGATGTTATGAAACTTTTTATAGACAATGTTGAAATAAAAACCGTTGCGGATAAAATTATTATTCAAGGAAGTATGGGACTTGTTTCAAGAACCTGTCTTTTTTCTTACGTATATGATTTTTCCGATGAAAATTATAAAAAATATAAAGTAAAAATAAATTCTGACATATTAATTCAAGATGATTATGGCGAAAATGTTTTCAGAGGAATTGTTGTTTCAATTAAATCAGATAAAGAAAACAAACTGTTAAATATAAAAGCTCAAGATATGCTCTATCCTTTAATTACATCAAAAGTAACGGGAAGATTTAAGGGAGAGTTTATTAAAGTTATAAATAATTTCTTTTCAAAATTTGAAATAGTGAAAGATATTAAAGCAATTTTGGCGCTAAAAGTTAATATTATAAGCCTTGGCACTCTTACGGTTCTTGATATTATAAGTGCTGTTTTATCCAAAATTCACGGGGCAAACTTTAAAATTTATCTTGACGCCAATTCCAAATTAAAGATTTTTCTTCCGTTAATACAATCTCCAAATGAAAATCTTATTATCGGCGAAAATGTTTTTCAGGCTTCATTTTCGGCGGAAGCTAACGAAAACACGGCTTATATAAAAGCTCTCGGAAACAAAAATGTCGTTTCAGGTTCAACGGTCAGATTAATCAATAATGATGACGGTCAAAAAGGCGATTTTATAGTTTGTTTTGATAAACACACATACGGAAACACTTACACAATGGAGCTTGAATTAAAAGAAAGGAAACTTTCATTATGAAATATTGGGCAGATGAAATTCTTGATACAGTTGAGAGAAGCATAAAAAATAAAAATTACAGAGGAATGAAAATTTGTACGATAAAAACCGTAAACCCGCTTATCTTTACCTATAAGGGAGTGGATATCGGCACAAAAGAAAATGATGTTGTCTATGTTCATCCGCTTATGACATCAAATTTAATTGAACAGGATGAAAATCTTCTTTCAAATATCCAAAATTTTAATAATTCCACGGCATACAATTCGCCTGAATTTCAGGCGGTAATTCAAGGAACGCTGCCTGATTTTTTGAAAGAATTTTATCTTTTTTATAAAAATTGGCAATCTGTTTATCTTTTACAAGCGGGCGATTTAGTTGCGGTTTTTGAGCTTGAAGATGACTCTTATTTGATTTTACAGAAAGTCGGAAAAGACATTTTAAAGGAAGATACGGGCGGGAATACAGACAAAAAAGAAAGTGAGGGTAACAATGAGCTTTAATTTCATAAAGGCAACAGCGGAAGACAACGCCGATTATGAAAATTTGCCCGAAATTTATGAGCTGGCAAGAAATCTTGATACATATGAATTTTTAGTAAAAAACGGCAAGTTTTATTACGTAACAAAAAACGAGGCGCTCAAAATTTGGATATTAAAGGCATTACATAAACAATCGGCAAGATATACGAATAAAGCCTACAGCAAAAATTACGGAAATGAAATTTCCACCCTTTTCGGAAGACATTTAAAAAAGGCGCTTTTGAAATCTGAAATTAAACGAAGCGTGGAAGAAGCGCTTTTAATTAACCCTTATATAAAAAAGCTTTCCAATTTTTCTTTTAAACAGGAAGGCTCAAAAGTCGAAGTATTATTCACCGTAACAACGATTTACGGCGAATTTGAACAAGAAATCAGTTATGAGAAAGAATAAACGAGGTAAAAAATGACAACGAAAGACGATATACAAAAAAACATAAATTCAAGATTAATTTCAAAACCCACCCGATTAGAAGGCGGTACAACACAGGATATCATAGGTTCGGTTTCTTATGAACTTGCAAATATAATTGATACAAAAATAGATATTATTTTAGATAATGCCTTTGTTTCAACCGCTGATGAAGAACACCTTGAAATAAAAGGCGAAGAACTTGGAATACAAAGAAAAGATGCAACTTACTCCCGTCTTGTTGCAACAATAGAGGGGGCGGAAAAAAACTTTGAAATTTCATCCGAAATATTGGCAAAAACTGACTATGGCATTGTGTTTCAAGTTTTAAACCCTAAAATGACTGACGAATTCGGCAATGTTGAAATCGAGATGATTTGTCTGACATCAGGTGCGGAAGGAAACATTAAAGAGGGCGAATTAAATCAATTCAACGAAATTTATATCGGGTTGGAAAATGCAACAATTACAAATAAAAAGCCCGCATATGACGGATATGACAGAGAAAGCGTCGAAGAATACCGAACAAGAATTCTTGACTTTTTAAAAAATGACGGCTGCAATTCAAATATTGCAGACTACGTTGCATGGGCAAAATCTGTGTCGGGGGTTAAAAATGTTGTTGTTCAAGACGCCACAATCTCGGGTGCAGGCAAAGTTAACGTATACATTCTGTCTGCGAACAATGATGCGGGTGAAGAACTTATAAAAGCGGTAAAAGAAAAAATTGAAAAAGAACAGATAATTAATGCAAAGCTAAATGTTTTTAGCCTGAATGTTCTTTTAATAAACGTAAGCGCCGACATTTCTCTGGAAGAAGGGGCAGACAAAGACACGGTAAAAGAAAAATTTAAAGAGTCATTAATTGAATATTTGAATAAAAAACGATCCGTTATTTCAAATTTGCAAGTTTTAAATATGCTCTTTGAAACCGAAGGTGTTATTGATGTTTCAAATTTTCTTATAAATCAAGCTTCAAAAAGCATAGAGCCTGACACGCTTGAAGTTCCCGTTGTCGGAGAAATAACCTTAAATGATATGAAGGGAGTTTAAAAATGACTTTAAAAGAAAATTTACCGTCTTTTATTGCGGAAGAAAAATTTACAAGCGAAATTTTAGACGCCATTCAACCGGAAATTGATAATGTAATAATCAGATTGACCAAAATTCTTCTTGAATGCTGTGTCAGCACCTGTTCAAAAGAAGGCGCCCAAAGATATGAAAAAGATTATTCAATTCAACACACAGAAACCCTTTCAATTGAAGAAAGAAGACGGCAGATAATCAATAAAATGCTTTCAAAACAGACACTAACAAAAGAAGAACTTGTCAATTTGATTAAAAGAAATATTGATAACAGTCAGTTTTATATTTCAAATTTTGCGGAAGAATACAGGTTTGAAATTATGCTTATTGATGAAAAATATAAAGAAAAACTGTATCAGACAATTTTTAAGGCAAGACCCGCCAATCTTTTATTTGAAATAAGAATGGTTTCGTATGAAAGAAGGTGCGGAACGTTTAATTCGGGCGGATACGTTATATAGGAAAGGAGAAAAAATGAGTTTTAAAGAATTTTTGGCAAAATTTGTCGAAACCACAAAAAAGGAAATCAAAGAGCTTGCTTCTTCAAGCTTTGAAAACAGCGAAAAAAAAGAAAAGCTTGATTTAAAAATTACCGAAGCGGTTGAATTAATGCTTTCAAGAACAAATTTAAATATCTTCGTGATATTTGTTTTGAAAAAGTTTATTCTTCCGAACGTAAGCGAGCTCACACAACTTATCTATGACTTATTAAAATCAAAGATAAAAGGTGTTACATCTGAAGCAGAGGAAGTTTAATCATGGAAAATTTAGCCGAATTAAGTCAAGATTTTGTCGAATATGCCCCCATTATTTTGATAATTTTAACTTTCATTTGTAAAAATAAAATATTTACAACCCCATCCCAACTATCTGAAAAAATAATGGAAGAAAGAAAAGAAATAATGAAAGAAGTTGAAGACCGTTTTTTATCTCTTGTAGCGTTCAGAGAGTTTGAAAAACGTGTGGACAACAACTTTAAAGGGCTCAATCACCAGCTTGAAAAGGTCGATTTAAGCTTAGAGAAAATAAAAGATATTTTAATTGAAAAATGAGGAATTTATTTTGAGCAATTTAAATTTTAAAATAAGTGAACTTATTCAATCAGATACGGCAATAGCGCATAATATAAACAATATGCCGGATATAAACAGCCTTGATTGTATGCTTGATTTGATTTTTTACTGCCTTCAACCGATAAGAGATAAAATTAAAAAACCGATTATAATCTCATCAGGTTTTAGATGTAAGGAAGTTAACAACCTTGTTGGCGGGGTTTCAAATTCTCAACACACAAAAGGTCAGGCGGTGGATTTTACCGTAAAAGGCGAAAGCGTTTCCGGTTTAATTTCAAAAATTAAATCTATGAATATTGAATTTGACCAACTTATAAACGAATACGATAAGTGGGTTCACATTTCTTATGTTAAAGGCAAAAACAGAAAACAAACATTAAAATATTAAAGCAAGGGAAATATTTCCCTTGCTTGTATTAATTGTTGTCGGGGTTGATATCACTTAAAGGTATTTCAATTATCTCGCCTTCATCGGCAGCTGAATTTGTGTAATCAATATATGTACATCCGGTTTCATCCCCTTTATATTCCCCCGAAGATATATCATTATATTTTATAATTTCGCCGTCAGGAATATTGAAAGTATCTTTTAATTCTTCATAAGCGATTGATGCGTTGGGGACTATATAAGCTTTATCGCAGTTTTTATAGACTTGAGCAACTTCATTTTGCAAATTCTGTTTTTCTTGAAGTTCGCCCAGTTTGATTGAAAGAGAGGCTCTTTCTTCAGCCGATATGTTATCATCTTGAAGTTTTGTTATAATTTCATCAATTTTATCTTCATAAGCTTCGTATTTTTCAGGAACAATAAGGGTGTCAGGAGTTTTTTCTCCTTCCTTAATGTCGTTTAATTGATATAACAAAGTATCGGGAACATCCGTAAATTCCGCAATTTCACTTATGCTGTGACCGTTTGTCGGCATGGAAGCAGGTTTCGGTTGGGCAATGGTTGATGCTTCATGAGCAATAATAAGTGCAAGTGCTGCCGATAGCCCAATTGAAAGCTTTGCCGCATTTGAAACCTTATGTTTCTTTGCTGCGGGGCGGCTTCTTTTGAATGAATCGCCATGTTCATTATATCTTGCGTTTCTGTCCGTTGTTCTGTGATTTGAAGGTCTTCTTGCGGTGCTTGAACTTACCCTTCTTTCCCCATAATTGCGTGATTGCGTTCTTTGGGTTCTTTCACTTCCGTATCTTTCATAATTGTTATCACCAATAGCTACCATTTTTATTTTCCCATACTAACTGCTATAACTTGTTAAAAAAAAATTATACCAAAAAATTGCCATGATGACTTTTTTGTTGCTTAACAAAATTTAAAACTTGAAAAATTTTTATTTAGAAAATAAAATATTATGGCTATGAATTTTACAGACATAAAAAACGATTTGTTCCGAAAATATTCTATAAACCCCGATAATATTAAAGTTTCAGGTTTTTGTCGTGAAGATGAAAAAAAATCTTTAATCTATTATCTGATTTCTTGTTATGAGCTTGCAAGAAAAAATCTTTTAAAGGGAAATTTAACAGCTTCATCATACGCTTGCGCTGTTGTTTTGAATGATAACAGCGTTCATTTCGGGGTAAACTATAACGGAACGAGAAATGAAATTTCTTCTATTTGTGCCGAAAGACTTGCGCTTTTGGCTGCCTTTAATTCTAAAGTAAACGAGTTTGAGCCTGAAAAAAATCTAAAATTCGACTATGAAATTAATTATATTTTGATGTCATCTTTTGTTGAAGAAAACAAAATTTGGACGGATAAAATAACTCCTTGTGCCGACTGTTTAAGCTGGTTTAATACAGGCGCCAATTTGAGCGCAGACACAAAAATTTGTTCTTTGAGGAAAGATGATAAAGGCGAAATATATCTTGATATAACCCCGCTTAATAAATATCTTCCCTTAAGAAATTTATCTTATAATACCTTGGATGAAATTTCTTCGGACACAAAAATTGTAAGAAGTGAAATTGCAAAAAATCAGTCCGTTTCCGATAAAGAACTTATAAAGCTCTATAATCTCGTCTTAAATGTTTATAAAAAGAATAATTCGGCAAAAACCTCAGGGCAAAATGTTGCTTCGGGCGCCATTATAAACGGAGAAATCTTCACGGGGCAAAAAGTTGATTTTTCAAAAAGATGGTTTATTGAGCCATTAATGGCGGCTTGTTATAAGGGAATTGAAAAATACGGCGACAGCGCAAAAATAAGCACCGTCTGTTTTATAGGCGAAGAATACACCACAACCGAATCTGAATTAAAAGTCAAAGACGGAATTATCAGTTTGAGAACCCTTGGCAGATTGAATACAAAATATGCCAATAACAACACAATAGTTTTAACGGCTCAGAACGGTTTTCTTCAAGCTCAAACAATTCAAGACTATATGCCTCAAGAACACAAATTTATCCACACTTACGAGATAAAATAATTAAAGATTTTAGGCGTTAATAAGACAATTGCGATTATGGCGGATGATATCGCCCAAAGCAAGACTGCGCCGGCTGAAATGTCTTTTGCAAATTTGCAGAGTTTTGAATATTTATTTTTATAATAAGCGTCCATTACAAACTCAATGACGGAATTAACAAGCTCCGCCACAAGAACACAGGTGTTTGCCGCAACAATGATGACAATTTCAATTGCACGTGCTTTAAGTAAAAATGCCAAAATTAAGACAGAAAGGGCAATAATTATATGCTTTCTGAAATTTTTTTGCGTTCTAAAGGCGAGATAAAGCCCGTTTGTAGCATGAATGGCACTTTGAAAAAAGTTTTCCGATTGAAATTTTTTCATAATCTTGAAATAACGCTCTCTTGAATTCCTACAACAAAATTGTAATCTGCTTCATTTAAATGGTCAAATCCTAAAAGATGCAAAATTCCATGGCAAAGAAGGGTTAAAACTTCTTTTTCAAGAGTTTCTTTTGCCTGCATTTTGGCTGTATCTATTGATATGATTATTTCTCCCAGCTCTATTGTTTTATTAAAAACAAACTTGTTTTCATCGTCCGCAAAAAGTGCAAAAGTTATAACATCGGTTTCTTTGTCTTTTTTTCTGTATTCTCGGTTAATTTCTTTTATGGTTTTATCGTCAACAAAAACGACGCCAAAAGAAACTGTGTCTGCCTTAAAATCTTTTGTGACCGCATTTTTTCTTATTTCTTCCATAGAAAAAAGCAAAGAAACAATTTTTGCAATTTTTCTTTTTAAATAAAGTTTAACTCCGTAATTATCTTCAATTTGAACTTTTGTCTTCATCTTCTTCGCTGCCGTTTACGGTTTTATCTTTGTTTTCTTCTATTTTCTTTTGAATTTTTCTTTCAAGCTTTTCTTCTTCAGATTGTCCTAAAACTATTCTTCCGTCGTTAAGTTCGTTTATAACTCCCTCTTGATATTTAATTCTGTCATGCTGCATTCCTCTCAAAATTCTGTTGAAAGTAATCGCAATAAGCTTGATATCTTTTAATGTAAGCGGACTGTCGGACAATTGACCGTCGTTTAATCTTTCCGTTATTATTTTATTTATCATATTTTCAATTTCATCCGCAGCAGGGTTTTTCAAGCTTCTGACCGCAGATTCTACGGCGTCTGCAAGCATTAAAATCGCCGTTTCTTTCATGTTGGGTTTCGGGCCTGAATATCTGAATTGATCTTGTTGAACATTTTCTTTTCCTTCAAGCTGAACTGCCTGATTGTAAAAATGCCCCGCAAGCGCTTCGCCGTGGTGTTGTTGGATAAAATTGATTATTTCTTGAGGAAGCCCGTTTTTCTTTGCAAGTTCAACCCCGTCTTTTGTGTGGCTGATAATAACCATTTTGGATAACCTCGGGTTTAATTTGTTGTGCGGGTTTTCAACCCCAAAATAAGATTGATTTTCTATGAAAAAGAACGGTTTTTGTAATTTTCCTATATCATGATATAACGCCCCGACTTTTGCCAGAATTGAATCTGCGCCGATTGCTTCCGCCGCCGCTTCACATAAATTTGAAACCATAAGAGAATGATGATAAGTCCCCGGAGCTTTTTGCTGGAGAGTTCTTAACAGTGAAGATTTTGAATTGTAATCCGCAAGCTCAATTAGTCCGTAAGGGGTGATTGCTTTAAATGTACTTTCAAAAATGGGAATAATTCCGAGAGAAATAATTCCCGACAAAATACCGTTTGCAAGCGCACATGAAGCCATTATAAGTAAAATTCTAAAATCAGACATTGTAAATTGGCTTTCAAAAAGCCCGAGGGTGAGAATGAAAACTCCCATAAATATCCCTGTCCACAAGCCGCAGGTAACAAGGTCTTGACGTCTTGAGTATGAAATTCTTGAAACAAAATATACACTTGCAAGAGCACCAAAAATAAAAACCGAGACAAATTGCGGTTCAAGAAAAAGACAAGATGAAATCAGAGCAATGAATATTACAGTCGTTACAAAAGCAATAACGGGAGTTGTGAAAACTGCCATAATAATTGTAAATGCGGGAATTGGCATAAAATAATTTGAAACATCATTGTTAGACGAAATTTCAACACACATAAAAGTTAAAAGAATATATAAAAGCCCTAAAATCATAAAATATCTGGGATCGTTATATTTTCTTCCTTTAAATTTAATAAAGGCAACAAGAAAAATACCGCACAAAAAGGTAAACAAGAAAATGCCCGAAACACCGCTTTTATTCATTTCAAAAACGCTGTAACCCGATTTTTTAAGGGCATCAATTTTTACCTGTGTTGCCACTTCATCAGGCTTTATAATGACATCTCCCTTGTGAAATACCACAGTGTATGGTTTTACAAGGTTTCTGGCGTTTTTCTTTACAATGTCGGTTGCCTGTTCGTCAATATAAAGGTTCGGCAAAATCGAACATTCCAAAATAGATGATATAATGTCTAATTGACCTCTTGTAAGATTTGTCCCCAGCGCTGATCTTATGGCGTAATCGCTTGTATATGATTCAATTTCGCCGTCATTCATTCCCTGTTTTAAAAATTTCTTTAGTGCAATTTCGCTTGACTGTATTATTGCGGCAAAACTGCTTTTTGAGGAATTAATGGCAAAATTAACCGCCGCCTCTTTTTTTTCAGGGTTTGTAACATCTAAAATATTTGAAAATTCAATATATTTGGACTGTTTGTCAGTGTCTTCGTTTTTGATTGACAAAAGCCCGTCCCTAAGCGAATAAAAGGCGGTTAAAACCTTGTTTGAATCAACGGGAATAATAACCGATTTAATTTTTCTCACCGCATCACGTTTTAAAAGTTCCGTTTTTTGATTATCGACAACTTCAATTGTCTTTTTTGCGATAATTTTTTTCTTTGCAACCCCGTTATTAAAAAGGTCTTGTGATAAGAATTTTGTTGAAAGTAAAAAAGCAACAATGGCGACAAAGACCAGAAAAAGAATTATTCCCGCAGGCTTAAAGTTTAAGTCAAAAGTTTTGTTCTTTATAAAATCCGTAAACTTAGGCATATTAATCTCCGAATTTAATTTTTAAACAAATTATACTACAAATTAAGACTTATTTTATTTTTTACGCTGCATGAGAGTTTTTCTATATGGTTAAACACCTTGTTATAGTCAATTAAGGTTGGCTTCTCTTTAAAAAGTCCTTTTTTTATTATGTAATTTTCGTCAAAAAGTTTTTTATATTCAAGAACCATATCAATAATTTTTTCATCAACAGTATTAGATTTAATCACGTGTGAAACCATATCGGAAGCAAGATATCTTGCCTCATCAAAGTTTTTGTTTTTAAGAAGAAAAATGCTCCTTAAAGAACTGAATTCAAGGCTTTTATATGTTTCAAGAAGTATATTTAATTTTTTCGGATATTCGTTTTTAAAATAATCTAAAGTCGCCAAATATCCATTCTTTGCCATTTCCGTTTTTCTGTTTTTGTCTGCCATAAAATCTACAACGGAAACATCTTCAAGATTTATTTTAATGTAATCGTATTTTTCGCAGTTTCCGTAAGTTTTAATTATAAAATCGCTTGCAAAGCCCGACATTGAATCATATACGGCGTTAAGATAATCTACGGTGTTTGAAATTTTCTTTTTGGTTTCATTGTTTTCAAGCCTGAACTCAAGAATTTTTTCATCTCTTTTTTGAATTGTATCCGATACCGTCCAAAGGGGCATTGCCTTTAACAAATCTCCGTCAACCAAACATTCATTTTCGCTGAAAACAGGCGAATACAGACCCGGCATGCCAACAGACGCCCTTATTGCATAGGCAATTTCCACGTCAGGAGTTTTTGCTTTTGAAAATTCATGAAATGTTGAACTTGTTATATCAACCGAAAAAATTACAAGTTCGCTTTCAATGTCTTTAAACTTTACGGGTTCTTTCGGTTTATCGGTGTTTTCATAAAACTTTAATTCAATTTTGTTTTTTATCCACTCATAAAAATTTTCCCCTCTGGATAAGGCAAAATCTTTTCCGAATTTGAAATTCAGGTCATTAAAAAATTGAAAATTTATATTATAAAAAACATCTTGAATTTCTTCGATTGAATAATTAAACGTATAAAGCCCCGCAACAACAGCCCCGATTGATGAACCGGCACAGCCTTTAATCTTTATATCAAGCTCATCAAGAGCCTTGATAACTCCCGAATATGCGGCGCCTCTTATTCCGCCGCCCCCGAAAATACAAAAATATTCCTTCATTTAAGCGATAATATAATTAATTTATAAAAAAATCAATCAACTAAGGGGACTAAAATCTATTTTCATTGTAAAATTAGTGTTGTAAAAGTTAAACGGAGTAAAACTATGGCACAACACCAAACTCTTGCGCAAAGAATTATATCAAAACATGCGGATAAAAACGTTAACGTGGGCGAACTCGTTATTGCCCGTGTTGATGTTGCCGCCGTTCAAGACGGAACAGGGCCGCTTACCGTTCAGGAATTTAAAAAACTCGGGAAAGACAAGCTTAAAAATCCTGACAGAACAATCATATTTATTGACCATGCCGCACCTTCGCCAAGGAAAGAACTTTCAAACACTCACGTTATTTTGAGGGAATTTGCCAAGGAATACGGGGCGGTTTTATCTGATATCGGGGAAGGCGTTTGCCACCAAAGACTTGTTGAAAGTTTTGTTAACCCTGATGAAATTCTTGTCGGCGCTGATTCTCACACTTGTACGTCAGGCGCACTCGGCGCTTTTGCCACAGGCATGGGTTCAACCGATATAGCCGTTGCCTTTGCGCTTGGAAAAACATGGTTAAAAGTGCCTTCATCTTATAAAATTGTTGTAAACGGAAAATTTAAAGAAAACGTCACTTCAAAAGATTTAATGCTTCATCTGATAGGAATGATAGGTGCAGACGGTGCAACGTATAAAGCGCTTGAATTTACGGGAGAAACCATTCACAATATGGAAATGTCGGAAAGGTTTACTCTTGCCAATATGGCGGTTGAAGCGGGTGCAAAATGCGGACTTTTTGAAACTGATGAAAAAACTTATAACTATCTTAAAGAAAAAGGCAGAGAAGATAAGTTTGTCGAATTAAAAATTGATGATGATGCCGAATATGAAAGAGTTATTGAAATTAAGGCGGAAGATGTTCCCCACACGGTTTCATGCCCTCACACGGTTGATAACACCAAAAAGGCTTCGGAATTGAATAATATTAAAGTAAATCAAGTTTTTATCGGAACTTGTACAAATGGCAGAATTGAAGATTTGAGAGTTGTTGCCAAAGTTTTAAAAGGAAGAAAAAAAGCAAAAGACGTTAGGCTTATTATAGTTCCGGCTTCGCCAACCGTATATAAACAGGCGGTAAAAGAAGGGCTTTTGGAAACCTTTATTGAAGCGGGCGCAAGCTTTTTGCCCGCCGGCTGCGGACCTTGTGTAGGGGTTCATGGCGGAATTTTGGGCGACGGGGAAGTTTGTCTTGCAACTCAAAACAGAAACTTTATCGGCAGAATGGGCAACACAAAAGGGTTTATTTATCTTTCATCCCCTTATGTTGCTGCGGTGAGTGCGGTTAACGGCTATATAAGCGATAAAATTAATTAAACAATAAACCCCCTTAAATTAATAGGGGGTTTAAATTTTAAAACTATTTTTTCTTAGGCTTCATTGCTTCTGCAAATTTTTCGGTTAAGATAAGAAATTTTTTGGCTATGCAATTGGAATGAATGCCTTGCGGTTCGTCCGCATAAGTTTTTACTTCCGCACAAACGTTATCGTCTTTGTCCATAATTTGCACTTTAATACACTTTGAATAGTCGTAGTTTTTACTTTTTGAAGTGCCTAAATTTGCTTTTTCATCTTCTCTCGGGTCAAATTCTTTAACTTTTAAAAATACGTCTTTGTCGCCTGAAAGTTTGTTGATGAGCGAAAATGCCGAACTTGCAGAGTCATAAGCTTCTTCTGATGTTATAAGTCTGGTAAGCGAACGAATATCTGTACCTGAATGAACATTTAAGCCTTTAAAATTAATTGGTGTAATCATTTTTTTCTCCCTTTTTTGTTTTTATAAAACCCCTGAAGATTATATTTTGCGCACTAAGAAAGGTCTTTATGCAAAATAAATGTAACGAAACGTAAACAAAAATAATATCCGTTTTACCTAAAAAGTAAATTTTTCTTTGAAAAATTTTTTAATAGAAATATAGAGTTTACTTTGTTTATTAAAAAGGAGAAAAATTAGTATGAACGTTACAGGTAGCAATTTAATGGGTGGCACAGTTCAATATGGAGCTGCATTTGGTGAAAAGATTAGAGATAATATGCAAAATAACTGCATTTTTAAAGGCGCTATGGCAATATCTGAAAAAAATGAAGATTCAAATGCAGGCAAAATTGCAGGCGGTTTATTACTTGGTGCAGGCGCTTTAGCACTCGGAGTTGTTGCTCATAAGACAGGTATATTCTCAAAAATTACTTCAACATTTAAAAACGCAGAAGGTAAAAATATTTTTGAAAAACTTAAATCAACATTTACAGGCGAAAACGTTAAAAAAGGTGTTAATGTATTAAAAGACGGTGCTAAAACACTCACTAAAGATATAAAAACCCACGCAAAAGAAATTCAAGAAAAATTCAAATCATCTGCCTTTGGTGAAAGACTTGATATCCTTAAAGGTAAAGGTAAAGACTTTGGTAAAGAACTTATATATGCAGGAAAAACCGGTTTAAACACAACAAAAAACATTGCTAAAGAAACCATTCAAAAAGCAAAAGACTATATCGGATAAAAATTATAAATATATAATAAAACATAAAACCGCTCTATTTATGGGCGGTTTTGGTTTATTATACAGCTTTGCAGAAATTCTGAAACATCAAAAGCCTTTATTTTTGCCTTTTTATATTTTATTCCGAATTTTAAACTCCATAAACAAGTCGGGCAGCTTGTAAGAACGATATCAGGGTCAACCTTTAAAATGTTTTCAATTTTTTGAGCGGAAAGAAAAGAAGCGGTTTTTATATGTCGTGTGAAAAAATCTCCGCCAAAGCCGCAACAATCGTCAAAACCTTTGTAGTCTATAAATTGAACATTTTCAATATTTTTTAAAATTTCCCTGATTTCTTCATATTTTTCCATATTCATATGACATGGCTTATGAAAAGCAACTTTTACAGGTTTTTGAAAACACAAATTTTCGTTTTTAAAAAAGTCCGTAAAATAAAAAAGTTTTTCTTTTTCAACCCCTTCATAGTTTGAAACCGTGTCATAACAGGTGGCGCAATCAAAAACAACTTTGTTATATTTTTTAATTAAATCAAGATTTTTCTTTTTGCATTTTTCATACAAATCAATTCTTCCCTTTGTATAAAAAGGGAGCCCGCAGCATGAAAATTTTCCGTTTTTTAAATCAAGGCGCATTCCTGTTGCGTCTGTTGCACAGCCTTTAAAATAAGCTGTTTTCGGTTCATTAAAATTAATCTCACAGGCTTTTTTTATTCTTCCGAGAGGATATTTAATTTTATAAAAAACCTTTAAGCCAAGCATTTTTAATTTAAAAATAAACAAAGTGTTTGACATTTTTTCAATAAAAGAAAGGTGCTCACTTTTAACGGTTGCAAAAATTTTCATTGCATCTATATTTGAAGGGCAGGCGCTTTTGCATTTTTTGCAGTTAAGGCATAAATCAAGGTTATATGCAATTTTTTTGTCATATTTTAAATCGCCTCGAATAAGCCCGAGAAGCTGAAGAAATTTTCCCCTTGAAACTGAACTTTCCGTTTTTTTGTATTTGTATACGGGGCAAACATCCATACAAAGTCCGCATCTTGAGCAGTTAATAACTTCTTTTTCAATTTCCTTATTCATAGTATAATTTTAGCATGAAGAAAGCACAGACAGCAATTGAATACCTTCTTGCTATCGTTCTTGCGGTTGTTTTGTGTTATTGCATTAATTTTGCTTGGAATAAACTTGCTGTAATTATAAGCGCAACGGGCGGGGTGAGAGATCAAAACGGCATTATTAATATACCCCCTATGGGTTTTTAGGAATTTTTATGAAAAGTGCAATTTTAAAAAACGGCGAAATTCAAATTACGGAAAAAGAAATTCCGGTGTTAAAAGATAAAAAGGGCGCAATAATAAAGGTTTTTGGCTGCGGACTTTGCGGTTCCGACATTGTAAAAATTAATCATTCAACAAAAGAAAACGAAGACAAAATTGTTCTGGGACATGAAATTGTCGGCGAGATTGTCGATATAAATGTTGATGTTGTGGGCAATATGGAGACAAACCCGTTTAGAAAAGGCGATATTATTGCAATGGGACATCATTATCCGTGTTTTAAATGTAAATTTTGCACCCATGGAAATCATTCCATGTGCAAAACTTTTAAAAGCTCAAACATTTATCCTTCAGGCTTCAGCGAGTTTATTTATGCCGATGAAAATCACCTTTTAAATACTGTTTTTAAAAAACCCGAAAATCTTTCATATGAAGAATTTTCTTTTTTAGAACCCTTATCTTGCTGTATCAGAGCGATAAGAAGAAGCGGGTTGGATGAAAACAAAGACAACGGAAGCTATAATGCTCTTGTTATAGGGTTAGGGTCAATCGGAATTTTAATGGCACAGGCTCTCAAGGCTTTTAATACAAATGTTTTTGGCTTTGATATTAATGAAAAAAGACAGAAATTTGTTGAAAAATACGGAGTTGTTTTCGATAAAAATATTAAATATGACATTATTTTTATGACCTCGGGAAGCGGAAAGGCGCTTGATACCGCACTTGATTTGATTGAAAACGGCGGCAAAATCGTTGTATTTTCATCCGTTTCAACGCCTGCGGCATATCAAAATGATGATATATATTACAAGGAGCTTACCGTTATGGGCAGCTATTCACCCGCCCCCGTTGATTTGTCCCACTCGAAAAAAATGCTTCAAGACAAAAAAGTTGATGTAAGCGGGCTTTCAAGCGTTTATCCTTTAGATAAACTCGATGAAGCCATTATTGATACAAAACAAGGAAAAATTTTGAAAGCGTATATAAAGATATGAAAATGAAAGCTGTAAGATATTATGCACCTGAAGACCTGAGGTTTGAGGAAGTTGAAGTTAAAGAACCGGATGAGGGTGAAATTTTAATCAAAGTTGAAGCCGCACTCACTTGCGGGACGGACGTTAAAACCTTTAGAAGGGGACACCCCCTTTTGATAAAGGAAACGCCCTCAGGCTTTGGGCATGAGTTTTCGGGCACGGTTTATAAAGTCGGGAAGAACGTTCAAAATTTTAAAGCGGGAGACAGGGTTGTTGCCGCAAATTCTGCGCCTTGCGGGGAATGTTTCTTTTGCAGGCATGGACAAGAAAATTTGTGCGAAAATTTAGAGTTTTTAAATGGCGCTTATGCGGAATATTTGACTATTCCGAAAAGAATTGCCGAAAAAAATACCGTTAAAATTCCTGATAATCTTCCTTTTGAGCTTGCCGCACTGTGCGAACCGCTTGCAAATGTTTGTCATGGTCTTGCAAGAACGCCCGTTCAAAAAGGCGATACAGTCGGAGTTATGGGAATTGGACCAATCGGGCTTATGTTTTGCGCACTTTTAAAATTAAAGGGGGCGCATGTTATTGCAATGGGCAGAAACCCTTTAAAACTGAGGCTTGCAAAGGAGTTTGCTCAAGCTGACGAAGTTATTGACCTTACTAAAACCGAAGATGTCGTTTCAACCGTTCTTGCTTTGACGGAAGAAAAAAGAGGGCTTGACGTTGGGGTTGAATGTGTCGGATTGAAAGAAACTTGGGAAGATATGTTTAAAATGGTCAGAAAAGGCGGATGTATTCACCTTTTTGGGGGCTGTAAGTCAGGCACAAAGGTTGAATTTGACGCAAAAAGACTGCATTACGATGAAGTTAAGCTGATAAGCGTGTTCCACCACACGCCGAAATATTTTAGAGAAGCGCTTGATATTATATCTTCGGGAAAAATTGATTTTAATAAGCTTATAACGGCGAGATTGCCGCTTGAATTGGCATGCGAGGCAATAAAAATGCATGCAAACGGCGAAGCAATTAAGGTTTTATTAGAAATGTAAGTTTTCCTTGACTTTAGAGTTTGAATTGGTATGATAGTCTAGGTTCAGGGTCTTCCCTGACAAAAGCGTTTTTTATAACAGTTGATATATGCCGCTTTTGTGATAACAATATTATATGCCGCAATAGCCTTGGTTGAGTTTACGAAACCAACAAAAAAATAAGACCAACTGAGCTTTTGTGACAACCAAAATTGAAAATTGAATATTATATGCCGCAATAGCTCAGTTGGTAGAGCAAGGGACTGAAAATCCCTGTGTCCTTGGTTCGATTCCGAGTTGCGGCAT
>CANRGC010000004.1 GCA_947630045.1 Candidatus Gastranaerophilales bacterium
TCTCAGTCCCATTGTGGCTGATCATCCTCTCAAACCAGCTACTGATCGTCGCCTTGGTAGTCCATTACACCACCAACAAGCTAATCAGGCACAGGCTCATCTTAGGGCGCCGGAACTTTCAAGATTGGTATTTCAACCAAGCTCATATGGGGTATTAGCAGAAGTTTCCCTCTGTTGTCCCCCACCCTAAGGCAGATTTCCTATGTTGTACTCACCCGTCCGCCACTTATGTATTCCCGAAGGAACCTTATCGTTCGACTTGCATGTATGAGGCACACCGCCAGCGTTTGTCCTGAGCCAGGATCAAACTCTCCGTTGTCAGAAATTTATGTCCGACAGACTTAAGAAGTCTGATTGACTCAAATTTAAAGCATTAGCTTTGTCCTTAATTGTTTTCTTAAAAAAATCAACAGGTATTTGTCGTTTGTATAGTTACAAATGTTATTCAGTTTTCAATGTTCAAGATTTGAATAAATCTTTTCATGTTAACGGACGCTGTAAAATTCAGCTTTTTAAAGCTTCAACCATCCTTCAACCGACAGCATAAAATCACTGCCTTTAGTATGTTATCACCTCAAGTTTTAAAGTCAAGCTTAGTTTTCTCTCATCTTAACTAAAGTTTACACTTGAGAAATAACCTCTCGGGTATTGAATTAACCCCAGCTTTTTAAGTTTATCATTTCAATTTTTATTGTCAAGCGATTTTTTTAAAAATCGTTTTTTAAAAGTTGTTAATGTTTTCTTTAATTTGTGGTATTTGAGAATGTGCTGTCTTCAACAGTTTCTAATGTACATCTTAAATATTTTTTTGCAAGCACTTTTTTTTATTTTTTTTAAATTCGCTCTATATAAGGCTTACGCCCTCATTGACAGATTTCAAATTTTCGATGATTTGATATTTTTTTCTGTCTATATCTTGATTTATGCATGGTTTTTTTATAAAAAACGTTGGTCCTGAGCCTGACATTTGAAATCCGTTTTCATGTAAATATCTCAATTCTTCATAAAACGGGCAAAGCGCAAATTCAAGATCATTTGGCATGTTTGATTTTGTTTTAAGGTTATCAAAAGCAAGATAGGCGTCTTTTGTTGAAATTTTAAGAGAATAAGGCTTTATGAGCGAAATGGGAAACTCAACAAAATCAAGTTTTTCCATAATGTCGCCCTTGCCTTTGCAAAGAGAAATTCCGCCTTTATAACAAAAATTAATGTCTGAACCCAAAGAAGAATTTATAATATATATGTCTTCATCCGAAAGAATATCTTTATATATATAATTAAGAGCATAAATCATGCCCGCAGCGTCGGTTGAACCGCCCGCAAGCCCCGCAGCCACCGGAATATTTTTTTCAAGAAATATATCAAGACCAAAATTTTTAATTTTTGACATCTCAAAAAACATTGAACATGCCTTAACAATAAGGTTATTTTCGTCGTATTCAATTTCTTTGGAATTGCCCGTAAGATTAATTTTTCCCGTATTATTGACTTTAATTGTCAAATAATCATAAAGGCTTATTGCCTGCATAACGCTTTCAATCGGGTGAAAACCCGTTATCTCGTCTTTTTTAAAAACCTTAAGAGAAAGGTTAATTTTTGCGGGACATTTAACTTTGAGTTTCATCATCATTCCTCTTTAGTTCAAGCGACAGTCTGTAAAAATCTTCAATCGAAAGGTTTTCCCCTCTCAAATTTGAGTCTATTGCGCATTTTGCAAGGGCTTCTTTAGAATTTATAAACCCCGAAGCTAAAAGACAATTTTTAATGTTTTTTCTTCTCTGTGAAAATGCGGCTTTTACGGTTTGTTTAAGATAAGGAGTAATTTCAACTCTTGGCATGGAGTTTATTTTAAACTTTACAAGGGCGGAATCAACCTTCGGAGAAGGATAAAAACATTTTTTTCCGACTTTTCTTATAATTGATGTGTCTGCCCAAAAGTTTGACAATAAAGATAAAAGCCCGTATTCCTTGTTTTTAGAGTTGTTGTCGGCAACAATTCTTTTTGCAACTTCATATTGAACCATTAAAACAATTTCATCAATCATATTCCTTGTTTTATGGTTAACATCTTCAATTTCCCCCAAAAGATGAAGCAAAATGGGCGTTGTAATGTAATACGGAATATTGGCAATGACCTTGATTTTTTCATTTTTATCAAATAAAGAAGGAATGTCGGTTTTTAAAATATCGTTTTCAATTAATTTAAAGTTTTCAAACCCGCAGAGATTTTTATTAAGATGAAATATTGCCTCTTTGTCAAGTTCAACGGCAACAACACGCTTTGCCTTTTGAACAAGCTTTTCTGTCACAAAACCTATTCCTGCGCCAATTTCTAAAACCGTATCATCACTTTCAACGAAAGATAAAATTTCATTTATAACATCGGCAGAAACAAGAAAATTTTGCCCCAGACGTTTTTTAGTTTTAAATTTTTTGGCACGGATAAGATATTCGTTCATAAAAAAATTATACAGGAAAATTAAATAAAGATTGACAAAAATATAATTTACATGTTTTATATGAAAGTTGTGAAAATCGATGGAATAAAAAATTTATCAAGTTTTAAAGGTGCAACCATTAATATAAATGCGCTGTCGGATACTCACGGACATGTTGAGCTTTCAGACAAAGCTTTTGAGGCAATGGCTTCATGTAAAGATGATATTTTTATAAAAAATGACGGAAAGAAAAGCGCTGCAAATTATTTTATTGTTGGCGGAGATTGGTTTATATCAGCCGACATAAAAGGTTTTTTAACAAGCCCTAAAACCCCTCTCGGCGATTTTCAAACAAAAATGTTAAACAAAATGACAGATTGCATAAAAACGTTATGTCCTTCGGTAAAACCGATTTTTGTCCCCGGAAATCACGACTTAGATTGCGGCGGGGATGTTTTTCATAATTGCGCAAAAAATATGAACTCCAAAATTATTGTAACAAATTTAGATTTTGAAAATTCACCTTCCGTAAAAGATTTGATTGACGAAGATAAAATTGTAAAATCTCAAATTGATTTTATACAGGATGATAAAGATAAAAATAAAACTCACCCCGTTTTAAATCTTGGCGTTTCGCCCGTAAACCTTTCATATTACGTTGCAGACAGCGGCGTTAAAATGGTTGAAGATAAAAAAATTCCGCAAAAGTTTGTGGCTCAGGAACACTTTAAAAAGACATTTGATGAAGTTCAAACACAGGTTCAAAATTTCAAGAAAAAATATCCAAACGGAAAAGTTATTCTTACTTGCCACACGGGAGCAAATTTTGCCGATTACTGCGCAAAAAATTATCTGGCAGATATCATTTTTGACGGGCATGAGCACAAAGATGAAGTCAGGTTTGTAAACAATATACCGATTATTGGGCTTTCACAAAATTTTAAAAAAATTGTAAATGCCAAATTAAGTTTGGATGATGACGGAAAACTTAAAGAAATAAAAATACAAAATATAAAACCGGAAGAAGAACCGGAAAAGTCAGGCGAATTAGATAAATATTACAAAGAACTTTTCAGAAAAGATTCAAAGAAAATATTTAATATTCAATGCGAAGGAGCAAAAAAACTTGATATTGAAGGAATAAGAAGCAAAAATAACCACCTTGCAAATTTTCTTTGTGATTCTCTTTTGAGCGAAATAAAAGAATATGACCCTTCAGTCCAAATTTTTGCGCTCTGCGCCTCTGCCATGAGAGGAAGTTTTAAAGTTTCAAAACAGCCTTCAATTTCAATGTTTGATGTAATGAACGCCTTAAACGGAATAAGCAAAAAACAAAGCAGGGTTTTTGTAAGTGAAGTTAAGGGTTCTGAGCTTGCAACAATGGTTGGGGACAATTTTTTGTTTAACTCAATAGACACGGAAAAAAATCCCATTATTCACTATTCGGGAATTAAAGTGAATAAAACGGAATTTGTTAAAGGCGCTCTTATGGGGCAAAAGGAAGACGAGCTTTGTAAATATATAACTTTTGAAGAAACAAACGAGCCTGTTGACCCCGACAAGACATATAAAATTGCAAACCCCGAAAAATATTTTATCAAGACAACAAACCCAAAAATAAAGGGTATTTATCAAAAATCATACCCTTTAGATATTAATATAAGAGATTTATTGCCTCAATATTTTATGAAACATAACTCCATAAAAACAGAAGCAAAAGAAAGATTTTATTAATTGTTTAAAATAGCGTCTTTTGGAACAACGGTTATTCCGCCCGCCGAAACATAAAAGCCCCGTCTCAGGTCATCTTCTTTGTTTATGCCTATTTCGGTTCCTGCGGGAATTTCGACGTTTTTGTCTATTATTGCCCTGTTTATTTTGGAATATCTTCCGACATTAACGTTTTCAAGCAATATAGAGTTTGAAATGTGGCAATAACTGTTTATGCGCACTTTCGGCGAAAGAACACAGTTAGACAGAGAGCCGCCTGATATTATACAGCCTTCAGACACAAGCGAATTTTTCGCAACTCCAACCCTTTTGTCTTCGTCCCAAATAAATTTTGCGGGCGGAAAGTTATAGTTAAATGTTCTTAAAGGCCAATCTTTTGAATATAAATTTAATTCGGGATTATATTCAAGTAAGTCCATATTTGCCTGAAAATAACTGTCTATATTTCCGACATCTCTCCAATATCCCCGTTCGGAATCAGACATTCCGGGGAAGGTGTTTGTTGAAAAATCATATACAAAAACTTCTTTTCCTTTTTTTAACATGTTTGGAATAATGTTTTTGCCAAAGTCATGTTCTGAGGCTTCATTTTTTGAATCTTCCGTCAGCTCCTCAACCAATTTGTCAGCTTTGAAAATATAGTTACCCATTGAAACAAGACACTTTGTCGGGTCATTCGGCATAGATTTCGGGGTTGTTTTCGGTTTTTCGATAAAACCGGTAAGGCGCCAATTGTCATCAACTTCAATAACTCCGTATTCCGAAGCCAATTCAATCGGCACGGGAATGGCGGAAATTGTTATGTCTGCGTTCTTTGTATGGTGATAATCAAGCATTTTTCGAACGTCCATTTTATAAACATGATCGCCCCCAAAAACACAGACTGTTTGATATTTGTCGTCCGTTATCTGATTAATGTTCTGATAAACGGCGTCTGCCGTGCCTTTATACCAGTTGCCGTCCGTTCTCATCTGGGCGGGAACCAAATCAACATATTGGTCAATTGAAGATGAAAGATCCCATCCTCTTGAAATATGCTTATTTAAAGAGTCTGACTTATATTGAGTTAAAACTTTAATTCTGTATAAACCCGAGTTTACAAAATTATTCAAAACAAAATCTATAATTCTGTATCTTCCGCCGAAAGGCACAGCCGGCTTTGCTCTGTCCCTTGTTAAAGGATAAAGACGTTTTCCCTGACCGCCTGCCATAATCATTGTTAAAACTTTTTCAAAATACATAAGTTAAACTCCTTATAATTATTAAAACAAATTTCAAAAAAACAGGCAAGAGATTATCGGCGTATTTTGAAATTTTTCCGCTTATAAGGTTTATTTAATTTCAAAGTTTGGAGCAAATTTTAGCCGATTTTGAATAAAACAGGCAATTTACCGCTTATATAAAACGTAAAATTGCCGTTTGGAAAAATTAATCAAGCTTGATATCATTGCTTTTATCAACATAATTTTTAACACGTTTAAATGCGTTTCTTGGCATGCAAAATGTTGAAGGTCCGCCGACACAACCGCCTTCGCAGGACATAATTTCAATTAAATTGCCAAATTCACAAGTTTTTTCTTTTGCAAATTTTTTCAAATCTTTTATGGATTGCTTATTTAAGCCCGAAATAACGTACGGCTTCACGAGTTCTTCTTTGTTTAAAATTTTAAGAGCGTCTTTAACGGCGCTCATGACACCTGTTGTTACGGGAAAATTTCTTCCCTGTTTTGAGGCTTCGGCTTCAAACGGTGTTTCTTCACATTCCGAAACATTGATTTTTAAGGCGTCAAAAAGACTGTTTAATTCTTGAATATTCATTACATAGTCAACATTCGGGTTATCAAGCCCTTCTCTCCTTTTTGTGGCGCAGGGGCTGACAAAAACCGTTACAACTTCATTATTCTTTTGTTTTTCAATTTCGGCAGAATAATAAAGCGGGGTCTTTGTTTCGGATACAAATTCTTTGATTTCCGGTATATGTTTTTTAACAAGCTCATTCCAAGCCGCACAACATGAAGTTGTCATAAACGGGTCATTTTTTTCCATTCTTTCAATAAAATCATGAGCTTCAAGTTTTGTTGTAATATCGGCGCCGAGGGCAACTTCAACAACATTGTTAAAGCCCGCTTTTATTAGTGCGGTTTTTACTTTTGTCAAGGGCTCGTCAAACTGTCCGGCAACCGCCGGTGCAAGCATTGCAACAACGTTTTTACCTTCTTTAATTCTTGATAAAATATCAATTATTTGGCTTTTTTCATGAATTGCCCCAAAAGGACATTTTGAAAGGCACTTTGCGCATGAAATACATTTTTCTTCAAAGTTAATTCCGGCATGCCCCGAGTCATCTTTTCTTATTGCATCAACCGGACAAGCGCTTTCACAGGGAACAACAATTCTCGTGATAGCTCCGTAGGGGCATGCTTGAATACACATTCCGCAATTTTTGCACTTTGCGGGGTCTATGGTAGATTTGCCGTTTACTATGGAAATTGCGCCAAATTTACAGCTCCCCTTGCAGGGTCTTGCAACACAACCTTGACAAAGGTCTGTAACATGTACTCTTGAAGGAACGCAGCCCTTGCAAGCGTCTTGAAGCACGGTTAAGATTTCTTTTTCGGGCTCTTTTCTTTGTGTTGCTTTCCTTGCATATTCAGACAAAAGCGTTATTTCATCGTCATTTTCAATTGAAAAGCCGAGTCCGGCAATAATTCTGTCTCTGATAACGGCTCTTTCTTTATGTATACAACATCTGAAAGGCACCTCACAATTTTTTGGGCGCATTACATAAGGAATTTTTTGAACGTTATTTTCAAAGTCATCCGAAAAAAACGCTTCTATAATTTTTGTCATTATCTCTTTTTTTAAATTTAAAATCTGATTTACATTAGTCATTTTTGTTGTTGCTCCGGTATCTTTGAAAAGAATATCATAAAAAACTCTGTTTTAAAAATAAAAAGACCCCTTTTTAAAAAAAAGTGTAAAAAGGGGAGATGAAAAGCAATCAGAAGAGTTGAGGATTTACATTATTATTATAAAAATTTAACCCTTTGAATTAATTAGATAAAATTCCTATCTTTTGAATAATACTTTGTGGTACAATAAACAAAAAGCAAAGGATAAAAAATGAGAGTTGACGGCAGAGAAAATGACGAATTAAGAACCGTAAAGTTTTCAAAAAACTATACAAAATATGCAAAGGGTTCGGTTCTTGTTGAGTTTGGAGATACGAAAGTTTTGGTTTGCGCAACTTGCGAAAACACAAAGCCGAAATGGATGCCGAAAGAAGAAACGGGCGGCTGGATAACCGCCGAATATTCGCTTCTGCCCAGTTCAACTTCAACAAGATGTCAAAGAGAAAGAACAAAGCTCTCGGGAAGAACTCAAGAAATTCAAAGGCTTATCGGAAGAAGCTTAAGAGCTTGTGTTGACCTTGAAAAACTCGGTGAAAGAACGGTCACGATAGACGCCGACGTTATTCAGGCAGACGGCGGCACAAGAGTGGCTTCAATTTGCGGCGGTTTTGTTGCGCTGAATGATATGTTTGAAAAAATGGTAAGTGAAGGCGAACTGGAAGAAAACCCGATTATCGAACCAATTGGGGCGGTTTCTGTCGGAATTATGAACGGTGAAATTTTAGTTGACCTTTGTTATCAGGAAGATTCAGGCACGGATGTTGATTCAAACATTGTTTTAACAAAATCGGGCAAAATAATTGAAATTCAAGGAACTGCGGAAGGTGACCCCTTTTCAAAAGAAGAATTCGACACAATGTTCTATCTTGCAAAAAAATCAATTTCTAAAATTATGGAATTATATTAAGGCAAAAGGAAGCCTGACTTATAAATTCCGTTTTCTATATTCCCTTTTTGAAATTTGCCTTTGTGAAGCAATATGATTTTTTCACAAATTAAAAGCCCAAGCCCGCAATTTAGCTTCTTTTTATCGGTATTATCAAAAGGCTTGCCCTTAAAACATTCGGGCAAAACACTTTCTATTAAAACGGAAAGTCTGTTTCCGTCGTTTTTTATGGTTATTTCTATGGAAGAATTTTCTTTCGCATATTGAAAAGCGTTTGATAAGAGATTAATCAAAACCCTTTGAATTTCTATCTCGTCATATTTTTTTATATAGTTGTCTGACAGATAGTTTATAACAACTTTTTGTTCTTTGACTTCCGATAAAATTCCTATATTGCACAGCGCTTCTTCAAGCGTTTTTCTAAAGTCGTGGTTTTGTTTGTTTATTAAAAGTTTTCCGCTGTTTATTCTGTAACGGTTTAATACGTTATCCACCATGCTTTGCATATATTTGTTAGAAGCAATTACATTTAAAATAATGTTTTTTGCTTCGGGGGAAAATTCGCCGCAAATTCCTGAATATAAAAGATTCATTGCCCTGACTTGTGCATTAATCGGCGTTTTTAAATCATGCGCAAGCATTGCAATAAATTCGGTATCATTGGTTGCAAATTCTTGAATATTGGACATCAGCCTATCAGTTAACGTTCTTAGCATATAATACAACTTATATTTAAATTTTAATATAAGCCATAAGGTTAATTATTATGCTCCTTGAAGGATTAGCCCGTATAATATGCTGTCTGCAATTGCATTGTACGAAGCGGCAATAATGTTTTCGGAAACTCCGACAGTATCCCACTTGTTTCTGCCGTCCGTGCTTTCGATTGAAACTCGGACTTTTGCTGCTGTGCCGTCTTTTGAATCTAAAATTCTGACCTTAAAGTCGGAAAGTTTAAAGTTTTTAACTGAAGGATACTTTTCAAACAGAGCCTTTCTGAGCGCAATATCAAGCGCATTAACGGGCCCGTCCCCTTCAGATACGGTGTGAATAATTTCGCCGTTTATTTTAATTTTTACGGAAGCTTCGGTAATTGTTGAATTGACACACTTTCCTTGAGAATCAATGAGTGCGGTGTCGCCGATTACTCTAAAGCCCAAAAGCTCAAAGAGTTCGGGTTTTTTATTCAAAGTATCCATAACAAGAATTTCAAAACTGGCGTCAGCCCCCTCAAAAGCAAAACCTTGCCATTCAAGCTGTTTTATTCTCGAAATTATTTTTTTAATTTCATCGTCATTTTCAATTTTTATAAATCTGAAATTTTTTGCCTTTTCTTTAACGGAAGCATTTCCCGCTTGTGTTGAAACTAAAAATCTTCTTTCATTTCCTATTAATTCAGGATTAATATGTTCATACGTTTGAGAATTTTTTCTGACACCCGAAGCGTGAACCCCCGCTTTATGCGCAAAGGCGCTGCTTCCAACGTATGGAAGGTTCGGATTTAATGATTTATTCGCAATTTCCGCAATTTGTTTTGCCGTTTCGACAAGCATAACTATCTTTTCGCCTAAAAGTTCATAGCCCCGTTTTAACTGAAGGGTTGGAATAATTGAGCAAAGATTTGCGTTTCCACACCTTTCGCCATATCCGTTAATTGTTCCCTGAACTTGAACTGCGCCCCCGTCCACCGCCGCAAGAGAATTTGCGGTGGCTAAATCAGAGTCGTTATGAGCATGTATTCCAAACAAAGCGTCGGGCAAAACGTTTTGCAATTCAAAAAAAACTTTGTATATGTTGTTATTCATTGACCCGCCGTTTGTATCACAGAGAATGAGTCTTTTTGCGCCGGCTTTGTGCGCAACTTTTAAAACTTCAAGAGAATAGTCTTTGTTGTCTTTATAGCCGTCAAAGAAGTGTTCGGCGTCAAAAAAAACTTCTTTTCCCCTTGAAATTAAAAATTTTATGCTTTCATCAATCATTGAAAGGTTTTCATCCAAAGTTGTATTCAGCGCTTCTTTGACATGAAAGTCCCAGCTTTTTCCAAAAATGGTAATTATTTTTGCCTTTGAATTGGCAAGATTTATAAGAACGTTGTCGCTTTCCGCTTTAACGTTCGGTTTTCTTGTAGAACCAAAAGCAACAATTTTTGAATTTTGAAGCTCAATTTCATCAAGTTTATCAAAAATTTCGCTATCAAGCGGGTTTGCCCCCGGCCAGCCGGCTTCTATAAAATCAACTCCCAGAGCGTCGAGTTTTTTTATTATTTTCAGCTTGTCGGAAACCGAAAAGTTAATTCCTTCAGACTGTGCGCCGTCTCTTAGAGTAGTATCGTAAATTTCAATCTTTTTCATATTTCTATTTATACCATAAAATTTTAAACTTTTATTAAAATTAAGCAAATTTTTTTGCCTTTTCGTTTTTATAAAAATATAAGGAAGTAAGGTTAAAATTCAAAATGGGTTTTTTGTCATTTTTGAATAAAATATTTAGAACTATAAAAAGTGTCGATAACTCGGTAAAATCGGGCTTCAGATTTACGCAAAGCGAAATTGCGGAAATTATGTCGGTTTCAAAAAAAGAAAATCTTAAATATTTTGAAACGCTTTCAAAAATGCCCAATTTAAAAAGTTTTGATATATGCTTTTTGCTGAGCCGAATTGATTTGAATGATGAAAAAATTGAAATCATAAAAGAGGCGCAAAACATTTATAATGAACAAGAATTTCAAGAAAACGGACAAACAAAGTCTGACTTTATATTCAGAGTTGCGGTTAATCTCGGCTATTTGAATTTAGACAACATTCAACTTTTTAAAGAGCTTGTAAAATGTAAAAAAGAAATCTATGATTTTAAAGAAGCTCTTGAAAACCCGATGGCTTTTATGGCAATAAATAAAGCCAAAGAACCTGTATATGCTTTTGAGAGAATTTATACAGACTAATTTAAACACGACATAAAAGGGAGCAAAAATGATTGTATCCTCTATAAAAGATTATAAGCAAGAATGCGGACTTGCTGCGGCAGGTGCGGGTCTTGGCATGTTTATCGGAAAAAACATTTACAAAAATGTCCCCTCTTCCATGGCAAAGGTTGTTTATCAAAACGGAGAAAGAAAAACCGTAATTACAAACAGGTTTGTTGACTATACGCTAAAAGCTTATAAGAAAAATTTATATTCTCATATAGACGGCCATACCGAACGTGCTTGGCTGAACAAACAGATTTCAACAATGAAACAGGCTGCATATGAGGCAAAAGCAAACCCTGCAAAAGACGGTTGGCGCTTTCAACAGGTTTATGATTACGGGGTTGATTATCTGACGGGAAGAAGACCCGTTGACAAAGGAAATCTCGGTCTTGCAAAAAGAGGCGCCAGCGCAATTAAATATGGAAATAAAGTTGAAAAAAGATTTCTTATGGGCGGATGTGCGGTATTGTGCGCAGCGGTTTTAGTCGGACTAAAAGTCGGAATTTCAAAATTTATTGATTACAAAAAAAGCCTTGAAAAAGAAGACAAAAAGGTTTGACAAAAAAATATGTTTATAGAATACTGAAAATTGCACAATAAACCTTTGTGTACTGTGATGAGCAAGACAAAGAAGGGATTTTAAAAATGTCAATCAATTTAAAAAACAAACAGGAAATTATCAAAAAATTCGGTAAAGATGCAAAAGATTCCGGCTCTATTGAAGTTCAAATCGCTATGTTATCTCAAAAAATTTCCGAATTAACAGACCACCTGAAAGACAACGCTAAAGATTTTCAAGCTAAAAGAGGTCTTATGATGATGGTCGGCAAAAGAAAAAGAATGTTAGTTTACTTAAAAAATGCTAACCTCGAGAAATACAGAAAACTCGTTAAAGATTTGAAATTAAGAGGATAGTTTAAACAAAATGAAAAGAGGCTTTTTAAAAAGCCTCTTTTTTTATTAAAACTTATGTAATTTTATAGGCTTTTCTCCGATATAATATAATTCCTATAATGCTTATTGAAATAACAGGCAGCCATGCCGCCGCAATGGGGGGAATTTTTCCCGCTTCGCCCAAATTAAGCGAAAACGCCCTTACAACATAATATACAAAAATAATCATAACAGAAAATAAAAACCCTCTGTTATACCTTACTCTTGGCGGGGTGAGTGCAAGCGGAATTCCGACAAGAGCGAGTGCAAATGTTGTCAAAGGAAGCGCTATTTTATCATAAAGCTGAATTTGATATTCGTTTTTCAATTCTTTTATAAAGTCTTTTTCTTTAGAATGTTTTTTAATATATTTCATTAGTTTAAAGAAGTTAAACTGGCTTGCTTCTTCTTTTGAAAAATCTCCAAAGTCATCCATACCAAAATCAACAACCGAATTGTCAAAAAGGGTTGTATTAAATTCATCTCCCTTAACGCTTAGAGTATAAATGACACCACCGTCAAAAACCCACCCCTTATCGGATGTGCTTCCGAGTTTTGCCTGAATAAGCTGAATAACATTTTTCTTTGTGAGGTCTAATACGGTAATATTGTTTAATATTTTATTTTGACATTTTTGAACGTAGAAAAGTCTTTTAACGACGCCGTCACTTCCCACTTCATTAAGCGTAAAATTTCTTCTTCCTTCGGGAACATTTCTCTGCTGAAGAGAATAAATAGCCAGCTGTCTTGCTTGTCTGCTCATTGCCGGAACCACAAACTCGTTCATTATAAAGCTTGCAATTGTCATTACTATAGCGAATGCAAAAACGGGCTTTGCAATTCGGTTAATTCCGATACCGCAAGCTCTTAAAACCGTTATTTCAGAACTTAAACTCAACCTGTTTATGGTCATAACCGTTGCAAAAAGGGTTGAGATTGGAATTGTCATAACAAAAACCTGAGGCAAATTTAAGACAATCATCAAAATTGCAATATTGAAAGGAATGCCGTAGAGAGTAATTTGTTTGATAAGCTGGGTGAAAGTTTCCGATGCAAAAATAATTGATGTGAAAATAATTACACCCAAAACAAAAACTTCAAGTATCTGTTTTACTATGTATTCATCCAAAAGGGAAACTGAAAAAAACCTTTTTTGTCTGAATAATCTTTTATACGCCCTAAATCTTTTTTGAATCAAAGTTTGTTTTTCCCGTCTTTATCATACATAAGCCCTCTTTTTCGGGCAATTTCTTTAAGTTTGATTTTAAACTTATCTTCGCTCAAACTTAAAATTTTTTCAATTTCCGTGCCGAATTTTTGATAAGCTTTTAAAATGTTTTCACGATTATAATTTAACATATCATACGCCAAATCTTCGTTTGTAAGCGCAAGCCTTGTTGTATCTCTAAAACCTGATGAAGCGATTTTCAGAGCATTTTCATCCGCACTTTCAAACAATGCTGTTGAAATTAACATCGGAAGATGAGAAATCATTGCGGCATATATGTCATGCTCATTTTCATTTAATAAATAAGGCTTTGCGCCCATATCTTCAATAACTTCTCTTAAAAGTTTATTTTCCTTGCATATTATCCATTTTGCACCGTAAAAAAGTTCTTTAAAAGAATTTTCAAACCCGAAAAATTCAGTCCCCGCCATAGGATGAGAGGGTATAAAATTAAATTTATATTCGCACTTTAAAAAGCCTTTAATTGAACAAACATCGGAAACAATTGTGTTTTCCGACAAAACGGAATTTAATTTTTCCAAATTGTCATTTGTTTCACTCATTTTGGAACAAACAAAAACAATGTCGCAATCAGACAAGATTTTTACATCGTCCGAAGTTTTTGCATATTTTTCCGCCTTTTTATAAGAAGACTTTGAAACGGCGAAAAGTTGATATTTTTGTTTTTCAAAAAGCGCTTTTAAAATTGAGCCCCCGATAAGCCCTAAACCCAAAATTCCGATTTTTAAACTTTTATTTTCCATAGTTTATATTATAATTGAAACAAAAGAAGTTTGAGGATAATTTTATGGAAATTAAAAAAGGCAGAGCATTTAAGTTTGGGGACGGCATTTCAACAGACCATATAGCCCCCGGCAGACTTTTTCATTTAAGAAGCAATCTTGAAGAATTTTCAAAACATGTTCTTGAAGATGCAGACCCAACCTTTGCAAGCTCAATGAAAAAAGGCGATTTTGTCGTTGCCGGAAATAATTTCGGTCTGGGTTCTTCAAGAGAGCATGCCCCGCAGATTATTAAAATTGCCGGCGTAGGCGCAGTTATTGCAAAAAGTTTTGCAAGAATTTTCTATAGAAATGCAATCAACATCGGGCTTCTTCTAATAGAATGCGATACGGATAAAATTGATGCGGGCGATGAGCTTGAACTGGATGTTCAAAAGGGAATTTTAAAAGATGTCACAAAGGGTCTTGAGATTGAAATAATGCCCTTGCCGGATGTTATGATAAAACTTTTAAATGACGGCGGCTTAATCGAACATATAAAGAAAAATGGCGATTTTAGTTTTGTTTAAGGAATAAAAATGCACAATATAACATTAATTAACGGGGATGGAATAGGCCCTGAGATATCGAATGCGGTTGTTGAAATTATAAAAAGTGCGGGCGTTGAAATCAATTGGGATGTTCAAAGCGCCGGAGCAAAAGTGGCAAGTGAAGAAGGAGACCCGCTTCCAAAAAGGGTAATTGAGAGCATTAAAAAAAACAAGGTTGCTCTTAAAGCGCCTGTCACAACCCCGATTGGAAAGGGTTTTCGCTCAGTTAACGTTCGATTGAGAAAAGAACTTGACCTTTATGCAAATGTTCGCCCATGTAAAAATATTAAAGGAATTAAAACCCCTTTTAATAATGTTGATTTGGTTGTTGTAAGAGAAAACACCGAAGATGTTTATGCGGGTGTGGAAGAAAAAATTGACGATGATACAATGCATTCAATTAAAATCATCACAAGAAAAGCCTCTTTAAGAATTGTTGAATATGCCTTTAATTATGCAAAAAAAATGGGCAGAAAAACCGTTTGGGCAGTTTCAAAAGCAAACATCTGTAAGTTAACCGACGGGCTTTTTCTTGAATGCGCAAGAGAAGTTGCAAAAAAATATCCCGAAATTGAATATAAAGAAATTTTGGTTGACGCCCTTTGTATGCAGCTTGTTCAAAACCCCTCAAAGTTTGACGTTCTCGTTATGCCGAATTTATACGGGGATATTGTTTCAGATTTAACCGCCGGGCTTATTGGCGGGCTTGGCGTTGCTCAAGGGGCAAATATCGGGCTTGAATGCGCCGTTTTTGAGCCTGTACACGGGTCAGCGCCCGACATTGAAGGCAAAAACCTTGCAAACCCGACAGCACTCTTAATTTGCGCCATCCAAATGCTGAACCATATAAACGAAAAAGAAAAAGCCGCAAAAATTGAAAAGGCGCTTTTTAAGACAATTGAAGAAGGAAAAGTTTTAACTCAAGATTTGGGCGGAAGCGCCACAACAACAGAATTTAGAGATGAAATCATAAAGAACTTATAAGGAGAAATTTTATGTATCAGGTTTACACGGAAAAAAATCATTCTGAATTTTCAAGAAATTTGGTTTTAGAAACAGACGATTATGAAGAAGCTTTGGAAAAAGCAAAAGCCGCAATTAAAGGAAAAGAAGGCTATAACTATATTGTTGAAAAGACTGACGGCAGCTTTAACAGCTATGGCGAATTGATTGCAACCGTTGTTGCCGAAGGATAATTAATCTTAGTTTTCGCCTGATTTTTGAAAAACTTGATAAGATATTATTCCAAAAAGCAAGTTTCTTTTTAAAATAACCTTAAACCCTTTTTCACAAAGAGTTTCAAACGGGTTATCCGGAAAAAGGAACTTGTTTTTTGATTTAATTAAATATTTATAAGCATAATATTTTTTAGAAAAAATTTTGGCAAGAAAAAGAACAAATCTGTCATAAAACCACCCCAGATAAGACCTTCCGAAATCGAGATGTAAAAAAAGCCCTTCCTTTTTTAAAACCCTGTTTATTTCAAGCTGTGCCCCTTTTTTGTTTTCAATGTTTCTAAACCCGAAAGCGCAAACGATTATGTCAAATTCATTATCGTAAAAAGGCAAATCAGAGGCATCTTTTTTAATATATTTTATGTTTTTGTTTTTAAATGCGGCTTTTTCAATCATTTTTTCGGAAATATCAACCCCGATAACAGAGGCTGTTTTTTCACGCTCCATAATCAATGCGCCCATATCGCCCGTTCCCGAACACAAGTCAAGCACCTTTGAATTTTCGGGGATAAAAAGCGAGTTTACGGCAAGGCGTTTTACAATTTTATGGGTAAACAAAGATATCAGATTGTTTAAAAAATCATAATCATAAGATATCTCATCAAACATTTTTTCAATGTCAATATCAGCCAAAATTAACCTTTAAATCTTCTTAAACAGGCTTTTTCCATGATTATCGATATCGCCTGTTTTGTTTATTTTAAATATTTCGGAATGCTTTTTAATATATTCGATAATTTCAGGGTTTTCAACATCATATGATTGATAATACCCCTCAGTATATTTTAAATTGTTGGGGGCTGAAAGCCAATATTTTAAAAACAGGTAATCTATATAAGTTTCATAATGACAAACGTTATCATACCTTATATACCTTGCGGGGTGAGCAATTCCTATCAGTCCTTTTTTACTCATTAATTTTATTGCCGATTCAAAACTTCTTGAAGTATAATTCCATTTGTCGTCTTTGCCCCTTATCTTCTTAAAAACTTCGTTTAACTCTTCGTCATATGGGTTTATCCCGAGTGCAAGAAGGTGAATATGGATTTTATCCGACAAAATTTTAAAAACGGGTCCCATTTCGGAATACACTTCAAGTCCGAGTGCAATTTTCAGATTTTTATATTTTTCAGGGTTTTTTTCTAAAATATCAATAACGTCTTTTCCGCTTTTTACGGTGTTATGATCGGTTATCGCTATATAAAAAGGTTTTGGCGCAATTTTATTTGCATATTCTGCCGCTAAATCAAGATATTCGGTTAATTCCAATTTGCCGTCCGAATTTGTAGTGTGCGCATGAAAGTTAGCATTAAAAATTCCTTTTTTTAAATTATCCTCGCTTGGGGTATAAATTTCAGGATTTTTGTCATTTTCTTTTATAAATTCTTCAATTTCATACGGACCCATAATTGATTTAAGCTTATCAACCGTGTAATCAGGGTTTTTAGAAGATTTAACAAGTTCATTTTTATATTGAATATCGTCTTTTAAATGAATTTTATAAGTAATGGTAAAAAGATTGCAGCAATAAATTAATAAAACCGCAATACATAACAAAAATAAAGCCAAAAAACTCGTTATCAACTTTTTTCTCATATAAAAATCTTATAAAAAAGCTCTGCGGTTGTCAAACAGCTTAAATTTATGATACGATTTAACTAAATAAAGGAGATTTTATGAACTGGTTTGGCTGGCAAATTGACTATTTATTATTTCTTCAAAATTTTAGAGATTTAACAAACCATATTTTTGATAATTTTTTCTTCGCCATGTCTGATTTTGGAATTGCAACCGTTACTTATTTTCTTTTGTTCGGGGTTTATTGGTGTGTAAACAAAAAAATCGGTTCCTTTATGATAAACTGTTTTGCTCTTTCTTATATGGCAAACATTTTTCTGAAATTGACTTTTTGCATATACAGACCTTGGATTATCGACAGCAGGGTAAAACCTCTTGAAAAAGCTTTTCTGACCGCCCCCGGATATTCCTTCCCAAGCGGACACACGGCAGGGGCAACTTCCTGTTGGGGAAGTTTTGCCGCTTCATATTGGAACAACAAAATTATAAGATATTCATCACTTATAATAATTCTTCTTGTTATGTTATCAAGAAATTATTTGGGCGTTCACACCCCGCAAGATGTTATTGTTTCTTTTATTGTCGGTATCGCATTTATAGTCGGAATTAAAAAACTGTTTGATTTTATGGATAAAAAAGAAGACAGATACGGCTATTTTATTGTCTTTGCTTTTATTGCCATAATTTTACTCGGGTTATATATTTATTTCAAACCATACCCGATAGATTTTGTAAACGGTGAACTTTTATATGACCCAACGGACGTTAAACTGAGCAGTATTGCAAGAATTTTTAACCTCTTCGGGCTTATTTTCGGGTGTTATTTGGAATTAAAATTAATCAATTTTAAGGCGGAACACGGCGGAATTATTGAAAAAATATGCAGACTCGGGCTCGGGCTTTATATTTTAAACCTTCTTGATTTAAATTTGGCTGATATTTTGGGCGGCTTTGTTGATTATCAAGCGGGAAAATGCGCCGCATATTTTATTTTAGGTCTGTTCCCGACATTCATCTATCCTTGTTTTATAAAGCTTTTTGAAAAACTGACCTTGAAAAAAGAAACGGAAGCAAAGTAAATAAAATAGTTTTGGCTGTTATCTTTATTGAATTGCGCTTAAAAATAAGATAAAATCAGAAATATAAAAACACGGATGTTTAAAAGGTTTTACTTTATGATTAAAAAATTTGTTCTTTCCTCCAAAAAGGAAAAAAGCACTTTATCGGGTTTTACTTTAGCTGAAATTTTAATAACATTAAGCATAATCGGAATTGTTGCGGCTATTACCATTCCTTCTTTAATGGCAAATGTTCAGGAAAAAGCTTGGGCTGCGCAAAAAAAGGCGCTTGCGGCAAGAATGAGCCAAACTTTTCCTCAGCTATCAAAGTTAAACGGTTACGGAATAGGTACGGACGGGACGATAGACAAGGCAAATGCGGCGCAAATTTTTATAACGGAAGGTTTATCTAAGGTTTATAAAATTGCAAGCGTTTGTTCAAAAGATAATATTTCATCTTGCGGAATACCTTCTCAGATAACGACTTTGGGCGGTACAAAACAATATACTTTTCCTAAATCTTTTGCCGAATTAAATAAAATTTTAACTTCTTCCGTAAAAGATGAAAACAATAAAGACAGAAACACGCTTGAAAACGGCGGAATTATTGAAGACACTGATGTTGCCGCTTTTGAAACAATGAACGGGGAATCAATTGCGCTTTTTTATAACCCGAAATGTAAACAAATCTCTTCGGTTATAACAAACAAATATGCGCAAAGTGAAGTCTGCGCCAATCTTATATACGACTTAAACGGAACAAAAGCGCCAAATGAAGTCGGGAAAGACATTGGTTTTATTACCGTGTTTTCTTCAACTGACCCTGTTGTTGCCGCTCCTGTGCCGGTTTTACCCTTTTATGATAAAGGAAAAAGCATGTATGGTGAAAGCGGAAATGATGCTATTTCTTATTGCAAAAGCCAAGATACAAATTCAAGGCTTCCCGATATGTATGAAGGGTATTCAATGTTTTTAAATGACCAGCTTTTGGGTTACACAACCGAAGGTTTCGGCGACTATTGGACAGGAACACCGATAAGCGGTGTTGGAAAAGACGGCTATACGGTTGTTATATGTTCGCATGTCGGACAATATCTTAAAAGAAAAAACAGCGACACCGCAAGCACTCTTGTAAGGTGTGTTGAAAAATAAAACTCATTACATCTGAATAAGTCTTGTTTTTAATTTCTTGAAAATGCTTCCAAGGTCAAAGGTTCATCTGTTTTAATGGGATTAAAATAGGCACAGGAAGCAACCATTGCGGCATTATCCGTACAAAATTTCATCTGGGGCGCAAAAGTTTTATAGCCTTCATTTTGAAGCGCAAAAAGTTTTTTTCTCAGCTCGGAATTAGCGGCAACTCCGCCCGATAAAACAATTGTTTTGATACCGTATTTATCAGCAAGTTTTTTTGTTTTATTTATAAGAGTTTTTGTAATTCTTTCCTGAAAACTTGCACAAATGTCTTTAACGGGAAGATTATCTTTGTCATAGCTTTGAACAACCCTCAGAACAGCGGTTTTAAGCCCTGAAAAGCTGAATTCGTTTTCTTTAACTTTGGCTTCGGGGAATATAAATGCCTTTTTATTTCCTTCCTGTGCAAGTTTATCGAGTTTTATACCCCCCGGATACGAAAGCCCCATAAGCCTTGCCACTTTATCATAAACTTCTCCCGTTGCGTCATCTGTTGTGGAAGCTATGATTTCCTGTTTGTCATAGTCTTCAACCTTTATAACCTGAGTGTGTCCGCCTGAAACCAAAAGACAAATAAAAGGCGGTTTTAAGTCAGTTTCAAGAAAATTTGCACAAACATGCCCCTGAAGGTGATTAATTCCGATATACGGCTTATTATAAACAAGAGAAAGAGCCTTTGCGGCATTTAACCCGACAAGCAAACACCCGACAAGCCCCGGTCCAACCGTTGAAGCGTAAGCGTCAATGTCGTCAGGGTCAATATTAAAGTCTTTTTTTGCAATATCAAACGCCTCATTTACAACAATATTAATTGTGTCAAGGTGTTCTCTTGCAGCCACTTCGGGAACAACCCCGCCAAAAGCCTCATGGGTTTTAATTTGAGAAGCAACAACATTTGCAATGACTTCTCTGCCGTCTTTGATTATTGCCGCCGCCGTTTCATCGCAGCTTGTTTCTATTCCTAAAATTAACATAAAATTCCTTTTAAAAAGGGGGTTAAAACCCCCTTATATTAAACTAAAGCGCCTTCTTTCGACATTGAATAGCAAATTCCCGCTTCCTTCATTCTTTGAATTGCTTTTTTCAAAACGTCGACAGGCTTTGTAATTGCTATTCTTATATATCCTTCGCCATATTTGCCATAGCCGTTTCCGGGCGGCACAACAAGGTGAGCTTTTTCAAGCATGACCGTTGCGAATTCTTCGCTTGTAAAACCTTTCGGGCATGGAACCCAAATATAAAAAGTTGCTTTTGAAGGCTTGATATCCCAGCCGAGATCTCTTAAGCCCTGTTCCATAACCTCTTTTCTTTCTTTATACATAAGGTTTAACTTTTGAATTTCTTCCGCAGGAGCACTGTATCCTTTAATTGCAGCTTGTTGAACAGCTTTGAAACAGCCTGAGTCAATATTGTTTTTAATTGTTCCCAAAGCCTTAATTGCCTCTTTATTCCCCGCAACAAAACCGACTCTCCAGCCTGTCATGTTATATGATTTTGAATGAGAATAAAATTCAATTGCAACATCTTTTGCCCCTTCAACTTCAAAAACCGAAGGTGCAACATAGCCGTCATAAGTCATTTCGCAATATGCCATATCCGAACAGAGCAAAATATCATATTTTTTGCAGAACTCAACGGCTTTTTTATAAAAATCTAAGTCACAAACTGCCCCTGTCGGGTTGTTTGGGTAATTTATAAACATAATTTTTGCAGCTTTTGCAACATCAACAGGAATTTTATCCAGCTCGGGCAAAAACCCGTTTTCAGCTGTTAGCGGCATTGAATAAGGTTCTCCGCCCGCAAGAATTGTTGCATTTTGATAAACGGGATACCCCGGATCAGGGCAAAGCGTAACATCTCCGCTATCGACGAATGCAAAGAAAACATGGGCTATTGCTTCTTTTGAACCGATATTTGCCAAAATTTCATCTTTCGGGTCCATATCAACGTTAAATCTTTTCTTCATCCAATCAGCGCTTGCCTTTTTAAATTCAAAAGTGCCGTCATACGGGGGATAGTCATGGTTTTTAGGGTCGTTAATCGCAATATGCATTTCATCCACAACAGACTGTAATGTCGGCATGTCGGGATCGCCGATTCCGAGAGAAATTACATCAATTCCTTTTGCCTTGGCTTCGGCAACTTTGGCGTCTATTCTTGCAAATAAATATGGTGGTATTCTGTCTAATCTTTTCGAAGTTTTCATTTGTACATGTCTCCTATTTTGTGCTACAATTGTATCATGAAAAAGAAATTTTTGTTGAGTGTTTTTTTATCATTAATTTTGTTTTCGCCCGCTTTCGGTGCAGGTGAAGACGACGCTACCGTTTTGTATAACAAGGGAATAGACCTTTACGAACAAGATAAAATCGAACAGTCTATCGCCACGTTTAAAAAAGCCGTTGCAATTGACCCGAATTTTTATGAGGCTTATTACAACCTTGCAAGAATAGAAGAAGCCGCAGGAAAAACTCAGGACGCAATCGCTTCGTATGAAAAACTTTTAAAAATTGCGCCGGATGATTATGAAAGCACATATCAATTCGGAGAATTTTTGTATAAAAAAGGATACCTGTCAAAATCATTGTCTTATTTGACAAAAATTCCTTCCACATCAGAATACGGTAAAAAGGCAGCGCCTCTTTGCGAAAAGATTAAAAAACGTCAGGTTGAACTTGCCGAAGAGTCTAAATTAAAAGCGGCTCAGTCGATGAAAACTTCCACTGTCGGAAATGTACAAGCGCCCTCGGGGCTTGTTGTTGACAACAAGGGAAATATTTATGTTGCAAGTTTTACCGAAAACAAAATTTTGAAAATTTCAAAAGACGGAACCCAAACGCTTGTTGCGGACAAAACAAAAGGAATAGAAGGCCCGATTGGAATTGCAATTGATTCATACGACAATGTCTATGTTGCAAACTATACAAAAGGCAGCGTTGTTGTAATAGACAGCCTTGGCAAGCCTCAAACCCTTATGTATGTTAAAAAACCATACGGCATAAGTATTGATGAAAATAAAGGAAAGCTTCATATAACCGAACAACAGAATAATTCAATTTTGTCTTTTGATGTTTCGGATATTTTAAAAAATTCTCAAAAAACGCTCAAACCTGAAGTTAAGGGCGAATTTAGCGAAATTAAACCTGAGCCGAAAGTCATTACCGTGCCAAAAAAAGATGACCTTCCTCTCGGAGTGCCTTCAATTCAAGAGTCGAATTTTACGAAAAACCCCTCAACAAGCATTACTGCACCTATCATGATTCCGTCAGGAAGCATGTTTGACTAAAGAGCATTGTATCCTATATACTTTTATTATGGAAATTAAAAATATTTGTATATTCTGTTCTTCAAGCGATTCGCTGGAAGAAATTTATTATAAAGACGCCGAACTTCTCGGAAAACTATTGGGGGAAAACGGATATAACGTTGTTTACGGCGGTTCAAAACTCGGGCTTATGTATAAGGTTGCAAAAAATGCACAGGACAGCGGCTCTAAAATTATAGGAATAATGCCCGAAAAACTCTATGACCTCGGAGTGAGCGAAAGTTTTTGCGATGAGTTTTATTTAACCTCGGGCATGAGAGAAAGAAAAGCTCTTTTAGATGAGAAATCGGAAGGAATTATTGCGCTTGCGGGCGGGTTTGGAACATTGGAAGAACTTTCGGAGATGATTGTTCAAAAACAGCTTTGCTATAATAACAAACCAATTATAATTTTAAATACTGCAAATTTTTATGATAACCTTTTGAAGTTTTTTGAAAATATTGTTTATAAAAAATTTGCAAATAAAAGTGCAAAAAACCTTTATTACGTTGCAAATTCGCCTTATGAAGCAATTAATTATCTCAAAAACTATTCGGGCGAAAAAGACAATTTTGAACTAAAAGAACAGGTCTTTAAAAAATAAACCGTTTTTTTGTGATATCATTTTTTTATGTTTGATAATTTATCGGAAAATTTACAGGAAATTATAAGAAAAGCTTCCAATAATGCAACATTAACGGAAGAAAATATGCAAGACGCAATAAGAGAAATCAGGCGTGCGCTTTTGTCTGCCGACGTTTCTTTGAGCGTTGTAAAATCTTTTATTTCAAATGTTAAAGAAAAGGCGGAAGGCGAAAATGTTTTAAAAAGCGTCAAGCCCTCTGAAATGCTCATAAAAATCGTTAATGATGAGCTTGTTAACCTTATGGGCGGCGAAAACAAACCGCTTAATCTGACGGGAAACCCCTCTGTTATAATGATGTTAGGGCTTCAAGGCTCCGGAAAAACAACCTCAAGCGCAAAGCTTGCAAAGAAATTAAAAAACGAAGGAGCCGCACCCCTTCTTGTCGGCTGTGATATTTACAGACCCGCAGCAATTAATCAGCTTAAAATTTTGGCTGAAGAAATAAATGCCGGTTTTTATACTCTTGAAAATTCAAAAAATGTCGTCGAAATCGTAAAATCTTCGCTGGAATATGCAAAAACAAACAATTACAATGTTGTGATTTTAGATACGGCGGGGCGCCTTCAAATTGATACTGATATGATGGCAGAGCTTCTTTTAATAGACAGAACTTTTTCTTTGAATGAAAAACTTCTTGTAATCGACTCTATGACAGGTCAAGAAGCGGTTGATATAGCCAAAAATTTTGATGAACAGTTAAATATAACAGGTGTTATTTTAACAAAGCTTGACGGCGATACAAGAGGCGGGGCGGCACTATCCGTTTGTTATTCAACAAAAAAACCGATTAAACTCGTCGGAATGGGTGAAAAAATTGAACCTTTGGAAGCTTTTTATCCCGACAGAATGGCAAGCAGAATTCTTGGCATGGGAGATGTTGTAACTCTTGTTGAAAAAGCCCAAAAAGCTTTTGACGAAGAAAACACAAGAAAACTCGAAGAAGAAATGTTGAAAGATACATTTTCTTTTGAAAGTTTTTTAAGACTTCAAAAAACAATGAAAATGTTTGGCTCAATTGACGGGCTTTTAAACATGCTCCCCATTCAAGGGTTGAACAAAGACGATAAACAAAAAATTTCAAACGAAGGCGAAAAACAGTTTAAAAAAATTGAAGTTATGATATCTTCCATGACGCCTGAAGAAAGAAAAAAACCTGACCTGTTAAATTCTTCGAGAAAAAAACGTATTGCAAAAGGGGCGGGCGTTTCGATTGATGAATTTAATAAATTTATTCAACAGTTTGAAATGATGAGAAAAATGATGAAAGGTTTTGGCGGGCTTTTTAACGGCTTTGGCGGTTTTGGCGGAAAGGGAGCTTCTAATCTTGCAGCAAAACAAGCCCAATTAAACATGATAAATAAAGCAAACTCGATGAAAAATAAATACAGATTTAAATAAAAAACCCGCATTTAAGCGGGTCTTTTATTATTTTGAATTTCTTCTTGCAAAGAGTTTTAAAAACTCGATATAAACCCAAACAATTGTAATTAAAAGTGAAAATGCTCCGTACCATTCAAAGTTTTTATGAAGCCCCACATTTGCAGCCTGTTCAATAAAATGAAAATCAATAATAAAGTTTAGTGCCGCAATAATACAAATTACAATATTCACAACAAGAGCGGTACTTCCGCCCGAAAAAAGAAAGTTAGCAATGTTTGGACTAAAAAAGCTTGAAATAAAGCTTACAAGATAAAGAGCGGCAACGCCCAAAGTTGCAACACAAACGGTTGCCATAAACTTTTCTGTACATCTTATAATTTTTGCCGAATAAAGGAAAAACATTGAACACAAAGTTATTAGCGTTGCAAGAACAGCGTTTATCGCAACCGAATCGCCGAAAGACGAAGTATACATTGCCGTTAAACCGCCAACCGAAAGCCCTTCCAAAGCCGCATAACAGATTGAAAGCAAGGGCATTTGCGCAACGGGTTTTTTATAAATCATAAAAAGGCTCAAAACAAAAGCGCCTATAAGACCCGCCGTCATGAGCATCATTGCCTTGTCACTAAAGTTGTTAAGAATAAGATTATATGTATATGAGCCGGCAGCCGCAAGAATAGCAAGCAACACAACGGTTTTTCCCATTGTGCCGGAAACGGTTGAAGGTCCGCTTCCGTCAAGCGGAATTGAATATGCATCTATACATTCATTTTTTAAAGCGGGATTTGACATTTTTTTCTCTCCTTTTTTTAGAAATATTATACCATATTTTTATAAAGAAATGTAACAATTGTCAAAAATTAAGAAAAGATTTTTTAAAAAAAATACTTTATTAATAAGTGGAAGGTATTAGTTAGATATTGGTGTTCAATTGACTAACGTGGAAGGTATAAAACTATATACAACTAACAGCATTAATGCTCCCAAAAACGCTTCAGCGGGCGTTTATAATTCTTTGAGCAAGGGCGCATATGATGTTAAGCAAGATTCTTTTACCCCGACAAAAGAAAAATGCCAAAATCCTATTTATATAAAGTTTGACAGCTTTCTTGCAAAAAACGCACCTAAACTTTTCATAGACAAATATATAAATATAAAAACTCTCGAAAAAGCCCTTTCAGAAAACCCTGAAATTGTAGATATAATAAAATCAAAGGGCATAGAGCCTAAAATTTATCTTCAAAATGTAACGGGAAAAAATCAGGAACATTTTCTTACTACTTATGACAAAGCAAAAGAGCTTGGAAAATGTCTTCCCGATGAAGAATTAAATATTTTAATGCAAGCCGCTCTTCTTCATGACATAGGAAAGGCGTTTATTCCGTCCGAAATTTTGAATAAAAACGGCAAATTGACAGACAGAGAAAGAGAAATTGTCGATATTCACGCAAAACTCGGTGAAGCAATTTTGAAAACAACAAATTTAAGCCCTAAAGTTGCTCACTATGTAGGGTTACACCATACGCCCAGCACAAGCCCACTGAAGGCAAGCATTTCGGCACACATTCTTTCCGCAGCGGATGTATATAGCGCCCTTAAGGAAGAAAGACCTTATAAAACAAAATTTTCAGATGAAGAAGTGAAAAATATTATGGAAAACGACTCGAAACTCAATCAGGGAGTTGTAAAAAGCATGTTTGAAGAAACTATTCCCGATAATTACGATAAACAGATTTCAATTCCGGCATAAGTCCAATAAAAAACCGTCTTTAATAAGACGGCTTTTTTGTTTAATTCTTCTTTTGCTTTATGCGTTAAATGCTGATACTACCGGTGCGCTGATATTACTTGCTGCGCCTATGCGGTTTATGTAAATAAATGTCCACGAAAACATAACAATTGTCATTAAAAGTAGGCTGGAAAGAAGAATGTTTACCACCTTAATTTCGCTCATATTCTACCTCATCAATATAGTTCTTACTCTTTTCTTACTCCTTTTGAAATTTCAGGCAACAAGATTTAAGTGTCCGCCGTGTGCCAGTTGTCCTGCGGTTTCTCCAAACTTTTTATCTTGAATGTCGTTGCTTGCAAGAGTTCCTGCGGTTTCACCAAAAAGGCCGTCTGATTTGTTACTTGCAAGAGTTCCGGCTGTTTCGCCAATTCCGCTATTTTTGCCGACATGGCTTCCGCCGAAGTCTGCCGCAAAAATGTTGTCTTTTAAATCAATGTCTTTGTGTTGATTTCCGACACGGCTTACTGAACTGACGGAACTTCCGAAATGATTGTTGCTTACTGCTCCGATTGCATCTGTTGACATAATTACTACTCCTTATATTACTTTTATTATTTTTTAATCTCTACATTTATATAAAAACGATATAAATTGTATGATTTCAACATGGGGTTTTTTTGTTACAAAAGTACACAATTAAAATAGAGCACTCTATAAAAGCCCTACTATAGGGGCTTTATCACCATTTCACAATTTTTACAATCAAATTCCAGTATATACTTTTTATTGTTATCTGTCAGATACAAACTTTCGTTTTTACATCCCGTCTTAAGGCAAATGTCATAAGCCCTTCTGAGGCAATGTTTGGTGCGCATAAGTTCTTTGTTTTTAAAATTTCCCGTGCTTTCAAGCGATTTTTCAACGGCTCTTACCCCGCATTTTTCGTAAAATTCTTCCGCTTTTTTATTGTGAATATTAAGCCTGTAATCTTGAATTTTTTCTATGTAGGGAGAATATTTTATTTTTCCAAACCGAGGTCTTTGATAGTTTTTAAGCCTTTCATCCTGCATTTTTTGAAATAATTCCCGTCTGAGTTTATTTAATTCAGACATAGATAAAAAAGGAATTTTGTCCGTTTTAAAGTTAACTTTTTCGCATGAGAAAACAGACTCTCCGCTTTTTTTAAACGACACCCTGAAATTTTCTTTCATCTTTTCTTCATTTTTTGCAAAACTTCCAAATTTAAAAGGCAAAGTTACCTTAAAATTGCCGTCTTTTCCCTCAAGATAATCTTTATATACGGAAATTTCAACAAAGATAACTCTTTTTATTTTTGCGTTTTTGAGCAAATTTTCAAATTCGACATTTTTATTTCTGTAAATTTTATCCCCGACTTTAATATCTATATGTTTATTTGGAAAAATTTTCCCGTTTTCTGTTTTATTTACAAGAAAACCTTCCGTTTTGTTTTTTGAAATTATTAAAAGCCCGTCCTGAGGGGAAATTTTTTGGCTTGTTGATAAAGTAAAACCTTGTTTTGAAACACTTTTCACTTCTCCCATATATTCGCCGGTAGACTTTGGGGTTTCAAAATTAAAAATTTCATCTTTACCTGAAAGAAAATATCTCGTGTATCCTCTGTTAAAAGTTTTGTTTATATCGGGCTTAAAATCTGTTAAAATAAGCCCGTCAGAAGGTTTTTCATATTTATTCAGCAAATTTCGATAATACAAAACAACATTTTTTACATAATTTTCATCTTTTAATCTGCCTTCAATTTTAAAAGATTTTACCCCCGCTTGAATAAGTTTGTCCAAATAATCTTTTGCGCAAAAGTCTTTCAGCGAAAGAAGATGTTTGTCTTTTGCAATAACTTTTCCGCTTTCTGTTAAAAGAGAATATTTCATTCTGCAACATTGGGCGCAATCACCTCTGTTGGCGCTTCTTGAACCGTTATATGCGCTCATGTAACATTGCCCCGAATATGAAACGCAAAGGGCACCGTGAATAAAAGTTTCAAGCTCAATATTTGTATATTTTGAAATTTCTTCAATTTGTTTAATTGAAAGTTCTCTTGCAAGAATTGCTCTTTTTATGCCGATTTCTTCAAAAAACTTTGCCTTTTCTTTTGTTCTGATATTACACTGTGTGCTAGCATGAAGCTCAAGCGGGGGCAAATCAAGCTCTAAAAGCCCCATATCCTGAATAATTAAAGCATCAGTGCCTATTTCATAAAGCTTGTTTACAAGTTTTTCGGCTTCAACAAGCTCTTTATCGGTCAAAATAGTGTTTAAAGTAACATGAACTCTTGCATTATAAAGGTGAGCAAAGTTTATCAGCTCTTTGATGTCATCCAAGCTGTTCCCCGCATTTTTTCTTGCCCCGAATGAATATGCGCCGATATAAACTGCGTCTGCGCCTGATAAAATTGCCGCCTTGCCAACGGCAAGGTTTTGTGCCGGAGCCAAAAGTTCTGGTTTAACTTTATTCATCTTTAAATTTTACAATAAAAATGATACAATGTTTATATGAAGAAATTTTTCTGGGTATATGGTTTATTGATATTTTTTTCTATGGGCATGGTTTTTGCACAAAACGCCGTGACTTCAACGGGTTGGACAACAACCGTCAGACCAAAAGCGCCTGTATATCAGCCGCCCGTGTATCAATCTCCCATGTATAAATATCCCGCTGCGCATATTCCCGCATATTATCCTGTATACCCTTCAAATGGCAGCATTCAAGGAGTATATTACAACCCCGCAACAAGATCATATCAATATTATCCCGTTAATCAGGCATATGGAACAAACTATTATTCGGGCTCAAGAACGGTTTATATTCCCGATTCAAACGGCACGGTTATTTGCATGAATAAATACACTTATCTTGTTGTTGATTGCGAAGATAACGACTTGAGAGAAAATGAAATGACTTGTATTGACACTTTTTCTCATAAGACAACAAAATGCCCCAAAAAATAAAATTTTTGTTGCCTCAAATGAGTTTTTCCTGTAAGTTTACTATTGTAATGTGAATTTAAGGATATTGCGTTAATGCAAAGTGTATTATTTGATCCCGGATATTCAGAGTGTATTTATGGGGTTGCTGACAGTGTGACTTTTATGTATGAAGTTTTCAGTTCTTCTTATATGCCTTTAAAACAAAAGAAATTCCAATTTTCCGTTCTTATAAACAAAATAAAATATTTAATCAGGAAAAATGTAGGTTTTTATTTGGGGTGTTTACTTTGGGCAAGCCGCATAAAAAATGAAAAGGAAGCTTCTATAGAAAATAACCCTTGTCTGGGGGATACTTATAACGAAGAAAGCGCCCTTTGTGATATTCTTGAGCTTTATAATTTTATAACAGAAAAATTAAACAAAGAATCGGTTTATTATTTAAACAGAAAATATGAACCCGACAAAACCTATTTAACAATTTTGGAAACTTATATGGAATTTGTTAAAATAAATAAAGGGTTTGTTCAAACAAAAAAAACAAAGGAACTTTTATTACCGGAAAATATCAAAAGCCTTAATAAAACAGACTGTATAACTGTTGAAGAAAAGATAAAAGAAGCAATTGAAAAAAAGGACCTCACCTTGCTTTTTGATGTTTACTCTTTAATTTTGGATTAATAATGGTGAAAAAGAAGAAAAAGTTTGTTATTAATATAAAAAATATGGGCGTTAATATTGATAAAAATGAATATAGAGAAATTGTTCTTTCAAATTCTAACCGCCCTGACATAATTAAAAACAAAGAAAAAAAGGGGTTTACGCTTGCTGAGGTTATACTTGCGCTTGTTGCCGTCGGAATTGTTTTTATACTTATTATTCCTTCGCTTGTAAAAAACTACCTTCAAAATTCTTATGCTACGGCATTTATGAAATCGCTCAACGCCTTAAACGACGCAATTAGACTGACAACTGCCATTGAAGGCGAAACCCCGCTCAATTCATCTTCGCTTTTTAATTACTTACAAGGTCATATGATTATTACAACAAAGGGAAAAACTGACTGGAAGGCAAAAGTCAAACTACAAAACGGGGAGTATGAATATCGCAATTTAGCTTTTTATACACTTGACGGGGCAAGATTTGAATTTCCGACTCAAGGAACAAACCCCGTAAAATTATATGAAACGGGCGTGGAATTTTCGGAAGCTCCGAAAAAAGACGGTCCTTCAAATTGCGGTTCTTTCGGAACAGAAAAATACGTATCCGGAGAACCCAAAAATTATCCGTGCATTATTGTGGTTGATGTTAACGGAGATAAGCCGCCTTCTCCTTATTTTTCAAAGGATAAAAAAACAGAAAAAAATAAGGATGATTCTTTGCCTGTTGGATTATACCAACTTACACTCTCTGAAAAAGAAGATTTTTCGGACATCTACACAATTTTAATAACAGATAAAGAAGCAATTCCATACGGAGCGGTTGCTCAAAAAATAATGTATGGAGGTAAATAAAAAGGGACTTAAAAAGCCCCTTTAATCTTTATTTTGAAATTTTTCTCAGCCCTTTTACCTTAACCTCTTTCGGCTCTTTGGCGTCAGACTGATCAATAATGCCTGACCATCTGACATAATCGGCATCGCTCATTTTGGGTCTTATCGCCTGTAAAAGACGTTTTGTGTCTTTTTTTGAAAGTTTCGGATTGTTCCAATTTGCTTCAAAAAGTTCTTTCTCGGCATCTACAAATGAACTGTATGCTTCAGGATTTCTTGCAGCAAGCTTTGACAAATAGACTTGTGTTTGACGGTTTAGCGCTTGATTTTTGATAAATAAAGCGTCTACATAATCAATTCCGCTTGTTCCATGTTGAACCATAGAGTCTGCAACCGTTTGAACTTGTTCTTTTTTGATACCTTTTTTCTTAACCGGAACTTTTGATTCGGCAAACTTTAAAAATTCAGGTTTTATAACTGTATGTTTTGAATAAAATTTGTCGTTGTTATATTCGTTGAAATCTCCGGCGCCGGCAGCTTCCGCAAGACGTTTTCCCTCTCTTGAAAATTTTGCCATACCGAAAGAAACATTACTGATCGGAGAAACAGATAAACTCATTTTTCTTACCTTTCTTCTAATTTTATGTCCTTATAAAACATGTAAATACATAAAATTGCTATTGAATTTTTGGTGCGTTTCTGAGTTTTATATGTAATTCTCTTAACTGCTCTTCAGAAGCAATTCCCGGAGCGTCAGACATCATATCCTTTGCCTGCGCATTTTTTGGAAATGCAATAACATCTCTTATGGAATCAGAACGTGTTAAAAGCGCAACAAGTCTGTCCAAGCCGATTGCAAGCCCGCCATGCGGTGGTGTGCCATATTGAAAAGCTTGAACCAAAAATTCAAATTTTTCTTTAATATCTTGTTCCGTAAGCCCGAGTGCCTTAAATGCCCTTCTTTGAATTTCGGCGTCATGAATTCTGATTGAACCGCCGCCGAGTTCGCAGCCGTTATATACAATATCATAGGCTATTGATTTAACATTTCCTTTATCGTTTTCAAGCTTGTCCAAATCTTCATAGGCAGGCATTGTAAACGGGTGGTGAACCGAAACGTATCTGTTATCTTCAGCCGAATATTCAAACAACGGAAAATCAACAACCCATAATAAATCATGTTTAGATTTATCAATCATATTGAGTTTTTCGCCAAAATAAAGTCTGAATCTTCCAAGAACATCATAAACAACCTTTGGCATGTCGGCAACAAAAAAGACAATGTCGCCTTTTTGAGCGTCTGCACGCTTTTGAATTTCGGCAATCTGGTCTTCATTTAAGAATTTAAATACGGGTGATTTTACGCTGCCGTCTTCCATATAAGTAACCCACGCAAGCCCTTTTGCGCCGAACTTAATTGCAAGGTTTCTGACATCGTCCATTTCTTTTCTTGAATAGTGGGCGATGTTTGGAATTTTAATCGCTCTAACCGTGCCGCCGTTATTTATGACAGCTTTGAAAGCTTCAAAAGTTGAAGCTGCCATAATATCGGTTACATCAAAAAGTTCAAGCCCAAATCTTGTGTCAGGTTTGTCTGACCCGAATCTGTCCATTGCCTCTTGCCAAGTTAATCTTTTGAAAGGTGGATTAATATCAACGCCCGCCGCTTTAAACGCTTCTTTTACAAGACCTTCGGTCATTTTAATAATATCATCCTGTTGAACAAAGCTCATTTCAATATCAACCTGAGTAAATTCGGGTTGTCTGTCTGCTCTAAGGTCTTCATCTCTGAAACATTTTGCAATTTGATAATATTTTTCAATTCCGCCAACCATTAAAAGTTGTTTAAAAACTTGAGGTGATTGAGGAAGAGCATAAAATTTTCCGTCATGAATTCTGCTCGGAACAAGATAATCTCTTGCGCCTTCGGGAGTTGTTTTAATTAAAATCGGGGTTTCAACTTCAAGAAAATCAAGCCCGTTTAAATAATTTCTGATTGAAGTTACAATTTTGTGTCTTAAGACAAGATTGTTTAACATCTTTTCACATCTTAAATCAAGATATCTGTATTTAAGACGAATATCTTCAGAAACGGTTTCATCTTCCAAAACAAAAGGAAGGGTTTTTGATGAAGATAAAACTGTTATTTCATCAGGATACATTTCAATTGTACCTGTTTTTAATTTTTCGTTAATCGTATCCTCGGGACGTTTTGAGACTTTGCCTTTAACTTGAATTACAAATTCGGATTTTAACGTTTGGAAAGTTTCATAAACTTGAGGGTTAATTTTAGGGTCGGCAACAACTTGAAAAAGTCCGCTCCTGTCTCTGATTTCAACAAAAATAATTCCGCCCAAATCTCTTATGGTAGAAGCCCAACCCGCAAGAAGCGCTTCTTTTCCTATATATTCTTCGTTTAATTCCGTACAATTTTGTTTTTTATATGCAAGTTCCATTTTTTATCCTCAATACGATACAGGACAATTTTATATCAAAAAAATAAATTTTCAAAACCGTTTTAAAAAAATCAGCCTTTTATCGGCTGATTTTTAATTTTTTAAATAATTTTTACCGTTTTTACGCTTTTGAAACGTATAAAACATTATTGTCGTCATCGAAAAAAATCTTGTAATCGAAGTGATATTCAACATCAAAGTTATCCAACATTGCTACGTAGTTTTTAGAGTAATGATCTAAAACTGCGGGGCTGTCATCTGTCGGAAAAACATAAAATTGTTCTATGTTTGTTCTGCCGTGATGTTCTTCAATATTTCTTGCCGCAGAGGTAAGCTTACCCGTTTTGCTATCGAAAAAATATTTCATTTTAGACACCCTTACGCCGTTTGAGCGATTGCTGTCGACACTTACAAGAATGGGTTTTCCTTTTTTATTAAATAAAAAGGTTTTGTCAAATTCCAAATCATATCCGAAACGTTCCCACTCTTCCTGCAAATCTTCGTGCATGTCTTCCTGCATGGTAAAGTTTTTAGCATATGTAATTAAGCCGCCGTTTCTGTCGAATGAATAAACTTTTCTTGCCATCATTTTGTCTTCGGCAAGATAAGAAACATCTCTGCCATATACAAGCCCTCGGGAACCTTTTACTATTACATCTTTATTGCCATGTTCACCGTAAAGATATATTCTGTTGACGCCGCTGTCTTCGTCTTCAAATTTAGTTTCTTTTACGCATCTTTCATTCTCGTCAAACTCTCTTATTCTTCTGTCTCTGGATTTTGTTACTTTTAGTTTTCCGTCAGGATAATATAAAACATTTGTGTGTTCCGCACGAAGTTCTTTTGCAAGTTTTATTGAATCGCTATAAATATTCTTTATTTTTTTATAAATCGGGCCGGCGGATTCAATAATGTTCTTACCTTCGTCAATAATATTTTGTCCTTCTTTTGCAAGTATTCTTCCTTTTTTAACTGCATTTCTTCCTATAAGTTCGGCACGATAGTTGCGCGGATAAACATATCTTCCCGTGTCCGACTCTTTTTCCGAGTTCTTTTCTCCCGTGAAAGAAGGTTGTTTTTTAGGGGCAGCATACATATTTCTTGAAACAGGCGCAGCGAAGGAAATTTTGCTTATAGAAACCATTTTTTTCTCCAAATAGTAAATCTCTCGTCATAGTAAAACATGAAATAAAAAATTTTTGCAAACTTCTTTTCATACTTTACATTTCTTATAAAACGGGAAAAAGAAAGATTTTGTAATTATAATGTTAAGTACTGTTAAACAAAGGAAAAAAAGATGACAATAAAAAACTTTTTATTCACCTCTGAATCAGTAACAGAGGGACATCCCGATAAAATTTGCGATCAGATTTCAGACGCAATTTTGGACGTTTTTTTAACAAAAGACCCCACCGCCCGTGTTGCCGCAGAAACTATGGCAACGACAGGCATGGTAATGGTTGCGGGTGAAATTTCATCTTCATGTTATGTTGATATTCCAAGCGTTGTAAGAGATACAATTAAAAAAATCGGTTATAAAGGCGAAGAAGGCGGCGGATTTGATTATAAGACATGTGCCGTTTTAACAACCATTGATGAACAATCAACCGATATTGCAAGCGGGGTTAACAAGGCGCTTGAAAAAAGAATTGAAGCCTCAAATATAACAAACAGCGAAACTCAAGATATCGGTGCGGGCGATCAGGGAATTATGTTCGGTTATGCCTGCAAGGAAACAAAAGAGTTTATGCCCCTTCCGATTTCACTTGCCCACAAGCTTGCAAAAAAACTTTCCGAGGTCAGAAAAGAAAAGCTTGTTGATTATTTAAGACCGGACGGCAAAACTCAAGTTACCGTTGAATATAAAGACGGAAAACCGTACAGAATTGATACAATAATAATTTCAACTCAACATGAGCCCGAAATTAACGGCAACAGTGACAACAGCTTTATTCAAAAAACAATCGAAGCCGATATAAAAAAATATGTAATAGATGAGGTCTTTAAGTCAGAAGAAATTAAACCTGACAACAAGACAAAATATTTCATTAACCCGTCCGGAAGGTTTGTAATCGGGGGACCGCAGGGGGACGCCGGACTTACCGGAAGAAAAATTATCGTTGATACCTATGGCGGATATTCCCGTCACGGCGGCGGCGCTTTTTCAGGCAAAGACCCGACGAAAGTTGACCGTTCCGCTGCATATGCGGCAAGGTGGGTTGCTAAAAATATTGTTGCTTCCAATCTTGCGGAAAAATGCGAAATTGAGCTTGCCTATGCAATCGGAATGGCAAAACCTGTTTCTGTTCATATAAATACCTTTGAAACGGGAATCATGCCTGACGAAAAGCTTTCTGAAATAATATATAAAAATATTGACCTGAGTCCTTCCGCCATTATAAAAAGGTTTAAGTTGAGGGAACTTCCGGCTTTAAACGGCGGAAAATTCTATCAAAAACTTGCCGCATACGGGCATATGGGAAGAAGTGACTTTTTCGTTCCTTGGGAAGAAACTGACCTTACAGACACTTTGAAAAAGCTTGCGGGCGAAATTGTTCAAACTATTTAAGCTGTTCTTTCAGTTTAATTATTTTATTATAAGAGTTCACAAGATTTTCAGGCAGAATTTCACCCGAAACAAGACCTTTTTTAATTTGGAAACTTATCTTTGACGCAAGATCTTTATCCGAGTTATCTCTGTTTGAAAACAGAAGAATGTTTTCGCCGGCGTTTATTGCAAGCGAAACAACTTCATCAAGCTCATAATTCTTCTTAATTGCGCCCATATCAAGGTCGTCTGAAATAACAACGCCGTGAAAATCGGTCTGAAGCCTTAAAAACTTTTCTATTGTTTTATAAGAAAGGCTGGCAGGATATCTGTCATCCACTTTTTTATTGTAAATATGAGAAATCATAACCGTTTGCATTGGGTTTAAATTGGCATTTTGAAAGTAAGGAAAAAGTTCTTCTTCGCTGAACGTGTTTGTTCCGTCGACAAAACCCATATGTGTATCGCCCGAAGTGCTTCCGTGACCGGGGAAGTGTTTAAGAGAGGTTATAATTTTATTGTCATAGTGAGCTTTTATAAACTGCGCCGAATAATTGCTTACAACTTTCGGGTCAGAAGAAAAGCTTCTTTCTTTCTTTTCAATGATTGAGTCTTTGTTTATGGACAAATCAATACAAGGGGCAAGATTAAAATTAATATTTGCTTCTTTTAACATTTTTGCAAGCTCGAAATATTCGCTGTATGCCTCATCCAAACTCAAATTTGCAACCTGTTTTGCGCTTTTAAAATCTCTAAAACCGTTTTTGGAATTCATTCTTTGAACATATCCGCCTTCCATATCAATGGCAATAAACGGGGTATATTTAGCTTTTGAGTTTTTTATGGCAGATGTCATTTTAATAAATTCTTCTTTATCTTTGATGTTGTCTTCAAAAAAGATAACTCCGCCGATTTGATTTTTGTTTATTTGTTTTAAAATGTGCTGAAAATCTTTTGACTTAACGGTGTTTCCGTTAAAACCAAGCATTATCATCTGACCCGTCATTTCGTCAATATCAACGGCATAACAAGGCAGGGCAAGCAAAAACGCAAAAATTACGATTAACAACTTTTTCATAAAAAACCCCCATAGCTTTCTTATAAAAATTATTTTACCACAAGAATATTCAAGGCTTATATCCGTTAACAATTTTATCTATATCTATAATGCCTTCGTTAAATAAAAGTTCAACCTGATTTATGTTATATTCAATGACAGATTGAAGATATTCTATCCTTGCATTTGTTTTAAAGGTTTGAGCCTGAATTACATCAAGTAAAATTCCCTGACCGGCGTCCAGCCTCATTTCGGCAAGTTCCACCGTTTGAGTTGCATATTCTACCTGTTGTTTTGTGATATCAATTTGTTTTAAAAGAAGTTTTGAATTGTAATATGAATTTAAAAGGTCTTCTTTTATTCCCCTTAATTTGTTTGTTATTTCCAAGGAAAAAGAGTTTATTTCATGGGTTTTGGCTTTTGCTTTTGTAATTGTTCCGACTCCCATGTTTTCACCAAGCATAAAATCTACATAGCCGCCGACAACAACCGCACGCCCCAACCCTATCTTGTTTGTTCCTTCCTGAACAAACTGGGCGTCAACTCTCGGCTTTGGCACAAAATCGGTATAAATCACCCTTCTTTCGTTTTTCATTGCCATAACCTTGTCTTTCAGGGCTTTTATATCTTTTCTGTTATTTTCGGCAACTTTAAAAAGCTCATCAACCGTAATGTTTTTATCGACGAGATTTAAGGTTTCAACTTCTTCTTCAACGGGAAAAAGACACGTTTGAATTTCAATTCCCATAACGTTTGAAAGTTTTGCCTGCATAAGTTTGTAGTTATTTACGGAATTAATAAGAGTTCTTTTTGCGTTTGCAACTTCGTTTTTTTGCCTTATAACGTCAAATTTTGTTCCCATTCCCGCCATTTCGAGATTTTCGGTTAATTTTAACTGTGCTATTCTTTCATGAAGATTTTTTATATGAATTTCTATGTTTATTTTATTTTCCAAAAGCTGCCAGTAATATATGGCGGTATTTTTCAAAACTTCCTCTTTAGTAAAGTTTAAATCTTCTTTTCTTTGATATTTTTCAAATTTTCTGACTTTTGCTTCAAAAATTTGCCTTCCCCCTTGAGTAAGGTCATGCTTTGCAACAAAGAGTGAAGAAAGAGCAAGCTCGTCAAACTGGTCTATAAGGGCTGTGCCGACTAAAACCTGACCTCTGTAATAAATTGAATAAAAACTGTAGCCGACATCCGGCAAAAACTTCGCAAGAGCGTTTTTGTGGATATATTCAGCGCTTTTATAAGTTTCATATCTTGCTTTAATATCAAAGTTATTTTGAAGGGCTATATCAAGACACTCGTCCAAACTGACGGGAATTTGTTTCTGTTCCAAGAACCTTGCTATTTCTTCTTCCAACTCAATTTCTTCTGAACAATTTTCGCAGTGAACTTTCAAGTCTTGTTCATAATTTTTGTCTAAATAATCGTAAGCCTCAGAATTAACGGGGGTTTGAAAAAAAATGAAAAATAATATAGTTACAATGAGCCCATTTTTCATAATTTCTAAAAAATAATCAAATTCAAAAGAAAAAATAATACACTTTGTAGGCTAGTTCTTTTGTGATATTATTTATTTGAAAAATTATCAGTTCTCGAGGAAATTATGCAAAAAGACGTTAAAAACCTTTCAACCACCTATAATGCACGAGAAGTTGAAAAGGAAATTTATAAATTTTGGGAAGATAACGAATTTTTTAAGGCAAACAGCCAAAGCGACAAACCGCCGTTTTCAATAGTTATTCCCCCGCCGAATGTCACGGGAATTCTTCATATGGGACATGCGCTGGACGGAACTTTGCAAGACATTTTAACAAGATATAAAAGAATGAACGGCTTTGAAACCCTCTGGCTTCCGGGGTGTGACCATGCGGGAATTGCAACTCAAAATGTAGTGGAAAAAAATCTTGCAAAAGAAGGCAAAACCCGCCATGATATCGGCAGAGAAGAATTTTTAAAAATTACGTGGGAGTGGGCAAATTCTCACAAAACAAAAATATTAGACCAGTTTAAAACTCTCGGCGCTTCTTTTGACCTTTCAAGAGCAAGATTTACCCTTGATGAAGGATGTTCAAAGGCGGTTAAAAAAGTTTTTGTAGACTTATATAACAAAGGGCTTATCTATAAAGGCTCATATATTGTAAACTGGTGCCCGAGGTGTCAGTCTGCAATTTCTGATATTGAAACGGAATATGAAACGGAACAGGGTCATCTTTGGGAAATTTCATATCCCCTTAAAGACGAAATGGGCGCTATAGTTATCGCAACAACACGTCCCGAAACCATGTTCGGCGATGTTGCCGTTGCCGTTAACCCGACTGATTATAAATATAAAGATTTAATCGGGAAAAAATGCGTTATTCCTTTAACCGGAAGGGAAATTCCGATTATTGCGGATGAATACGTTGATAAATCTTTTGGAACGGGGGCTTTGAAAATTACTCCCGCCCATGACCCGAATGACTTTGAAGTTGGCAGACGCCACAAATTGCCCTTCATTAAGGTTATTGACGAACAAGGGAAAATGATTGCAAGAAGCGAGGTTCACCCTGAATTGCACGGGCTTGACAGATATGAAGCAAGAGAGCGCACAATAAGAATGCTTGAAGCTCATCAGGTTCTTGTAAAAATTGACGAACACGAACACAATGTCGGAAAATGCCAGCGTTGCAATACAACAATCGAACCTTTGTTATCCGAACAGTGGTTTGTTAAAATGGAACCGTTAGCCAAGGCTGCAATTGAAAAAGTTAAAGACGGTTCCATTAAGTTTGTTCCGAAGCGCTGGGAAAAGAATTATTTAATGTGGATGGAAAACATCCGTGACTGGTGTATTTCAAGACAACTGTGGTGGGGACACCAAATTCCCGCATATCACCATAATGAAACAGGCGAAATGGTTGTTGCGCTTGAAAATCCTGACCCTAAAAATTATACTCAGGAAACCGACGTCTTAGACACTTGGTTCTCAAGCGGTCTGTGGCCTTTTGAAACAATGGGCTGGCCTGATGTTAATTCGCCCGATTTCAAGAAATTCTACCCTACAACAACTCTTATTACGGGCTTTGATATTATATTTTTCTGGGTTGCAAGAATGATAACCATGGGGCTTGAATTTACAAAAGTTCCGCCTTTTTCAACCGTTTACATTCACGGTCTTATAAGAGATGAACTGGGGCAAAAAATGTCAAAATCAAAAGGAAACACCATTGACCCCGTTTTATCAATTGAAAAATACGGTTGCGACGCCGTAAGATTTACCCTTGCAAGCATGTGCACCTACGGCGGACAGGATATTAAACTTTCAGACGAAAAATTTGAGTTTGGAAGAAACTTTGCAAATAAAATCTGGAATGCCTCAAGGTTTGTTTTAATGAACCTTGAAAATAAAGACTTTGAGCTTGATTTAAACAATTTATCAATTGCGGACAAGTGGATATTAAATAAATTGAACAAGGCAACATATGAAATTGTTGAAAATCTTGAAAACTATAGAATGGGCGAAGTTACAAACATTTTATACGACTTTTTCTGGAATTCATTCTGCGATTGGTATGTTGAATTGTCAAAAATCGAAAAAAATGAAAGTGTCTTAACTTTTGTTCTTGACAGATTTTTAAGGCTTCTTCATCCGTTTATGCCTCACTTAACGGAACAAATCTGGCAATTAATGCCGATTAAAAAAGAAACGCCCGCAATTATGCTTTCTTCATACCCGAAATATGATGAAAAATTTAATTTTGAAGAAGACTCAAACGCAATGGAGCTTGTGTTTGAAGCAATAAGAAGCATAAGAAATATAAGGTCAAGCTTTAATATCGCTCCTTCAATTAAGGTTAATCTTAAAATTCAAGGGGAAAAAGAGCTTTACAAAAAAGTTGAAAGCTATCTTAAACGTCTTGCAAGAGCGGAAAACATTGAATATGTCGAAAATGCCGAAGTAAAACAATCGGCAAGCACTGTTGTCGGAAATTCAAAAATAATAATTCCGCTTGCCGGTCTTATTGATATTAAAGAAGAAATTCAAAGACAAAATAAAAAGCTTTTGAAATTAAACACTGAAAAAGAGAGCCTCTCTCAAAGAATGATGAATGAAAAATTCGTTAAGAGCGCTCCTTTAGAGGTTGTTCAAAAAACAAAGGCTCGAATTGAAGAATTGAGCTCTGAAATTGAAGTTATTGAAGGCTTAATCAAGAGTCTTTCATAAAAATCAGGCACAACACTTTTTTAAGCGGCGCAAATATTTGTTTTGCGCCCTTTTTAATTTTTTAAGCTTTCTTTTATTTGGGCAAGTTAAGCCTATATAATCAAGTTCAAAGTTTAAATTTTCAAAAAACTCGCTGTATTCTTCCGAAATCAAAGAAAAAATGTATGCGCAATCTTGTTTTGATTTTTGACCGTTTATGAAATTTTCAAAATCTTCAAATTTATTTTTATAAATTTCATAAACCAAATCAAAAGACATTAATTTTTCTTTTGGAATTTTTGTGTATTCGATATAGTTTTCGTAAAAACAGGCAAAATCGCTTGTAATGGCGGCATTTGCCTTAATATTAAAAAATAAAAATATCAAAAAAAGTAAAAAACATTTCAGCCTCATATAAGAAAAATTATTATGAATTATAGAAAAAATAAATTATCTTCCCGATTAATTAAAAAATTTTGTTGACTGAAAATTTTGTTCTTGGTATCCTTTTTTAGTCGACTGTTTAAGTTAAATTAAATCTGTCGGACAAATTCCCTTTTCAAAAGAAGGAAAACAAAAAAATTAAATTTGCGCTTGTAGCTCAGTCGGTAGAGCAATCCCCTTTTAAGGGAGAGGTCGCGCGTTCGAATCGCGCCAGGCGCAAATTTTTTATGCCTTTTTTGAAAAATGTGCTATAATTCAACTTATGAGCGATATAAATTCCATACTTGTTAATTATAAAGAAAAATTTGACGAAGTCTGTTTAAAAACACTCTCTGCGTGTATGTTTGCATATGAGTTTAAGTTTAAATTGTGTTTTATTTTATACACGCTCGGCGCTTGCCTTCTTCTCATATTTATAGGAATAGTTCTTGCAAAAAGCGTATTTCTTTTAAATATTGAAAAAAACCTCTATAGCTACATGCCGGCTTTGCTTATTACAGGTTTTGTTATTATCGTCCTTACGGGTATCTTTGAGCGTTTTGTCAAAAAATCGGCAAAACGGGCATGTATGCCAAAATTTATTGAGGTTTTTGACAACCTTAAGTGGATAAAGCCGCCTGAAGTGTTCAACACTTTGGAAAACGGCATATTCACAAACAATGAGCTTTTAGACGCTCGCCTTTTTGACGGCTATACGGAAAAAACCACGGATGATTCTTTTATCGGTTCATATGACGATATAAAATTTAAAATTTCTGAAATTAAACTTTTCAAACTGAAACATAACAAAGAAGGAAGACCCACCCGCCACAAAGTTTTTGGCGGTATAGTAATCGGCTGCAAACTTAAAGGAAACGTCAAAAACAGATTTGAAATCTCAACAAAAAATGAGTTTAAATTAACAAACACAGGAAGTGCCTTATCAAACTTATTGATTTTTGTTATGGCGGCGGCTTTCGTTTTGTTTGCGTTTTTTGGCAGTATAAAAAGTTTTTCTTTGGAAAATATTAATTCCTATATAGTTTCACTTTTATTTGTTTTATTTATTATCGGCATTTGGCTTGTTAGCATTTTTGCCCAAAAAAGATACAGAAAGGCATTGTTCAACACCAAAAGGGGCTCTTTTTCGGATAAATATTTTAACTTTTATTTTGAAGCTCAAGGTGAAAATAAAATGCCCGCCATGCCTGAACTTTTAAGCATTATTCAAAAAATTAAAAATGTTTATCAGGCGCTAAATGTCGATGTTGCCTTTTTTGATGATAATGTTTTTGTTGCAATAAATACGGGGCGTGACTTTTTTGAGTTTGGCGGAGTTTCATATAAGCCTTTTGAAAAAAATCATCCTTTAGAGATGCTTTTTAACCCTATTGCCTGTGTTTATATGCTCTGCAACCATATTTCAAAAAATCAGGATAAATATATAAATGAAAGCTCAAACCAAAATTAAGAATTACGCCGTCATTTTGGCTTCGGGCAAAGGTTCCAGATTTAATTCAAGCCAAATGAAGCAATTTATTAAAATAAAAAATAAAACCCTGCTTGAATATTCAATCGAGGCTTTTGAAAAAGTTGATTTAATTGATGAAATTATTCTTGTAATTACTCCGAATTTTGAAAAAGAAGCGGAAAAAATCATTCTAAAAAACGGATATAAAAAAATTAAGAAGATTTTAGCCGGCGGAAAAATAAGAAAAGAAAGCTCATATATAGGAATTTCAGCCATAGAAGAAGATGAGGCAAACGTTTTAATTCACGATTGCGCAAGGCCTTTTGTTTCAAAAAAAATTATCGAAGACTCTGTTATGGCGCTTGAAACCCATAAAGCGGCAGGAGTTGGAATATATTCCACAGACACAATAGTATCAATGAAAGATGGCTTTATTTCCGAAGTTTTGGAAAGAAAATCTCTGAGAAAAATTCAAACCCCCCAATCTTTTAAGCTTTCCGTAATTAAAAAAGCTCACGAATTATCTTTGGGCAACGAAAACTTTACTGACGACTGCGGACTTGTTTTAGAACACAAGCTTGCAAAAATTTATATGGTTGAGGGAGATGAAAACAATTTCAAAATAACCTATCCCAACGACATTTTTTTGGCGGAAAAAATTGCAGACAACATTTAAAATCAGTCTTCATTCCTTGAAATGGTCAAATGGCGGTCATCCCCTTCGCCAACACTTTGAGATTGAAGATTATATGCGTCTGCAAGCTCATGCTGAAGCTTTCTTATGTTTTGAGGCTGCGGCTCAAGCTCAACCGATTCTGCCCCTTCCATAACTTTTGCAATGGCAGCCTTTGCCTCGTCAAGCGCCAATTCCGATTCGTCTTTGAAGTTTGTGGTAACTTCTTTAATGTCGGGGTTATCAGCCATATGAAGCGCATCTTTTAAAACTTTTTGAATTTGTGACATTGAATTTGTTCTTACAAAATAGACGGGAATTCTGTATTCGTTTGCTATGGATAAAATTTTTGTGCCGCCTTTTGCAAAATTTTTATGCGCAATCACAATGTCGGAATCTTCAACGTTTCTTGTAATTTCAACGTTTATATCAAGTCTTTCTATTATTTTATTGACAATAGATCTTGAAACTGCGTAAATATAGATTTTTTTATAGTTTTTAACGGAATTTATATAGCTTTGTCTGTTAAAAGAAAAATTCATCGGGTTTTTAGCCTTGTTGTCAAGTTCCTGAACCCTGTCGAGTGTTTTTTCAAGATTAGTTTTTTGCGGAGTCTTAAAATCATAAGTCTGGTCAACTTTTCTGATTTCCGGAGTAACCGGCCAGCCCCTTAAAATGCAATCTACGGCTTCTGCCGTATCTTTATAGACCGCAAGAGTGTTTCTGTCAATTATCTCAATTACGATATCAAATGTGGGCTGTTTTTCACGCTCAAGAACAGTTTTTTGAGAGCCTCTGTGTTTTGCTTCGTCATCTCCCAGAGTAACGGAACTCACTCCGCCAACCAAATCTGACATGGCGGGATTTTTAATTAAATTATCAAGAGTGTTCCCATGGGCGGTTGCAATCAACATAACGCCACGCTCTGCAATCGTTCTTGCCGCCGCAACTTCAAGCTCTGTGCCGATTTCATCAACCACGATAACTTCGGGCGTATGGTTTTCAACCGCCTCAATCATTATATCTTTTTGAAATTCCGGCTGCGGAACCTGCATTCTTCTGGCTTTTCCTATTGCAGGGTGCGCAACATCGCCATCCCCCGCAATTTCATTTGAGGTGTCGACAACAACAACCCTTTTTCCGAGTTCGTCAGCCACAAGCCTTGAAATTTCTCTCAGCTTTGTCGTTTTGCCAACTCCGGGGCGCCCCAAAAAAAGAATGCTTTTATTTTGCATAACAAAATCTTTTATACACGCAATCGTTCCCGTAACAACACGCCCTATACGGCATGTAAGCCCGATAATTTTTCCTTGTCTGTTTCTTATTGCGCTAATTCGATGAAGCGTTCCCGCAATTCCCGAACGGTTGTCGGATGTAAATTCGGGAATTTTTGCGGTGATAGAGTCAATATCATCGCTTGTGACGTTATCCGTCCCCAAATATTCAATCTTTCCGTTCCCAATTCTTACTTCAGGAAGCCTTCCAATATCAAGAACAATTTCAATAGCATCATCCAAAAGCCCGTCGTAGATAGCCCTTTTGATTTTGCCCGGTAATATTTCAACTAATTTCGTGAGGTCGCTTTGATATTGCACTTCACTCATAAACTCATTTTGCCTTTCAACAAGAAAAGTCTTTTATTCTTATTATAACCCCTTTTTGGGCAAATACAAGTGTCTTAAAATTACTTATACTTGATAAAACCTATCCTGTGTATGGGCCAAAACTTGAATACAGCATGACCTATGATGTTTTCTTTCGGCAAAAGCCCCCAAAAACGACTGTCTTGACTGTTTCCTCTGTTGTCACCCATCATAAAATATTTGTCTTCGGGAATTTTTATGGGCCCGCAATACATATCATCTCTGCATGGTATCCAGTCGGTTTGGCTTAAAATATAAGGTTCTTCCTCTTTTTTACCGTTTATAAAAACAAAATAGTTGTCCCCTTCTTTTTTAATTTCAAGAGTATCTCCGGGGGTTCCTATTATTCTTTTTATATAGGCTATATCTTTGCAAAGAACGCCTGTAAGCCTTGCCATTACAGATAAAAAATCTGTTTTTAAAACTTCATCCGGCGGGTAAAAAACGACAACATCACCCCTTTTTGGCTCAACAAAAGGTTTTGTCACTTTTTCAACAAAAATTCTATCGCCTTCAATCATTGTGGGATACATTGAAGATGAAGGTATCCACCTTAATTCGCCTATGAAAAATCTTATAAGAATTACGGCAACAAGAACAAAGACAACCGTTTCCATAAATTCTTTAAAAATCGCCTTTAAATTTTTATCAATTAACTCTTCGTTTTCGTCGCTCATAGTTTAATCCTCATTGAAAATGTTTAAGTAAGCGGTCAGTTTTTGGTCTTTATCTTTTGATTTTATTATATTTTTTGTTTTATTTATAAGATTATCTAAAAATAAATCAGCACTCTCAATTATACCACAAGAGTTTAAAATTTCTGGCAGAGTGCAAATTCCGTTGTTTTTGTCGCTTGAAATTTTATCTTTGTCTTTATTTTTAAAATTGTTGATATCGTCTTTTATCTGGAAACAAAGGGCGAAATTTTCGGCAAAATCAATTAAACTCTTATCAATTTTAACATTTTTAATCTCTCCAACCCCGATAACAGCGCCTTTAAAAAGCGGTGAGGTTTTTTCCGTTGAATAAATAAGATAATCATTCAGATTTTTGTTATTAAACCTGTTTTTGAGGGCGGATATTTCACTTTTTGTCATTTCATAACTTATTTTTGCCATTATGTTTATAATTTCGATATTTCCGATTTCATATACAAGTTGCATTGCCGTTGAAAGAAGATAATCTCCCGCAAGCACAGCTGTTTTATCGCCTTTTTCAAAGTTTAGGCAAACAAGCCCTCTGCGCTTCTTTCCGTCATCTAAAATGTCATCATGAATTAAGCTTGCGGAATGCAAAAGTTCTATTGCACAGGCAAAAGAAATAATTTTTTCATCAATATCAAGATTTAAAAAATCACAAACGGAAAAAATGAAAAGAGGACGAAGCCTTTTTGCATTATTAAAAAGAAACTTTTCAAAATATGAATTTAATTCGGTTTGATTTGAATTAAGTGTGTCCTTAAGTCTGATTTCAAGCTCTCGGAGCCTTTTTTCATTATGATTTACAAGGTCATTATAAAATTTGTTCATAGCTTAAATTACAAATTTACCGTCTTTGTATACCAATTTGTCATCCATAAAAATTTCGCCGTTTTTCATGTTTTTGATAATATCCCAATGAAGCCCCGAAACATTTTTGCCGCCCGTTTCGGGATAGCTTGCTCCAAGCGCCATATGAATTGAACCGCCGATTTTTTCATCAAAAAGAATATTACCCGTGACATTTTTAACTCTTTCGTTTGTGCCGATAGCAATTTCGCCCGAAATTTTTGAGCCTTCATCCATATTGAGCATGGATAAAAGAAAATCTTCACCAACCTCGGCTTTGGCTTCAATTACCCTTCCTTTGCTGAATTTAAGGTAAATTTTTTCTGCCGAATTACCCCTGTATATTGCGGGGAAATCGAAATAAATTTCGCCTTCCGTTAAATCTTCAACGGGGGATGTAAAAATCTCGCCGTCAGGAAAATTGTTTAACCCGTCGCATGAAATCCATTTTCTGTTTTCGGTATTAAAGGTTATATCGGTTTTTTCGCCAATAATATGAACATTTTTGGTGTTTTGAATTAAATTCACTATTCTGTTTTGCTCTTTACTGATTTCTTCCCATTTTTGAACGGGGTTTTCCAAATCAAGATAGCAAGCCTTAATTAAAAACTCAGTATAGTCTTCGAGGCTCATTTTTGCTTCCTGACTGAGCGCATGGGTTGGAAAATCAGCTATAACCCAATTAAGTTCACCTTTTTCGGAGCGTTTTAACATTGTCTGGGAAAGCTCTCTTGTTGCCTTTGAGCGTTTTGCCAGTTTATCGGAATTAACGCCCGCCATAGCTTTTACGTTAAACGGAGCACCTATTGAAATTAACTTGTCAATTTTGTTATATTCAAGTTTTGAAATATCGTCAACAAAAGAAAGCTGCTCATCCGAAGCATTTTTTATAAAAATTTCGCTTAAGCCTTCAAGACCGCACCTTACAATGGGGTTTGCACCGTTTTTTAATACCAGTTTATAAATTTCTTTAATCAAAGGTTCCGCAAGATAAGATTCCGCTTTAATCAGCACCAAATCGCCCTTTTTAACTTTTGTTGAATAGTTAACAAGGACATCTGCATATTTTTGATAAAGGTTATTCATTAAAATCGTTTCCCGCTTTTATAAACTCTTTGTTTGTCTTTATGTTAACCCCTCTTTTTGAGGTCTTAATAAATTCAATTAATTTATCAACGTAAGAATTTTTTTCGACTTCTTTTTCAATTTTTTCAATTGCTTGAGTTGTATTATAATCTGTGCTTTTTAAAATTCTAACTGCCTTATGTATTGCATCCACAGAGGCTTTATCCACACCTTTTCTTCTTAGCCCGATTGCGTTAACACCGATTGCAATTGCAGGCAGTCCTTCAGATTTTGTATAGGGAAGAATATCGACTCTTGAAGCTGAGGCGCCCGAAATTATAGCCATTTCACCTATTCTGACATTTTGATGAAAAACGCTCATTCCGCCAAGCCAAGCGCCGAAGCCGACATGGACATGCCCGCCTATTGTCGCCCCGTTTGCCATAATTACGTTATTTCCCAGTACACAGTTGTGTGCAACATGTGCATATGCCATTATAAGGCATTCGTCGCCTATTATAGTGTTTGTGCCTTCGCCGGAACCTCTGTTTACGGTTGAAAATTCTCTTATCCAGCAATTTTTTCCGATTATAACTCCGGTTTTTTCGCCCTTATAACCCAAGTCTTGAGGCTCACCGCCAATTGAAGCAAAAGGTGCAATCTTTGTACCTTCGCCAATTGTTGCAAACTCAATACTAACGTTATTTCCGATTGTAACCCCTTTTTCGATTACAACATCTTTGCCGATAACCGTGTATGCTCCGATTTCAACGTCCGGAGCAATTTTTGCATTTTCGTCTATTATTGCCGTTTTATGAATTGCCATTTTACTGTCCTTTTATTTTAATGCTACCGTAAGTTCCGCTTCAACGCATAATTTTCCGTCTACATATCCTCTCCCTTGACATTTTGCAATCGGTCCTTTTACCTTTGTTGTATAAACTTCCATATCAAATCTGTCTCCGGGGCGAACAACATTTTTAAAGCGGCAGTTGTCAACGCCTGCAAAAAGTGCAAGTTTGCCCTTAAATTGGTCAAGAGTAAGCAAAATTGGCGCCGCCGTTTGAGCAAGAGCTTCAATTTGAAGCACCCCCGGCATTATCGGATTGTTTGGAAAATGCCCGTTAAAAAACATTTCATTCACACTAAGGTTTTTATAGCCCTTGGAATATTTGCTCGGAACGCATTCCGTTATTCTGTCTACAAGCAAAAAGGGATATCTGTGGGGGAGCATTTCCATAATTTGTATTATATCAAGTGAAATCGGTTTAATTTCTTGATCTTCAGTCATATTATTTCTCCTATTTATTGTATTGCTTCAGACAGAATTTTTGCCGCCTGAATATGATATCCATGCCCCGCCTCTTTAACAAGGATGTCGGCATTCAATTTTAAAGGGTTTACACCCGTCAAGTAAAAGTCGCCGATAATATCTAAAATTTTGTGTTTTATCGGTTCAAATTCGCTTCTCAATTCCGTTGTATATCCGTCCTCGGTTAAACCGACGGTATTTTCAATTGTAACCCCTTTTGAAAAGCCCATTTTTTGAAAGGTTTCCAAATCTTTTAAATAGCCAAACGTTCTTGCCTCAACAATTTCATTTAAATTAGCGTCTGTGTTTAATGTTGTCCACCTGTTTTTGAGTTCGGGGTGGTTAAAATTAACGGAATATGTAATTGTCGTTTTTTCAGACGGAATAAGAACTATAGAGCTTTTATTTGCCTTAAAAACAACCGTTTTTTTAAGAGGTTTTACAGGCTCGCTTTCGCCCTTATAGCCGATTTTGTTAAATTCATCAACCCAGACTTTTGCGCTTCCGTCAAAAATCGGGGTTTCATATCCTTCCGATTTGACATAAACATCGAGTGCGTCAATTCCGACTATTGCACAAGAAGCTATAAAATGTTCAACGAGAGCAATTTTGGCATTTGCACCGTTTTCAACATTAGCAAGCACAACGCAGTGGTCGGTTGCAACGACATTTTGAAGTTTTGCTTCTATGACATTTTCATTAAAATGAAACCTTATTCCTTTTTTATCCGAAGGATGAATTTCAAAGGTTGACAATATGTTAGACATAAGCCCGTTTCCGGACAATGTTATGTTAGATTTTAGCGTCTTCATTTAAAAATTTCTCATAGTCTTCTAAAAGGTGTTGATATTTTTTATATTTTTGAACCATAACTTCGGCTTCCGCAAGATATTTCATTCTCTTTATGAAATCTTTTCTGTAAACAGCGGGAGCGCCCATAATAACGCTTTTTGCGGGGAATGATTTTGTAACACCCGCTTGAGCAAGAACAATTGAGTCATCGCCGATATCAGTATGGTCTTTGAGCCCTGCCTGACCTGCAATAACAACTCTGTCGCCGATTTTACAGCTTCCGGCTATACCAACCTGAGAAACTATCATACAAGCTGAGCCGATTTTACAGTTGTGCCCAATCATAACAAGGTTATCAATTTTTGTTTGGTTTCCAACCGTTGTGTTTTCTATCGTGCCTCTGTCGATTGTCGTGTTTGCGCCGATTTCGACATCATCTCCGATTTCAACGGAACCTAAAGAAGGAATTTTGTATATTTTTTGATTTTCCTTCCCGCCTTTAACTTCGCCCTCTTTTCTTGCCGTTTCAATATTGTCTGGGGTTTCGGTTACAAAGCTGAACCCGTCAGCCCCGATTGAAGCGCCATGGTGCAATATACATCTGTCACCGATTTTTACAAAGTCACCGACGTTAACTCCGGGGTGGAAAAGACAATCTGAGCCGAGTTTTGCAAATTTTCCGACATAAACGTTTGCCAAAAGTTTTGTATTATCGCCAATTTCGGCTCCTCTTGAAATTACGACATTCGGACCGATTGAAACGTTTTGTCCCAGTTTCGCTTCGGGATGAACAACCGCAGTAGGATGAACACCCACGTTATAGTCAGGACCTTCATAAAATACATTTAAAAGCGTCATCATCGCAAGTCTCGGGCGTTCAACCTCAATTGTTGAAATAAAGGGAAGGTTAACACCCAAAGGAACAAGGGCGCATTTTGCCTTGGTTTCTTTTAAATCTTCAATTTCTTTTTCACCGAGTGCAAGTGCAAGAGTACTTTCATCCGCAAGCAAAGGCGGCAAAACTTTATTAATGTTGCTGTCTTTTACTTTGCTTAAAATTCCCTTTACAAGACTTGCCAAGTCTTCCTGACTATATGTTTTATTGCTCACAATTTCTCCTTTTCAAAGCCATGTGGTTCTTATCCATTGTATTACATTTATTTTATTTTGTCGATTATTTTTGTTGTTGATTTTCCCTCTACAAGCTTAATAAACTTAATCTCTCCCCCGTTTTTCATTATTGTTTCCGCCTCGGGAAGGGTTTCTTCGGTGTAATCGGCTCCTTTTGTGTAGATATCGGGCTTTACCTTGTCTAAAAGCGTTTTTGGAGAGATTTCGTCAAAAAGAATAATGTAATCGACAGATTCAAGCCCCGATAAAACTTCCGCTCTGTCATCCTGATTATTTATCGGTCTTTCAGGACCTTTTAGTGCACGGACCGAAATGTCCGAATTTAAGCCTACAATTAAAATGTCTCCGAATTTTTTACTTTCTTTAAGATATCTTACATGACCGGCATGCAAAATATCAAAACATCCGTTAGTCATGACAATTTTTTTGTTTATTTTTTTTAAATCATTTAAAAAAGCGTCCAGATTTTCTTTTTCAACAAGTTTTTCCACTTAATAATTCCTTTTTTTGAAAATAAAAGCCGCAATTTAAAATTTACGGCTTTTATTTAGTGTTTATTTATTTTACAGCTTGCGTTTTTTGTTCTTGCGCCTGCGCAGAAGCTTTTTCTTTTATTGCATTTTCAATTTTATTTATGTCAAAATCAGGGTCAACGTAGTTAACTTTTGCCGAAGCCTTGAGCCCGTCAAAAAGTTTTGCGAGTGCGTCAGCTCTTTTTTTCTGTGTAAGATAAACGTTAATTTCATCTTTCAATTTTTCAAAAGGCTGAACACCGGCTTGCGCCTTGTCGGTAACGATAATTATATGATAACCGAAGTCTGTTACGACGATTTCTGACACCGTTCCGGGTTTTAACTTAAATGCAACGTCGGAAAAAGGTTTTACCATTGCGTTTCTGTCAAAAAATCCTAAGTCGCCGCCTTTTTCCGCAGAAGCTTTGTCATCAGAATATTGTTTTGCAAGAGCGGCAAAGTTTTCAGGGTTTTTAGCCGCTTTCGCTCTGACTTCTTTTGCAAAATTCATCTTTGCATCAACCGCTTCTTGAGTTTTTTTGTTGATTTCATCGCTTGTAAGCGTTCCTTTTTTATCCTGACTTACAATTTCCTGCTTAATTTGAGCCGGATTAACCTCAATTAATATATGCGAAGCCCTGACTCTTTCGGGGAAATTGAACATAGCTTTATTTTTGTTATAAAAGTCTTTAACTTCTTTATCGGTAACTTTTGAAGAGTCAATTTTATCAATTAACTTATCGATTTTTATCTCGGCTTCAAGGTTTTCTTCAAACTCTTTGTTTGAAACTCCGTTTGTCCTTAAAAACTCATCCATTTTTTCTTTAGAGCCGATTTTGTTTTGAATTTCAGCTTTTTTTGCCTCTATTTCATCTTTTGATACGGTTATATTTCTTTTTTCAAATTCCTGTTCAATAATTGCCTTTAAAATAAGTTCGTTAACGAGTCTGTCTTTTAACATAAGCGACATAAGACTGTTTTCATCTTTAAGATATTCTTCAATCTGTTTGTTGTCGGCAGCTTTGATTTCTTCATTGTAAATTTTTTCATATTCGGCTTTTGTGATTGGTTCGCCGTTAACTTCGATAATTGCGGTTTTATCTTTAATACAGCCGGTTAAGCCAAAAAGCAACAGTGTGCTTGCAAGCAAAATTCTCGTAAGTTTCATTTATTTCTCCTCTTTATTTTGTTTAAATTCTAATACTACCTTTGATATATAATAAAACAAATCCGCCAATATGTTAAATGTTTCATCAAACGAGAGGTAATCATTCTTCATTAAAAGAACCCCCTTTAACTTCTCATCGGTTTTTTGCGGTTTTGTCCACTTAAAATATTTTGTAATATTTAAAGGAAGTTTAAGATTAATAATTCTCCACTCCTGAACGGTAAACGGGGTATAAATTCTGATATTTTCAGGGGTTTCCTGAATTTGGGTTATATGAATATTTGTGCCTAAAATTCTAAGCCTTATAAGCTTAAAAAGGTTTTCAACAGGCAAGGGCAATTTTGCAAACCTGTCTTTAAAGCTTGATATAGCGGCTTCCAATTCATCTAAGGTTTTAATTTCGGCAAGTTTTTTATATTCAATCATTTTTTGTTCGTATGAGCCCGCCCAATCATCCGGAATATAAGCATTTGTCTTAATATCAACAAGACAGGGGTCAAATTTTTCTTTTCTTTTTGAAGGCGGAATTTTTTCTTCTTTAAGTTCCTCGATTGCTTCTTCCAAAAGGGCGCAATACGTATCAAAGCCGACATTTACCATATGCCCGTGCTGTTTTGCACCCAGAATGTTTCCAACCCCTCTGATTTCAATATCTCTCATTGCAATTTGATACCCTGAGCCGAGAGATGTAAAATCTTTAATTGCCTTGAGGCGTTTTATTGCTTCAGAATTAAGCTCTTTCGATTGTTTATAAAAACAATAACAATAAGCCTGTCTGTCAGAGCGCCCCACCCTTCCTCTCAGCTGATAAAGCTGAGCAAGCCCAAATCTGTCCGAGTTGTCAATTATTATTGTGTTTGTATTTGGAATATCCAGCCCCGATTCAACGATTGTGGTGCAAACAAGAACGTCGTATTCTTTGTTTAGAAAATCGAACATAACCTGTTCAAGCTCTTTTTCCGCCATTTGACCGTGAGCGATTGCAACCCTTGCGTTTGGAACTAAATCTTGAACATATTTACCAATTCTTGATATATCTTCAACCCTGTTGTGGACAAAGTAAACTTGCCCGTCCCTTTGAAGCTCATGGTTTATTGCGTTTTTAAGATAGCCTTCGTTAAATTCGCCGACATAAGTCTTAACAGGAAGCCTGTTTTTAGGGGGCGTATTTATTAAAGAAAGGTCTTTAAGCCCTGATAAAGCCATGTTGAGAGTTCTTGGAATGGGGGTTGCCGACATGGAAAGAATATCAATATTTTCTTTATATTTTTTGAGTTTTTCTTTGTGGTTAACCCCGAATTTGTGTTCCTCGTCAACCACAAGAAGCCCTAAATTTTTATACTCAATGTCCGCCAAAAGTCCGTGTGTTCCGATTACAACATCGCACGTTCCGTTTTTGAGCATTTCTTTAATTTTTTTTCTTTCTTTTAAGGTTTTAAACCTTGAAATCAACTGAACATTAACGGAAAACGGCTTAAATCTTTCTTCGATTGTTTTAAAGTGTTGAAGCGAAAGAATTGTGGTGGGCGCAATCATAATCGCTTGATATCCCGACATTACAGCCTTAAAAATCGCCCTTGTGGCAACTTCTGTTTTTCCGAAGCCGACATCAGCGCAAATAAGTCTGTCCATTGGTTTATCAGATTCCATATCCGATTTGGTATCAATAATTGCCTGCATTTGGTCTTTAGTTTCGGTAAATTCAAAACTGTCTTCCATTTCATACTGCCAGTTTGTATCGGGCTGAAAGGCAATTCCTTTTGACATTTTTCTTTTTGCATACAGTTTTAAAAGGTCATATGCCACCTCTTTAACTTCTTTTTTCGCTTTGTTTTTAATGTTTTCCCAAGAAGCACCGCCCATTTTTGATAAAGAAGGAGAAACGCCCGTTCCTCTGTATCTTTTTAAAAGGTTAATCTGTTCTGCGGGCATAAAAAGCTTATCTTTCCCTTGGAACTCAATCTCAAGATAGTCTTTTTTGCTTCCGTCAAAATCTTGTTTGGTAAGCCCCCTGAAAATTCCGATACCGTGAATGTAATGAACAACATATTCTCCTTCTCTTATATCGTTAACAGAGTCGATATAATCGGGAGATTGCTTGTTATACATATATTTTCTTGATGTAATGTCTTTGGAATGGCGGCTGAAAAGTTCTTTGTCGGATAAAACCGTGTAATTAATTCCTTCAATCTTAAATTCACCACCCGAAGTTGAAATCGGGGGCAAAATTTTAACTCTGTCGGTAAAAACTTCAAACTCTTTTAAAATTTCTTCCACCCTGTTTTTATAGGCGGTCAAGATTATAACCTCAGCTTTTTCCTTGAGTTTGTTTCTTATGTATTCCGCTATTTTTTCACCGTTTGAAACAAAAGACGGGGGCATTTGAGAATTAAAATCGGTTATTTTATCGGAAAAAGTTTCCTCATCTTCAAAAAAATCGTCTTCTATAAAGTTATCAAACCCGATTTTTTTAAAACCTTTTACAGTCTTTTTAAATTCATCCGCATTGAGATGATTTTTGCCCGAAAGAGGCAAAATCAGATAATTTTCAAGGTTATTTTTATAATCGTTTGAATATTCATAATCAAGGCTTTCCGCCTTTGAATTAATCAGGGCTGATTCATCGAAAATTAAGATATAGTCTTTAAAATAATCAAAAACATTCGCCAAATTTTTGTTTATATATGAAATATAATATTCAACCCCTTCAAAATAATCGAAGTTTTCGATTTTTTCTTTTGTTTCATTAAATAAAAGTTTTAGAGCCTCGTTTTCAAATAAAGGAGAGGAGTTTTTTTCAAGCTCTTTTTTAAAAGAAGTTTTAATATTTTCATTTGCAATAAATTTATACAGTGGCTGAATTTCGACTTCAGAAGCCTTTTTAAAGCTTTTTTGGGTGTTAGGGTTAAAAAATCTTATATCTTCAATCGTGTCAGCAAAAAATTCAACTCTGAGAGGAAAATCGTACAGTCCGTATACGTCTAAAATGTCGCCCCTTATTGCAAATTCTCCTATATCAAGCGCCATTGTGCTTCTTTTATAACCGAGTTTTACAAGGGTATTTATCAGGTTGGTAAGGTCATAATCTTTATTTTTTTCAAGTTTTATTGAATTTTTGTTTATAAAGTCTTCGTCGGGAAATTTTTCAAGGGCAGCTTTTATTGGCATTACAATAAAATCGGGCTTTGATTTTAAAATTTCAAACTGTTCTTTATAGATATAATAGTTTTTATCAACGGTCGCATAAGGGCTTATTTCTTGGTAAGGAAAGACTTTTGGCGAATAATCAAAAAGGCTTTCATAGTCTTTTTGATATTTCAGGGAACTTTGTTCATCGGAAGTTATAAGAAGTATTTTTTTATCTAAAGATAAAATATGGTTAATAATCGCAAGTTTTAAGGGCGGATTTAAGCCCGACATACAGTAGGCGCCGCTAAAACCGTTTTTTAAAAACCGATTCAGTTCGGGGAGATTAAATTTAAACAAATTTTCAGTCATCTTCTTCTTTGATACCGATACTTTTAAGTTTTTGTTCTATCGCACGCCACCAGTGAAGTTTTTGTTTATAAATGTAATTATAACCTTCAAAATTTCCTTTGCTTATATTTTTATCATGAATATCGAGAAATTTTTCAAATTCGCTCTGCAATTCCACGGTCAGTTTTTTTCTGTCGGGAACAGGTTCCGTTATGGTTCTGTGTTCGCCAAATTCGGTTATAATTTCCGGTCTGTCCTGTCTTAGGAACATAAAACTGTTTGCAACGGGAACAAGGTTAACGCCGCCATATAATTTAACCGCCTTATCAACCATAAAAGCAAGCCCTGTCTGAAAAATTTCAGGTCTGTAATGCGGCGGACGAATAATTCCCTGCGGAAATATCCAAAAGGCAATGTCGGGTTTATCAAGCGTGGTAACCGCATAATTTAAAGATTTTATTGCGCTTTGCGCAGATTTTTTATTTATCGGAAAACAGCCAATGTATTGAAAGAGCGGAAACCTGTTCATTTCTTCAATCATAAATCTGAAGCGTTTATTTTTGATTACATGATAAACAAGAAAATATGCCCAAATTCCGTCCCACCAGTTTGTGTGGTTTGCATAAAAAATTGTTGCAAAACGCTTATCGCAGCTGTAGACATTTTCTTTGCCTTTTACCATTGAGGCATAAAATCGGCTTTTTATCATAATTGGAAAAATAACGTCTGCGGCAAAATGCCAAAAAGGAATATTTTTGGCTATCCTGAACTTTTCTTCCCTGTTTCTTTGCTTTGTCGGCGGTATTTCAGGGTACATATGCATAGGGCTGTTTGTCATAATTATAATTTTATTTTTATAAGTGTATTGTGTCAACAAGGTTAAAAATTAAAATTTACCTATAATGAGCGCCCATATATCATTAAAGAGAATAAGCACCATTAAGAATATTAACAAAATAAAAAATATTTTGCTTATATTTTCGACTGCGCCTTCGTTTAAAGGCCTTCCGATAATTTTTTCAATAATGATAAACATTAAATGTCCGCCGTCAAGCGCCGGAATGGGCAAAAGGTTAATTATTGCAAGATTTATACTTATAAGCGCAGTTAATAAAAGACCGTTTAGCATTCCTTGATATTGAATAATGTCAGAGCCGATTTTTGCAATTGCAATAATTCCATGCATTTCACTTGCGGGAATTTTTCCCGTAACAAGCTGTTTAAAGCCGTAACACATATATTTTGTGCTTGACGCCATATAGTTAAAAGAGTCTTTTAATATGTTTTTAATTCCCCTGACATCTTTATAAATGTCGACTGAAGAAAGGCTCAAGCCCAAAACTCCTTCTTTTGGAGAAATAATATTTTTAAACTCAATCTCACTTCCGCCTCTTTCAACCGTGATATCCAAGGGCTTATATGAGTCTGAAATTGCGTTTGCAAGCTCATTTAAAGTGATTGAAGTTTCTGTCTTATAAGTTGTGTTATTTTCAATTTTATCTCTCAAATTTATTTCTTTTTCGCTCAATTGAACTTCATTTAACTCAAGTTTATCAAGCCCTTTTGCAACTTCATCGCTTACAACAAGTGTTTTTTCGGGGGTTTTATTCGGAAGTTTTATTGTTGTTCCCTCTTTAACCGGTTCGTTTTCAGATAAAGCCGGATTTAACTTTAAAAGCTTGTTTAAATTTTCTTTTGCAATTTCAGGGTCAATTTTGCCGTCGTTTGTTTTGCTGTTTTGAACATAGAAAATAAACTTATATGTCGAATCAATATTATTTCCGTTAACTTTTAAAATTTTATCTCCGTTTTCAAAGGTGTCAGGGTAATTTTTTTGAACAAACCCGTCTTTAACAACTTCGTTTATAAAAACATCAGCCCTTCCTGTCGGAAGTTTATGAAAAATGAGGCATGCAAGAACAATCAGGAAAAACGCAAAAATAATATTCATAATAACGCCCGCAGAAATTATAACGGCACGCTTTATTGCGGGCTGATTCATTAACCTTTCGGGAGAATCTTTGGGCAAAATCTCATTTCCGTCTTTATCTTCTTCATCGTCCGGAAAAGAAACGTATCCGCCCAAAAGACAGGCATGAACCAAAATTTCAAGATCGCCCTTCTTTGTTTTAAAGAGGGTTGGACCGATTGGCATTCCTATTCCGAATTTTGTAACTTTCACTTTGAAAATTCTTGCCGCAATATAATGCCCCCACTCATGCACAAGCACGAGAAGGCTGATTAAAATTATCATTATAATTAAACTTACAGGGTTCATTTTTTATATCGCAATTTTTTTGTTTTTTCTGTTTTTTGCAAATTCAAAATCATACACTTCCTGTTTAATCGGGTTAGTATAACTTTGCTTGAGAACAATTTCCGGTCTTTTTCCGGTTTGGTAGAGTTTTTTGTTCAAATCTATTGCATCTTTATATTGAACTCTGACCGCAGGTTCTCTTTTTAATTTCATTGTATCAGAATAACACTTTTGAGCAAGAACTAATATTAAAGCTAAAAGTCCTGTCACAAGACTTATTTTATTATAGTCAACGGGAGCCTTGCTTTCTTTTGGCACAAAAATTGCCTTAACATCTTCCACTCCGGCGCCTTTGAGATAAATTCTCGCTTTCCTTCCTATCTGTTGATTTACAACGCTGAGGTCGGAAGAATAATTAATTTTATAATTGTCGGCAAATTTTGCGTTTTTTATATCAAAATAAATGTCGTTTGAATTTTCTCTTACTGTTTGAATATCGCCTCTGTAGGTGCTTTTAAGGTTAAGAGTAATTGCACCGTTATCGGCTTTTTCAACAATTGCTTCATTTATATAATTAACTGTTTTTCCGGAGTTTATTCCAAAATAAAGGCAAAGCGCCAATAACAATATGACTGTTTTTTTCATTATTCACTCCCCGATATTTAAAAGGCATTAATCAGCCCGTATTATATTTTTACCTTTTTTTAAAAATATCTTCATCTATCTTTGGAAGGATAATTTTATTAATCTTTAGATTGATTAAAACCTTTGTCTTTTATATAATTTTCTTATGGATATTAAGGGGAAAAAGATTCTTTTAATCAGGCTGAGCGCCCTTGGGGACGTTGTTTTCAATATTCCTCTTTCAAACGTTTTGAAAGAAAACGGAGCAATTGTTCATTTTCTTGTTTCCGAAAAAGGGTATGACATTATAAAAGATAACCCCTGTAACGACAGAACAATTCTTGCCCCCGTTGAAAAATGGAAAAAAAGTAAAAATTTAATAAAAAACTTTTTTGAATATTTAAAAATTATAAAAGAAATAAGAAGCGAAAATTACGACATTGTCATTGATACCCAGCTTATTTTAAAAAGTTTAATCTGGACAATTTTTTCAAAAGGAAAGAGAAGAATTGTTTCAAAAAGCGCAAGGGAAGGCGCTATTTTGGGCGGGAACGAATTTATAGAGCCTATTTTTAAAGATTTTTCAGTTCATGCCGTTCAGAATTATTTTCAATTTGCAAAACATTTGGGATTGGACACTTCAAATATAAAGTTTACACTTCCCGTGTGCAAAAAAGAAACAAAAGAAAAAATTGAACATTTGCTTTCAAATTTGGACAAAAACAAGAAAAACCTTATGCTTGCGCCCGCAACAACTTGGAAAAACAAACATTGGGATGAAGAAAACTGGAAAAAACTCATAAAAGAAATTGATAAAACAAAATATAACCTTGTTTTTTTGGGCACACAAAAAGATTTGGGGCTGATTAGCCGAATTGGCGGAGATGAATTTTATAATCTTGCCGGTAAAACAAACCTTTTAGAGTTGGTTGAGGTTTTTTATCATGCAGACATTTTAATTTCGCTTGATTCAGGCTCAACTCATCTTGCGTGCGCTACGGGACATCCAAAAATTATTTCAATTTTTACATCCACCCCGAAAGAAAGATATGCGCCCACAGGTTCAGGTCATATTGCCCTTTCCGGAAATTTAAGCTGTCAGCCCTGCCACAGAAAAAAATGTTTAAAAATGACTGATGAATGTACCAAAAAACCTTCTTATACGGAAGTTTTAGACGCTATTAAACAAATAGAGGCAATTTTATGAAAAAACTTTTTTTATATTTTTATTCAATTTTATCTTCAATTTTATCGCTCGTTATTTTGCCTTTAATTTGGCTTATAAGAATTATTCAAAAAAAGGATGTTTCAAGCTGGAAAATTAAACTCGGAAACTTTAATTTGCCCGATAATTTTGATAAAACCAAAAAAACAATTATGATTCACGGTGTTTCCGTGGGCGAGGTTGTTTCATTGGAAAAATTGGTAAGAAAAATTAAGGAAAATTTTCCAAATTATAACCTTGTTTTAACAACGGGTACAAAAACGGGGCAAGAAACCGCAATTAAAAAAATGTCCGATACTGCGGATTTTATAACCTATTTTCCTATAGACATTCCTTTTTGCGTTAATTCTTTTCTGAAAAAAATAAAACCCGACGTTGTTTTAATCGCAGAAACCGAAATTTGGCCCGTATTTGCATTTTCTTGTAAAAATAAAAAAATTCCTCTTTTTATAATTAACGGCAGAATGAGCGAAAATTCTTTCGGGTCATACAAACTTTTAAGCCCGTTTTTCAGGTGTGTTCTTCCTCTTTACACGGGAATTTACACCCAGAGCGAAATTGATAAAGAAAGGCTTCTTAAAGTCGGAGCAAACAAAGACACTCTTGAAGTTATGAAAAATTTAAAGTTTGATGTCAGCAAATTTAATGTCGATATGGATATAAAGCCTCAAGGTTCAAAAGTTTTGATTGCAGGAAGCACCCATAAAGGCGAAGATGAAATTGTTTTAAAGGTTTATAAAAAACTCAAAGAAACTGAAAATGTAAAGCTTCTTTTAGCGCCAAGACACGTCACAAGGACGGAAGATGTTGAAAATTTGCTTAAAAGTGCGGCTCTTTCATACAATCTGTATGACAAAGCGCCTTATTTTGAAGAAAAAGACGTGCTTTTATTAAATGTAACGGGTGAACTTGCAAAGCTCTATGCGCTTTCTGACGTTGCGTTTATTGGCGGAAGTTTCAACCAAACGGGGGGTCATAACCCGCTTGAAGCCATAATTTTTGATAAGCCCGTCATTTCAGGGCCTTCAATTAAAAACTTTACGGATATATACTCTATTTTAACGAATGCAAAAGCGGCTTTTGTTGTGCAAAATGACGAAGAGTTTTATAATATTGCTCAAAAACTCTTTGCGGATGAGAAATTTTATGAAACAATTTCAAAAAACGCTCTGGGCGTCTTTACAAGCCAGCAAGGAGCTCTTGAATTTGTTATTGATAAATTGAGAAAGGTTTTTATAAATGAAAATTAAAGTTTTATTAACATTATTGGTTTTATCCGTTGTGCTTAAGGCGAATGCCGATGTGGCTTTCACTCTGCCGGCTGATTTTTTAACTCAGGTTTCAAAAGGGGTTCAATTTAAAACCGATTTAAACTTTATTGAAAGACTTCTTGTTAATCAAACCGTTAAAAACACTTCAATAGACGGAATTAAGCTTAACGATTACAAACCGGAAACTCTTTTGAAATATTTCAATCAAGACAGCACTTTTAAACAAATTGCCCCGAACAAACTTGTTGAACCAAGAACGGGGGCAACTCTTGAATTTAACTCCGACAATATGTGTGACGGCAAAAATTGCACCATTACCGTAGATTTAAACGGAGAAAAAGGCCCGAACCAAAACTGGACGGAATTTGCAAACCCGAAAGACAGAATAATCTTAATAATTAAAAAAACAGGGGACGGCGGACTTGACGTGCAGTTTCCCGAATTTAACAACTAAGAGTTTTTAAACTTTGTAAATTTTTTTATAAAAACTGTTAAAAAATTTTGTTTTGATGTTTTCAAGCAACAAAAGACACGGTTTTAACAGGATATCAATGCGAATAAATCCTATAAATTACGAATTTAAAAATAATAAATATAAACAAACTCAAGAAAACACCGCCCCTTTGTCTTTTACCTCGCACAGAGTTACTTCAAAAGACTTGGACAATGTCGTTTCTATGATAAAAAAATATGATTCTTCAAGGCTGGACGGCACTTTTCAGAAGTTTTATCAATATAGTGATTATATGGTAAAAGCGCCTGATTTGTCTGCAAGCGGAACGCCAATTAAAGAATTTTATGCGCTTTCAAGACTTGAACAATCTAAAATAGGCAGCGGAATAGCCCCAAAAAATGCGGTTCTGTCAAGAATGGGGAACAGATATTTTCTTGTTGAAGAATTTGTTAACGGCAAAAGGCTTTCTACCCTTCCAAGCAATATGGAACATACTGATGACATATTAAAATCTCTTTTTTCAATGGATGTTTCAGGGGTGGTAAATCACGATTTATCTCCCATAAACATTTTAATCGGCAAAGACAATCTGCCGAGAGTTACAAACTTTGACACTTACAGTTTCATTGCAAATGACGGAAAAATCATACAGTCTGCTTCAACACCAAGCATATATTACCTGACAAAAACGCCTGTTGCCAAATTTGCGCAAACAGGCAGGCTTGACATTGATTCCATGCCCGCAGAAAAGGGGTTTAAAGAAATTTTCGCAGACAGTTTTTATCTGAAAAGAAAACGCCCGCATTCCATACATGATTTAATGTATGTAAGAGATTTATCCGAAAACCCTTATATTGGCTTGCCTTCAAACTTGGCAAGTTTTGAGTCAAGAACTTTATATAAACAAATAATGAACGGAGATGTCGAAAACCCCGCAGATTTTTTGTGTGATTACATACAAAAAAAGGCAAATACATATCATACCAAAATGAGAGATTACCTAAAAACGCTTGATATAAAGGAAGATAGCGCAGGAAGCGCCCTTAAACTTTCAGGTGAACAAGCAAAAACAAAACTTCAAAATGCGATTAAATATGAAGATTTTCTTATAAACCTTTTTGGAAGCAAAAAGCCTGACCCTTACTTTGGAAAGCTTGAAGCCGCAAAAATTCAGTTAAATGCGCTTTTGTATCACAACGATTTAGACAAAGAAGTTCCAAATTCGCTAAGATTGCCCGCAGCATATCGCAAACTTATGAAAGTAATAAGAGAGGGTCTTGGGGTTTATGACGAACCTGAATATAAGACATATCTTGAAAGCGAACTTAAAAGATATAAAAATATTTACGCAAGAACAGGAATAGGGCAAACAAATATCCAACAGATAATTCCAAAAGACCTTGATATTATAGAAAGCAAATTTAAGGGAATTATGGCAAAAGGCACAGGCAAACATTTAAATGATTTTTTAAACAGACTGGAGCCCAACTTAAAAGATAAAGAAGAAATTGTAACTGAAATGGTTTTTTCCGGCGACGGAATTGAAGGAAAAATTAATCATCTGGGCAAAACAAGCCAACACAAAGTATACAGAATTAAATCTCGCACCACTTTAAAGAAAGGCTTTGAAAAAACAATTGAAAAAGTTAAAACTCAAGCCAAAGGAGTGATTGAAAAAGTTGAAGAAAAAGACATTTTAGACGAGTTTCAAGATGTAGTCGCAAAAAGGGATGAATCTGACCTTGTAAAGAAATATGCAAGAAAATATACAAAAGAAGAATATTTAAAAATGGGCGGAAAGCTTTTTGCGGGGCTTGGCATTATACTTGCAACAGCCGGTTATATTTTATATCAGGTCATGAGCTATAGAAAAGAAATGCAATCAAAAGACAGGTTCGTAAACGACCTGCCTTATGACAACAAATAATAATTATTTTATGTTCCCTGTTTCCAAGAATTTAAATATTCTTCCTGTTCCGCAGTTAAAGAATCAATTTCAATTCCCATAGATTGGAGTTTTAATTTTGCAATTTCAATATCAACGGAAACAGGCAATGTATGAAGTTTATTTTCAAGTCTGCCTTTATTTTTCAAAATAAATTCCATTCCAAGAGCCTGATTTGCAAAACTCATATCCATAACGGAAGCAGGGTGTCCTTCGGCTCCGGCAAGGTTGACGAGTCTTCCTTCACACAAAACATAAAGACTTTTTCCGTTATCCAAAACCCACTCGTCAAGAGAAGGTCTGATATTTTTATATTCGATAACATGTTTCCTTAAATCTTTAAGGTTAACTTCAACGTCAAAATGTCCCGCATTTGCAACAAAAGAGCCTGACTTCATTTTCATTATGTGCAAAACGTCAATTACGTTTTTGTCACCCGTTACAGTAAGGAAAATATCTCCGCATTCGGCAGCTTTATCAATGGGCATAACTCTGTAGCCGTCCATTGCAGCCTCAAGCGCTTTTAGCGGGTTAACTTCCGTAACAATTACATTTGCCCCCAAGCCTCTTGCTCTTGAAGCGGCGCCTTTTCCGCACCAGCCATATCCGCATATAACAACGGTTTTGCCGGCAATTAAAATGTTTGTTGCCCTGATAATGCCATCCATTGCAGACTGCCCCGTGCCGTAACGGTTATCGTATAAATGTTTCGTAAGGCTTTCGTTAACTCCTAAAGCCGGAAATTCAAGATTTCCGCCATTTTCCATTGCTTTAAGACGGATAATTCCCGTTGTGGTTTCTTCGGTTGAACCTATAATATCTTTTAAAAGTTCCCTTCTTCTTGAATGAACGGTTGCAACAAGGTCACACCCGTCGTCAATAATCAAGTGAGGTCTGTGATCAAGCGCCATATCAACATGTCTTTGATAAGTTTCTTTTGATTCACCGGAAATAGCATAAACCGGGATATCCCAATATTTAACAAGAGCCGCCGCAACATCATCTTGGGTTGATAGCGGGTTTGAAGCCGCCAAAACAGCGTCTGCGCCGCCTTCTTTCATTGCTATACACAAAGCGGCGGTTTCTTTTGTAACATGGACACAAGCGGTCAACCTTAAACCCATAAAAGGTTTTTCTTGTTTAAAACGCATTTTAATCTTGTTTAAAACGGGCATATCTTTCATTGCCCATTCAATATTCTTCTTACCTTGTTCGGCAAGAGTCATATCTTTTACTTCAAATTTCATAAGTGTTTCCATGGTTATATCCTTAATCGAATACAGCTAAATATTAACACAAAAAATATAGATAAATGTTGTCATCTTCTGTTAGTCGCATTTTAAAAGCACAAAGGGGGAAGATCCCCCGTTTTTGTGCTTTAGATTAATTATCCTTTAATTTGACTCATTACTTCTTCAGCGAAGTTGTCTTGTCTTTTTTCCAACCCTTCACCGAGAACATATCTGTCAAACTTAACTATTTCCATTTTTCCTTTAATTAACTGTTCAACGGTTTCATCGGGGTTTTTAACAAAGGGCTGTTCCAAAAGACATCTTGAAGCCATTAATTTGTTTATTCTGCCTTCAACAATTTTTTCTCTGATGTTTTCAGGCTTTTTAGCAAGGTCTTCTTTTCCCATTTCAATTCTTTTTTCTTCATCAATAACGCTTTGAGGAATTTGATTTCTTGAAACAAATTCGGGAGCTGAAGATGCAATATGTAAACAAATGTCTTTTGCTATCGTTTTGGTTTCTTCCGTGCAATTATCTGCCTTAACTTCAAGAAGAACGCCAATTTTGCCGTTATGCACGTATGTTGAAGTGCAAGCGTTGTCATCGTATCTTACAAATCTTCTGATTGTGATTTTTTCGCCGATTTTTGCAATTTGAGCTTTTATGTAATCTTCAACAACCGTGCCGTCAGGCATGGAAGATTTGTTAAGAGCGTCTACATCACTCGGATTTTTTTCAACGATAACTTTAGCAATTTCGTTAGCAACCTGTTTGAAACCTTCATTTTTTGCAACGAAATCTGTTTCGCAGTTGATTTCAACCATAGCGCCGATTGTGTCTTGAATAAATGTTGAAACAACACCTTCAGCCGCAATTCTGCCCATTTTTTTATCGGCAGAAGCAATACCTTTTTGTCTTAAAATTTCTGCGGCTTTATCCATATCACCGTCGGCTTCGACAAGGGCTTTTTTGGCATCCATCATGCCTGCGCCCGTTTTATCTCTGAGTTCTTTTACCATTGAGGCTTTTATTTCCATAATTTTGCTCCTTATGTTAGGGGTAAATTTGCCCCGATATGTTATGCTTCTACTTTTTCCGGTTCTTTTTCGGTTTCTTTTGAAACGTTAGCGTCTTTTGCTTCGATTTTTTCAATCTTGCCTTGGTTTGCTTTGTTTTGTCTTAATTCTTTGCCTTCCAAAACGGCGTCGGCAATTTTTGAAGCAACAAGTTTAATGCTTCTTATGGCATCATCGTTTCCCGGAATTAAATAGTCAATTCCGTCCGGATCAGCGTTTGTATCGGCAAGGCAAATAACCGGAATGTTTAATTTATTTGCTTCTTTGATTGCAATTAATTCTTTTCCCTGATCAACAACAAAGATAATGTCAGGCATGCCTTTCATTTCTTTAATTCCGCCCAAAGTTTTGGAAAGTTTTGATAATTGTCTGTTTAATTGAGCGATTTCTTTTTTCGGAAGCTTAGCTGAAGCGCCGGATTCTATAAAGCTTTCGAGTTCTCTTAATTTGTTAACTCTTGCTCTTATGGTTTCAAAATTTGTCATCATTCCGCCGAGCCATCTTCTGTTAACGTAATATGCGCCGGCTCTTTGAGCTTCTTGAGCAACAACATCGGCTGCCTGTTTTTTGGTTCCGACAAAAAGAACGTTTTTACCTTTTGCGGCATATTCTCTTACGATATTGTAAGCAGCATCTAATTTTTCAGCTGTTTTTCTTAAATCAAGAATATAAATTCCGTTTTTTGCCCCGAAAATAAACGGTTTCATTTTGGGGTTCCATTTTTGAGTTTGGTGTCCGAAATGTACACCTGCATCAAGTAAGTCTACTAAATTGATTGCCATAGTTAAAAGTCCTTTCATTTTCTAACACAACAGGGATTTTGAATTTCTGCCACTATGGTTTGGCTGGTGTTACCCATACGAAATATTCAAGCCCTGATTTACAGGCTATAATAAACATAACTTAAAATCAAGAAAACAAAATTTTTTTATTGTAAAATGTGAAGTATAAAAATGGAGTTTTAAAAAAGTGTCAAAAAATAAGGATAAAAAACCGGTAAAAGTTGCCTTCCCTCATATGGGAACAATTTCAATATGTTGGGCTGCGGCTTTAAGAAAAATGGGAATTGAACCCTACATTCCGCCGTATACAAGCAAAAAAACCCTTTCGTACGGAACAAAAAATTCACCCGAGGCAATTTGTCTGCCATACAAATTAATTTTGGGCAACTTTATTGAAGCTATAGAAGGCGGGGCAGATTACGTTGCAATGATTACATCCCCCGGAATTTGCCGTCTTGGCGAATACGGAAAAAGCATAAAAAATGTGCTTTTAGATTTAGGGTATGACGCCAATTTTATTGAATTAAACCTTTATAACGGTTTTAAGGGAATGTGGGACTTTTTATATCAGCTCACGGAAGACAAAAACCCCATTACAATAATAAGGGCAATAAATATTGCCGTAAGAAAAGTTTTTGCCTTAGATGAAATTGAAAATTTTTATTCTTATTACAGGGCAAGAGAAATAAAAATCGGAGACAGCGAGAAAGCCTATAAAAAAGCTCTTAATTATATAGACAAAGCTGACAGCACAAAAGAATTAAAAAAGGCTTTAAAACAAGGCTTAAAAGAAATTGCTCAGGTTAAAATCGACACGGATAAAGACGTTTTGCATGTAGATTTAACAGGGGAAATTTTCCTTGTTTTAGACCCGTTTGCAAATCAGTATATCGAAAAAGAACTTGGCAAAATGGGCGTTCAAACAAGACGAAGCCTCACCGTTTCAGGCTTTTTAAAAGACGCAATAATTCCAAAAATGTGCAAAAAAGGAGAAACCCACTTAGAACGTGCATTTAGAATGGCAAAACCCTATTTAATGAGGGATATTGGCGGGGACGCCCTTGAGTGCATTTCCGATGTTATGTATGCAAGCGAAAAAGGCACAGACGGCTTAATTCACGTTTCGCCTTTTACCTGCATGCCTGAAATTATGTCCCAGAACATTTTCCCCAAAATGAGGGAAGATATTAATTTGCCGATTTTATCTTTAATTATGGATGAGCAAACAGGCAAAGCCGGCTATTTAACAAGGCTTGAAGCATTTGTAGATTTGATGAGAAGAAAAAAACAACGTTTAAAACTTCAAAATTCGTCTGAAGAAAAAGTGCCTCAAAAAGTTTAATTATCCATTGTCGGGCAGTTGTTAAAAATAACATAAATGTTATAATTCATTAAATGGAAACGCTTTTAGAAATTAAAAATTTAACTTTAGGCTTCAATATAGATGACGTTTTTTATAAGGCAGTAAAAAACGTTAATTTTAAACTTAAAAAAGGTCAAATTTCCGCCATAATAGGCGAGTCGGGCTCCGGAAAAACAATGAGTGTAATGAGCGTTATTAACCTGCTTCCAAAAAATGCAAAAATTATTTCCGGAGAAATTATATTTGAAAATAAAAACCTTCTTTCATTAAAAGAAAGGGAATTAAATAAAATCAGGGGGAATAAAATTGCGCTCATTCCGCAAGACCCCATGACAAGCCTAGACCCTTTGTATACTATTGAAAATCAAATGATAGAGGCAATCTTGGCACACAAAAACATAAGCAAAAAAGAGGCTTATGAAATTGCCGTTAAAAATTTATCGGATGTAGGGGTGATTGAGCCTGAAAAAAAGATAAAATCATATCCTTTTGAGCTTTCAGGCGGGCTTAAACAAAGGGTAATTATTGCAATTGCGCTTTCTTTAGATTCCGAAATTATAATAGCTGACGAACCGACAACTGCGCTTGATGTAACCGTACAGGCACAAATTTTGGAACTTTTGCTTGAAATAAAGAAAAGAGGAAAATCAATTATATTAATTTCCCACGATCTTGGAGTGGTAAATAAATATGCTGACGAGATTTCAATTATGTATGCCGGCAGAATTGTAGAATCTGCCGATAAAAAAACTCTTTTTAATTATCCGAAACACCCTTACACAAGAGCATTGATTGAGGCGCTTCCGTATTCAAAAACAAGAAAATTAAAAAACATAAAAGGTGCTCCCCCGCCCATAACGGAAGTTATATCGGGCTGTGAGTTTCACAAAAGATGTGATTTTAAAAAAGAAATTTGTGAAACAAAAGTTTTTGAACTTTGTCAACAGGAAGATAATTCAAAAGTTGCATGCCGGATATATGAAACCTGTAATACCTGATTTTTCAGTATATTTACCGTAAAAACTTTTTTGTCAAGAGTAAAAAATAATTTTTACAATAGAAAATATTTTGTGATTTTTGCATGTTTTACATGTTATAACTGAATAAAACATATCGGAATTATTTCTTTAAGGGGAAGTTATAAATGGAATATTTAAGCAAAGAAGAAATCAAACACTGGAGAAGTTCATTAGAGAGAATTACTCTTGAAGAATACGCAAAAAGGCTTGGTAAAGCAATAAAAGGTGAAAAACAAACAAACGATATAATCGACATTGTTTTATCTAACTCACGCTCCGGCTACATTTCGGATGTAAGAGAAGAATCACCCAAGGAAACCGTTATTGAAGTTGCAAAAAAATCTGTTGAAATGGAACAAAATAAAATGTTTATTGAAGTCTTAATCAACGGAAAAACAAAAAAATTAAACTTTAATAAACCGTTAACCGAAAGAGAACAGAAGGTTTTAGACCATTTTGTCAAAAATCCCGACGTTATTGTATATGCAAAAGATTTGGCAAAAATTTTAAGCCTTCCCACTGACTATGTTTATAAATATATTAAAAATTTAAGAGCAAAAATTTCTGAAGAAGTTCTTCAAAACGCCGACAGAGGCGGATATAAGCTTTGTATTTAACATTTTTGCAAGATTAAAAAAGGCGGAATATAATTGTTTTTATGGATAAAGACATAACAAGTTCCGCCTTTTTGCAAACAAAAAAACAGGATATTAATTTTTACGGCACCTTTTTAAAAGAAATAAAAAATGATGTCGATTTTGATTTGGGCGAATTTTATCGAAAAGAAAAAAACAAAAATGAGCTTATCTGCTCCGTTTCTTCCTTGAATAAAAAAGAAAAGGAAATTTTAAAAAACAAAAATAAAACAGGCAGCATAAAAATACAAATTAAAATAAAAAATGCAAGCGCCTTCTATTTTTTGCTTTTAAGAAAAACGCCCTTTTCAAAAAATGAAAAGGCTTTAATTAACAAAGCCGCTAAATCTTATTCGTCAAAAATAGAAGAATTTGAGCTTGCAAAAATTTTTCAAAACCAGCTTTCAATCTTGCAAGACGCTATTATGGAAAAAAACCTGACAACAAAAGAGCTGAAAGAAAAAAATGAAAAACTTATTCAAACCGAAAAAATAAGAACCGAATTTTTGGCAAATGTTTCTCATGAATTGAGAACTCCGCTTAATGCAATTATCGGCTTTTCAACGGCTCTTAAAGATGAAATGCCGGGGAAATTGAACGAAAAACAAAAAAGTTACGCAAACAAAATTTTATCTTCCGCAATTCACCTTACAGGTTTAATCAACGACATTTTGGATATGACAAAAATTGAAGCGGGCGCAACAACATTGAATTTAAAAAAAGTATCTCCAGTATTTGCCATAAATGAGGTTATAAACACGCTTGAACCGCTTTTGTCGGAAAAATCACTCGTCATTAAAAAAAACTTTAAGTTTCAAGGTGAAATTTTGCTTGATTACACAAAATTTATGCAGATTATTTATAATATTTTGGGAAATGCCATAAAATTTTCTCATCCTAATTCGGAAATAATTATTTCAACCCAAAAACAAAAAGATAAAATTTTAATTAAAATTAAAGACTTCGGTGTCGGAATTGCGAAAAAATATCAAAAGAAAATTTTCGATAAATTCTTTCAGTTGGAAAACATTTATTCAAAAAACTATTTATCGGGCGGGTTGGGGCTTACAATAACAAGTGAATTTGTAAGGCTTCTCGGCGGAAAAATAAAATTAAAATCTGAAATTGGGGTTGGTTCTGAATTTATTTTGGAATTTTTGGAAAGATAATTTTTCAAAAAAAAAGGACGCCATATGACGTCCTTTTTAGATTGTTTGGTTAAACCTTATGCTTGCATTTGTTTGGCTGCTTTTTCGGCTTCTTTTTGAGCTTTTTTATATGCTCTTCTTTCTTTTCTGCTCATTTTTGAAAGATCAACTTCTTGGGGCTGCGCTTGTTGTCCATCTTGGGGTTGCGCTTGTTGCCCGTCTTGGGGTTGAGCCTGTTGTTCCGGTGCCGGAGCTGAACCGAGGCTTGCAAGAGCTTCGTTTGCAACCTGTTGAATTAAGGGTTCGGGGTCTTGAGCTGCCGTAGTTAATACAGGTTCAAGAGCCTGTTTGTCTTCCGGTCTTGCTATATAACCAAGCGCCTGAATTGCTGCGAGTTTAACTTCTTTTTCACTGTCGTTTCTTGCGGCATTTTCCATTTCCGTATATCCGATTAAATCATTGATTTTTATTTGCGGAAGCTGGTTATTCGGGTCTTGAGATTGGTTATATCTGTCTATTTCATCTCTTTGATTTTTTTGAAGAATTGCAAGAGTATAAAGTGCTATTGCTCTGTTTTTATCTGCCAAAGTTTTCGGAGCAAGGTTTGTTGTTAAAGCTTCTTCTTCGGGGGTCAGTTGAGCGCCTGAAGCGGCTTTATTTATTGCGGCAACTTGTTGTTCCGTAGGTCCTTGAAGTCCCGTGGTATCTTGTTTAACAACGTCAATCAAACCTTTCATAACGGGTTCCGTTAAAACTGCATTTTGAAGTTCCGGACTTCCTTGAGCATAGCTTGCAATTTTAGTTATTGCATCAGCTTGCGTTTTTGAATCTGTGCTTTTTAAACCTTCAATTAAAGCGTTTACATCAACGCCCGTCTGGTCTTGTTGTGTCGGGCTTATAACATTTACATTTTCAGGCGCACCGCTAACGTTGGGCGTAACTTCTTGAGAAGAAACCTGCGCCGGTTGATTTTGAGCTAAAACAGGAGCGGGCATTGCTTGAACATTATCTGTTACAGGTTGTGCCAAGGGCTGAACTGCGGGTTGAACTGCAGGCTGAACTGCAGGCTGAACTGCGGGCTGCGGTGCAACTTGAACAACAGGCTGATATTGCGGCGCTACAAATGTTTGAGGTTGCGGCATATATTGTTGATATTGATTAACGAACGGTTGAGTGTATACCGATTGTTGCGGATATGAATACATCGGGTTTGGTATGGTCTGTTGCGCTCCGTTAGAATATGCTGTAGGATCAAAAATTTGAATATTTACTGCGCTTGCTTGGGGTGTCGGCTGTAAGTATCCTTGAGCGCCTATTGGTTGCATCATATGTTATTCTCCTTTGTTATTTGTATTAGCAAACTTATAAGTCATATGAATTATAAATATTGCTCTTTTTAAGTGTACTTTTTTTATTTTTAGTTATTTTTTTCGAATATTAGCGAGTTTCAGTGCTTTACAATGTTTAACATTACTTCTCAATTCCGTCCTTGTCAACAAATAAATTTGTTCCGTTTGTAATTAAATTCCATGCCGTTGTGGCTGCCATGCCGACAAGTCCTATAGTTTTTACGGTCTTAGATTTCGCAAATAAAGTTACACCTGAGGATATTGCAGTGAGCCAGTTGTCTTTCATACCTTCAAGAGCTCCTCTGAAAAACCCTTTTATTGCGCCTTTTGCCTCAAACAGTCCGGCGGTTGCGTCACTTTCACGTATTATTTTTTTCATTCCGTCATATTTGTCACTCGGTACGTTAAGAAGCGAATCGCCCGTGTAATCTCTTATGTCTTTTATTGCAAGTTCTGCTTTTGCACCCGCAATTGCTTGTCTGTATCCCATTCTGCCTGCCTCAATTATATTTGAAGCAAGCGAGCATATTGCTGCTGTGTTTGCAATGAGTTTAAACATTTTGTTCCGCCTAAGTGTTTGGTGCTACGGGTGCATTTTGCGCACCGTTTTGATTTAATAAAATTCCCCCTTCCTGAGGAAGTTTATTAAGTGTATTTATGTCGTTTTGAGGCCCGTTTTGCATGGGCATTTCGGGCTGCATATTTTGCATTTGAAGATTTTGTGCATTTTGATTTAATTCATTATTTTGCAAATTAACGGCGCCCGCAGGGTCATTTTGTCCCACAGAAGCTTTTGCTTGATTTCCGCTCATTTTAAGAAGAACTTGGGAAGCAAGTGCGGCATCTTCGCCGTAACTTGAATTTGAGCCTTGCATTTGATTTAATATTTGCGCAGTCTCATTGTTTCCGATTGCATATCCCGAATCAAGAGCGGTTAAGCCGACAAATTTGACAGTTTCTGAGGGGTCTTGCAAAATTTTATTTAAAAGCGCCGTAAGAGCGGGGTCTTGTTTTCTTGTTTCATCTTCTTTGAAACGGTCAAAAAGCTCTTTTGCGCCCATTAATCTGATTTTTTTATCCTGAGAATTTAAATAATTTTCAAGAGTTTTAACATAATCATCCGTCAAAGGAATTTTTGGTTTATTGTTCTGAATATTTGTTTGATTATCGGGGGCGTTTGATTGCGCCGCAATTCCGTTTTGGTTTTGATTTAAATTCATTGTATCAAACGAGTTTAAAGGTTTAGTTTCGTTTGGATTATACCCCTGAGCTTGGGGTTGTTGCTGTATTGGAGCTTGGGGTTGTTGCTGTATTGGAGCTTGAGGCTGAAAACTCAGATTGTTGTAATTGCAGGGGTAACTGCAAGGAACAGGCTGATAAAAGCCCGATGCAGGGTTCGCCGTAGGATTAAAAATTTGAATGTTGACTGCCCCGACGCCTGAAGCGGGGTAAGTCGGATATGTCTGCGGATAAGCCATAGGTGTCTGTAATTGTTGCGCTTGAGGCATACTAACCGGTGATTGAGGTTGAACTTGAGGTACGCTAATTGGCGCCTGTTGTTGAATTTGAGGCATATACGGCTGATTTGGTAAATATTGCGGACTGACTTGATTTTGCATTCTTATAGCTCCCTACAAATTTATAAACTGATAAAGAAAAAAATTTGTGCTAATTTTTTGCCGTTTGTAACAAAATATTAAGCAAACTTTAATATAATTTTTATGTTAGAATAATCGCAACAATAAATGCAAATAAAGGAACTTTTATATGACAACAAACGAACTGAGAGAAAAATATGAAGTCGTTATAGGGCTTGAAGTTCATGCCCAATTAAAGACTAAATCTAAAATTTTTGCGCCTGACGGAGCTGAATTCGGACACGAACCGAATACTGAAACTTCCCCGATTACTCTCGGCATGCCGGGTGTTTTGCCCGTTTTAAACAAAGGGGTAGTCGATATGGCAATTCTGGTGGGGCTTGCTTTAAATTCAAAAATAGCAAAAAGATGTAAGTTCGACAGAAAACAATATTTTTACCCCGATCTTCCAAAGGGATATCAAATTTCACAATACGATGAGCCGATTTGCTCAGGCGGAGAAATTAAAATTTCCAATAAAACAATAAAAATTACAAGAGCTCACCTTGAAGAAGACGCAGGAAAACTTGTCCATGCCGGCGCTTCAGGAATATACGGCTCCGCATATTCGCTTGTAGACCTTAATCGTGCCGGAACTCCGCTTCTTGAAATTGTGTCCGAACCTGATATGAGAAGTTCTGACGAAGCAAGAGAATATATGGAACAGTTAAGGAACAATTTAAGATACATAGGCGTTTGCGACGGAAACCTTGAAGAAGGCTCAATGAGATGTGACGCTAATATATCAATTCGCCCCAAAGGTCAAAAAGAATTTGGCACAAGAGCTGAAATCAAAAATGTAAACAGCTTTAGAGCGCTTCAAAGAGCGATTGAATATGAAATAGACAGACAAATTGAAATCGTTGAAGAAGGCGGACAAGTTGTTCAAGAAACAAGACTTTGGGATGATAACAAGGGCATTACAAGCTCTATGAGAGGAAAAGAAGACGCCCACGATTACAGATATTTTCCCGAACCCGACTTAATGCCGTTAGAAATAGACGACGAGTGGATTGAAAGAGTCAAAAAGACCATGCCCGAACTTCCGAAAGCAAAGGTTGAAAGATATATGGGACTTGGGCTTTCCGAATACGATGCAAATGTCATAGTAAATCAAATGGATTTAGCACTTTTTTATGATGAAGTTATAAAAGGCGATGTTAACCCTAAAGTGGCTTCAAACTTCTTAATGGGCGAAATTGCAGCCTTCTTAAAAGAAGAAAAAATTTCAATCAACGAGTCAAAATTAACCGTTCAAAACTTCCAAAACCTTCTTCAATTGCTTGAAAAAGGAACAATTTCAAACAACATCGCAAAATCTCTTGTTGTTGAAATTTTAAAAACCGGAGAAGACGCAAAAGCGCTTGTCGAAAAGAAAGGCTTAAGCGTAATGAATGATGACGGCGCAATTTTAGCCGTTATTCAAAAGGTTTTGAGCGAAAACAAATCTCAGGTGGAAGCTTATAAAAACGGTAAAGATAAGCTTTTCGGATTTTTTGTCGGTCAAGTCATGAAAGAAACAAAAGGAAGGGCAAACCCGAAAACCTTAAACGAACTTTTGAAAAAAGAGTTGGAAAAATAAATTTACTGCCGCCCTGTCGGGCGGTTTTTTTAATAAAAAAGGTATATTTCAACCGTTATTGATTAATTTTTTTGTTTTTGTTAGCATTTTTTATGTTGATAAAATAATATTTTATTTCGCCGATGTGATGAAATTGGTAGACGTGCCAGACTCAAAATCTGGTGTGGTTCACCCCACGTGCCGGTTCGAGTCCGGCCATCGGCATTTTTTGTGCCAAAATTTATTTTTTGAAAATTTTTATAAAATTTTGGCTGTTTCTTTTTTTGAAAAAAGATATTTTTGTGTTTAAATGGTGTTAAAACAGGAAAGTTCAGATTTCTTAAAAGGATAGGGTTTACATGAAAAAAATTGATGAAAAAACGATTAATGCAATGAGAATTTTATCAGCCGATTCAATTCAAAAAGCAAAATCAGGACACCCCGGAATGCCTCTGGGCGCTTCACCGATTGTTTATACACTTTATGCAAACCACCTGAACTTTAACCCCAAAGAGCCAAATATGCAAAACAGGGACAGGTTTATTTTGTCGGCAGGACATGCCTCGATGCTTTTATATTCAATAAATCACCTCTTTGGATATGACATAAAAATGTCTGATATTAAAAATTTCAGACAGTATGGCTCAATCACCCCCGGACACCCCGAATACGGGCAAACTCCCGGAGTTGAAGCTACAACCGGACCTCTTGGAGCAGGCGCCGCTATGGCTGTCGGAATGGCAATAGCAGAGGCTCACCTTGCTTCCGTATTCAATAAGCCCGACTATAAAATTATTGATAATTATACATACGTGCTTGTCGGGGACGGATGTATGATGGAAGGCGTTTCAAACGAAGTTTTCTCTCTTGCGGGAACTTTAAACCTCGACAAGTTAATTGTTTTATACGATTCAAACAACATAACAATCGAAGGAAAATGTGACCTTGCCTTCAGAGAAAATTCAATAAAAAGAATGCAAAGCTACGGCTTTTATACTCAAGAAGTCAAAAACGGCAACAATATTGACGACATAAACAAAGCAATCGAAAAAGCAAAAAAACAAAACAGACCTTCGTTTATTAAAATTAACACTCAAATCGGCTACGGCTGCCCTAAAAAACAAGGCACAAGCGCATGTCATGGCGAACCTTTGGGGGAAGACAACGTTAAAGAATTAAGAAAAACCCTCATGTGGGAATATGACGAGCCGTTTTATATTCCCGACGATGTTTATGAACATTGCAAAAAGCTTTTAGAGCCAAAATTAAAAGCTCAGGAAAAATATAAAAATATGAAAGAAGAATATTTTGAAAAATTTCCTGAAATGAAAGATTTATGGAACGAATATTTTAATTCAGACCTTGAAAATTTAATAAATGACCCTTCAATTTGGGTTTCGGATGTAAAAAATAAAGCCACAAGAACATCTTCGGGCGAAATTTTAAACAAATTAAAAGACAGAGTTAAAAACTTAATCGGCGGTTCTGCCGACCTTGCACCTTCAAATAAAACCGAAATGAAAGGGCTTGGAAGCTTTTCTAAAGAAAACAGAGGCGGAAGAAACATTCATTTTGGTGTCCGTGAAATCGGTATGGCGGGCATTGCTAACGGAATTTCATTATATGGCGGATTAAGGGTTTTTGTATCGACATTTTTTGTATTCAGTGACTTTTTGAAGCCTATGGCAAGGCTTTCGGCGTTAATGGGTTTGCCCGTGACATATATTTTTACCCACGATTCAATCGGGGTTGGAGAAGACGGCCCGACGCATGAACCCGTTGAACATCTTGCAACATTTCGTTCAATGCCAAATTTTGTAACATTCAGACCCGCAGACGAAAAAGAAACCATTGCGGCTTGGAAATTTATTTTAACCCATAAGACAACCCCTGTTGCGCTTGTCTTATCAAGGCAAAACCTTCCTCAGCTTGAAAAAACAAGCGATGAAGCAATAAAAGGCGCTTATATTGTTGAAAAAGAAACAAAAAATGAACCTGATTTAATTATTGTGGCTTCGGGTTCCGAATTAAAACTTGCAATTGAAGGCAGAAAGGCGCTTTTAGAAGAAGGAATTGACGCCAGAGTTGTTTCAATGCCTTCCATGGAACTTTACGGCATGCAAACAAAAGAATACAAAGACAGCGTTCTTCCCTCAAGCAATTGGAAACGCCTTATAATTGAGGCAGGTTCCCGTTTCGGCTGGGGAAGATATATGGGCGTTAAAGGAAAATCTATCACAATGGAAAGTTTCGGCGCTTCTGCCCCCGGAGAAGTTTTGTTTGAAAAATTCGGTTTTACTGTCGAAAATGTTGTTAAAGTTGCCCATGAACTTTTACAAGAAAGCGAAAATTTGATAAAATAAAGCAATGGAAAATTATCAAAAAGCTTTTGAATTTTATAAACAAAAAAAGTATGATGAAGCAATTAAGGCTTTATCTTTAATCAAAGAAAACGAGCAAAATTTTGAAACAAAAGGTCTTTTTGGGCTTTGCCTTTATGAAAGTCAAAACTATGACCTTGCGCTTAATTATTTAATAGATTCAATTGTTGAAAAATACAATGAAAAATATGCAAAAGTTATAGAAAAAATTCTTCTTTCAAAAAAAGATTATAAGGCTCTTTTAGGCTTAAAAATGATGATGTACGAAGGGCAAAAGGGCAATATTGAGCTTTTAAGAGAAATAACAAAATGTGCTCAAAAAATAAAGAGTTATGATATTGCAATTCAATATTTCAAAATTCTTCTTGAAAAAGACCCGAAAGATTACGTCGCTTGGAATAATTTAGGCTTGATTTATGAAGAAATCGGCGAACACAAAAAAGCTTACGGTTGTTATAAAAAATCGCTTTCGCTAAAAGATTTTTTCAGCCCGAATTTTAATCTCGGCATAATGTCAAGAAAATTACATTTATTTGAAGATTCGATAGAATATCTGAAAAAGGCGGTAAAACAAAACCCGACATCCCCCCAGCCAAAATATTCGCTTGCAATGAGCTATTTAATGTTGAAAGACTTTAAAAACGGTTATCCGCTCTATTCAAACCATATGACAAAAATTATGCCTTCGTTTTACAGAAACGAATGGGACGGCACAAAACATCAGGACAAGTCGGTTTGCGTTTTTGCAACGGGCGGTCTTGGCGATATGATTATGTTTTCAAGATATTTTGAATATTTAAAAGACTGTTTTAAAACAATATATGTGCTTCTTCCCCTGACATTACATTCAATTATCAAAAGAAGTTTCCCTTACGTTACCCCGCTTGATTCGGATGTAATTTTCGGAAGATACGATTTTGCAACAACCCCTATGCATATTTTAAAATTTTTCAACCTTGATTTTAACTTTTTTGTTCCGAAAACAGACGGATTTCTAATTCCTGACGAAGAAAAAAGCCTCTCTTTTCAAAAAAAACTTTTTTCAAACAATAAACTTAAAATCGGAATTAATTTTCACGGGAACAGAGAAGGGACAAGAACCTTTTTTAACCGTTCCATGCCAATAGAGGCGCTTGAGCCCGTTTTTGAAAAGTTTAAAGATAAAGCGGTGTTTTATTCCGTTCAAAAGGATGAAAGCCACACGGAGTGTGCAAAATATCCGTTTATTGTTGACCTTTATGATGAAATTAACGATTTTGATGACACGGCTTCAATTTTAAAAAATCTCGATTTGCTTATTTCAATTGATTCTTCGCCTGTTCATATGGCAGGGGCAATCGGGCTTAAAACTTTTATGCTTCTTCCTTATGCAAACGAATGGCGCTGGTTTGTTGATGATAATAAAACGGTCTGGTATGATTCCGTTGAGCTTTTCAGACAAGATGAAGAAGGCGACTGGAATTCAGCCGTTAAAAAAGTTTTAGACAAAATGACATCTATATATTAAGCCATTCGCATACTCTTTGGCTGACATATGAAAAGCTGTCTTTTTCCCCGATTGTACCGCCTTTTAAGTTTTTGTTATATATAATTATGGGAACCATTTCTCTTGTATGGTCAGTTCCCTTATATGTAGGGTCACAGCCATGATCTGCAGTTATTATTAAAATATCATCATCAGTCATATTCTCAATAAATTCGGGCAAATAATCGTCAAACTGTTCAATTGCGTTTTTATATCCGATAAAATCTCTCCTGTGCCCGTATAACATATCAGTATCCACAAGGTTTGTAAAAATCAGGCTTGAAGATTTTTTGTTTTTAATTGACTCTAAAGTTGCGCACAAACCGTCGGTGTTTCCGCCTGTAGGGATGTGTTCATCTATTCCATGCCCACAGAAAATGTCTTTAATTTTTCCTATTGCAAGAACCTTTCCGCCCGATTTTTGAACCCTGTCAAGCAAAGTGTCGGAAGGCGGGGGAACCGAATAGTCATGCCTGAATTTTCCTATTCGTGTCGGTTTTTTATCTATAACTCTATACGGGCGGGCGATAACTCTTGATATTCCATAACCGTTATCTAAAATTTCTCTTGCCGTTTTGCACCAATCGTAAAGGGTTTCAAGCGGAATTAAATCAATATCTGCGGCAATTTGAAAAACGCTGTCTGCCGATGTATACACGATTGGAAATTTTGTTTTATGGTGTTCTTCGTTTAATTCTTCGATAATTTTTGTGCCGGAAGCGGGGTAATTTCCTAATATCCCCTTGCAGCCGGTTTTTTCGATAAATTCTTCAATCATATTTTTCGGAAAATTTATATATGTCCTGAACGGATTATCCAAAACAAGCCCCGCAATTTCCCAATGACCCGTTGTTGTGTCTTTCCCCTTTGATTTTGCTTTCATTATTCCGTATTGGGCAACAGGAGAGTCGGTTTTTTTAACCCCTTTTATATCTTTAATGTTTCCAAGCCCCATTTTCTCAAGGTTTGGAACGTTTAGCCCGCCTGATTTTTCCGCCAAATTTACAAGGGTGTTTACACAAGGCTCATCGTTAAACTCAAGACAGTCAGGCATTGCCCCTATTCCCATGGAATCAATTACCACTATTATTGCACGTTTCAAAGCTTTATTACCCCCGTATTTTCATCCAAATATTCCATATGCCACTCTTGAATTGCTTCTCCGGAGTATAAAATGCCAAACCCCGGCGGGTATGGAATAATTGATTTTGAACTTATCATAAGTTCCGAATTTTCTCTGTTTACAAAAGTTTCTTTCCCGTAAAATGCTGCACAGGGCGCCATTTTAACAAGCGGCGGCGGCTGAAACTTTGCTTTGGGGATATAATTTTCCTCAATTTTTTCTTCAAGAATTCTAATCAAAGCAACCTTTAGTTTATCCAATTTTGACTTTGTTGTTCCGACGCCGAGAAGGAAAAGCGCCCCAAAATCGTTGTTTAATTCGTCTTCTATTCCGTATTTTTCATACAAAATTTCAGAAAGTCTGTTTCCGCTCATTCCTTCTATTTTAATGAAAAGTTTTGTTATATCCTGCATTTTAGAGTCTAAAAACTTAACTCTTGTATCTTTAAAATATTTTTTAAAGTTTATAATATCTAAAACCAAATCGTCGATTGATTTTAAGCCCTCTTTTGAATTTAAAAAGTTTATATTTTCTTCAATAACGGCAAGCAAAGGGTAAGAAGGGCTTGTCGTATGGAAAAGATTTAAAGATTTTTGTAAATCATCAACGCTTATCCCCTTGCAGCTTTTTGACATATGCAAAAGAGCACACTGGTTTAGAGCGCCTGCATTTTTGTGAAGGGAATTTACGGAAAAGTCTGCACCCGACTCAATTGCGCTTTTCGGAAAACTTTCAGAAAAATTAAAAAGGCTTCCATGCGCCTCGTCAACAATGAGATAGGTGTTATACTGTTTACAAATTCGTGCAATTTCTTCAATATCGGAACAAACGCCCTCATATGTCGGGTTTGTCATTATAAAAGCACGATAATCATTTAATTTTAGCTGATTTTCAAGCTCAGATGGGCTAATCTCTCCATAAACACCAAATTCTTTTGAAATTTCAGATTTTGTATCGGGCATAAACCAGCTTACTTCCGCATTTGTTATAACCGCCCCGCTATACACCGATTTATGGCAGTTTCTTGCAATTAAAATTTTATCAAGCGGGCGAATAACCGCTTTCATAATGGCAAGAATGCCTGTGGTTGAGCCTTGTGTTAAAAAGAAAGTTTGTGCGGAATTATATATCTCGCTTGCCTTAAATTGTGCTTTTCTTATCACACCTTTCGGGTCCGAGAGATTGTCAAACCCTTCTATTTCAGATAAATCTCTTTTGTAAAATTCGCTTAACTCTTTAAAAAACAGGCTTTTTTGCCCGTGAGTCGGAGTGGTGAAAAGCGTTTTTTTGTTAGAGGTGATTAATTTCCATAAATTCATAAGTTTATGGTAAAATATTTCCTATGGATGTTCAAGAGAAAATTGAAAAATTACGCAAAGAGATTGAGCTTAATTCCTATCTTTATTACGTTTTGGATGACGCCAAAATTGAAGATTATCAATATGATGAGATGTTTCATGAGCTTGAAAGGCTTGAAAAAGAACATCCCGAGCTTATTACTCCAAACTCTCCCACTCAAAGGGTAGGCGGAATATCGGAAAAATTTAATCAGGTTCCCCACAGAATAAGGCTCTATTCGCTTGACAATTCAAACAGCCCCGAAGAATTGAAAAAATGGTATGAAAGAGTATTAAAAGAGGTTTCATATCAAAATGAAGGTCAAATTTCGCTTTTCGGAAATTCTGACCCCAAAATTCCTTTGGCAGTCGAATTGAAAATTGACGGGCTTGCTGTTTCTCTTACTTATAAAAAAGGGGTTTTTGTACAGGGCTTGACCAGAGGAGACGGAGCCGTCGGGGAAGATATTACAAATAATTTAAAAACAATTAAGGCAATTCCCTTAAAGCTCTTTGAGCCTGTTGACATTGAGGTTAGAGGTGAAGTATACATGCCTGTTACATCCTTTGAAAAATTAAATCAAAAACAGGAAGAAACCGGCGGAAAAACCTTTGCTAACCCGAGAAACGCAGCGGCGGGAACCGTCCGTCAGCTTGACCCGAAAATTACCGCAAGCAGAGATTTATCAATTTTTATCTATACGGGAATTGTAGATAACAACTTTAAAACCCATTTTGAAACAATGGAATATCTTAAAAAACTCGGATTTAGAGTAAACGGCGTTCAAATTGCAAACGGAATTGAAGAAGCCGTTAAGCTTGTGTTTGAACTTGATGAAAAAAGAAAAACCCTTAATTATGCGACTGACGGAGTTGTGATTAAGGTTAACAGCCTTCAGTTGCAAAATGAGCTGGGCTTCACTTCCCGTGTGCCAAAATGGGCAACCGCTTATAAGTTCCCGCCTGAAGCAGTTTGGACAAAACTTAATAAGATAGACGTTCAAATCGGAAGAACCGGAATGGCGGTGCCTGTTGCAATATTGGAACCGGTTAGCCTTGCGGGAAGCGTTGTTTCAAGGGCAAGCCTTTATAATTTTGATGAAATTCAAAGGCTTGATATCGAAGAAGGGGACAAAGTTCTTGTTAAAAAGGCGGCTGAAATCATTCCGAAAGTTTTAAAAGCGGAAAAAACCGAAAATTCAAAGCCCTTTATTATGCCTGAAAAATGTCCGTATTGCGGAGAAAAACTTGTCGATGTCGAGGGGGAAGTTGCAAAATATTGCCCGAACAACAAAAATTGCCCCGCTCAAATTAAAGGAAGGCTTGAGTATTTTGTTTCAAAATATGCAATGGATATGGACGGTTTCGGAGAAAGCATTATTGAACAACTCGTTAATCTTAAAAAAGTTACAAACTATTCTGATTTTTACTATTTAACACAAGATGATTTTATGGAACTTGACTTGGTCAAAGAAAAATCTGCCTCAAACCTTTATAATGCCGTTTTGGAAAGTAAAAAAACAACCCTGTCAAAGTTCTTAAACGCTCTCGGCATTCGTCTTGTGGGTAAAGAAAGCGCAGACATTTTGGCTCACAATTTTAAAAATTTGGATGAGATTAAAAATGCAAGTTTTGAAGACATTTTATCTTTGGACGGAATCGGAGATAAAATGGCAAAAAATATATATGAATATTTCAGAAACGAAGAAAATCTTTCACTTTTACAAAGGGCGCTTGATGCGGGGGTTAACCCCGAAAATAACTATACGATTTCCGATAACTTAAAATTAAAGGGGCAAACTTTTGTAATAACGGGAACTCTTGAACACTATTCGAGAGATGAAGCGCAAAATGTCTTAAAATCACTCGGCGCAAAAACACCGTCTTCCGTTAGCAAAAACACAAACTATGTAATTGCAGGTTCAAACCCCGGCTCTAAGCTGGACAAAGCAAAAAGCTTGGGTGTTCCGATTTTAACCGAAGAAGAATTTATGAAATTAATAGGAGAATAGATTTTATGAAAAAGTTTTTAATAACAGGCTTAATTTTGTTGGCGGTTTCAGGATGTGTTCTTGCTTCCGAAACGATTGAAAAAGGATATATTGCGGTCAGTGCGGAAGAAGTTAAGGAAATAAGCCCGAATGTGGCAAAACTTTCTTTCGGAATAGAAACATCGGCACAAGATGCGCAAACTGCGGCAGACTTAAACGTTGCTTCTTCAAAAAAGGCAATTGAAGCGGTCAAAGCGCTTATTGACACCGCAAACGGAGATACAATTGCAACAACAACTTATATTGTAAATCCGAGATATACTTATAAAGACGGAAAACAAAAACTTACGGGATATTATGCATCAAACGTTTTGAAAGTTACCGTTAAAGACACAAAAAAAGTTGGGCAGATTATTTCAACCGCTCTTGCAAACGGCGCAAATTCAGTGAATAACGTTCAATTTACCCTCGATGAAACGGGATACGATTGCAATGAGTTAATAAGCGCTGCGGTAAAATCGGCAAAAGACAGGGCAAATATGGTTGCAAGCTCTTTAAATACATCAGTTACCGGAGTTAAATCTTTGACGGTCGGATGTTCCACAAGCCAGAATGGTTTTACAAATTACAGACTTTTTGCTAAAAATGCCGTTGCGGACGGGGCTGAAAACGCCTCTGTGCCGATTGAAACAGGAAAAGCCAAAATCAGAGCGTACGTTGATGCACACTTTTACATAAAATAATTGATTTAATTTTTCTTAAAAAGTATAAAATCAAAAAAAAAGGAAATAGTATGCGCTTACTTATTGTATTAATTTATTTGTTTGTTTTAATCTCACTGTTAATTGCAAAACAGTATATTTTATCTTTAATTATGTTCATTTTTGCACTGGGCTTTATTATATATCTTCCAACAAAACAACGAAATGAAATAAAACAGATGAAAGAAAAAATTAAAAATGCAATTGAAGCTCACAAGGAAGGTAAAAAAGTTAAGCCTTTTATCGAAATAAATTCTTCCCCGTGGTATATTTTAAATGAACTTCCGGGAGTAAACGAAACAATTGCAAAACATGCGATTAAATTAAAAAAACAAAATGGACCGTATCCTTCCATTCATGTATTTTTAGCTGTTGCAAATTTAAAGCCCGTTTTTTCGGAACTCATTAAGGTTGTTGCATACGTTAAAGATGAAAAACCACCGGTTAACATAAAGAAAAACAACTGAATTTATTTTCTTGCAAAAAAAAATTCTTTAACGTAAAATCAATTTAACTCACTTGAAACCTCTGGCAGATAACAAAAAAAACAAAGTTATCAGACAGAAAGGAAAACTAAAAATGGCAAATATTAAATCTGCAAAAAAAAGAGTTCTTGTTGCAAAAAGAAATGAAGAAAGAAACGTTGCTTTTAAATCTTCAATCAAAACGGCTGTCAAAAAGGCTTTAAGCCTTGCCGCTTCCGATGATAAAGAAGCTCTGAACAGTGCATTATCAAAAGTTTATCAACTTTGCGATAAAGCTGTTTCAAAAGGTATTCTTCATAAAAATACCGCTGCAAGAAAAAAATCCAGATTAACTGTTGCAATTAATAAATTGCAGACAAAATAGTTAAAATGCCTTCTTTAAAAAAACCCGATTGAGTCATTAACAATCGGGTTTTTTAATGAAAGAATACACCCTTAAATAAGGGCGGCATGTCAAATTTGCAGACAAATAAGAAAATTAAAAAAAGGGACCTAAGAAAAGTCGGCGAAATTAAAATTTTATATTCGGCTTATAAGCCAATATAAAATAATATTTATAAAAACCCGAGTGAAAATGTTAAGTTATTTAATAGAAAAGGCGGTTTTTTTTAAACCGTCTTTTTTTGTGTTAAGATATTTTTTGTTGAAGTATCTAATAAGGAGTTAAAAAGTGGGCTATAAAATTTTATACAAAAACGAAGTTTGCAAAAACCAATATGAAATAAGGGTTAAGGCACCTTATATTACAAAAAACGCTAAAGCCGGACAGTTTATTATCTTAAGAGTTGATAAAAACTCGGAAAGAATTCCTTTGACAATCGCTGACTATGACAGAGAAGAAGGCGTTTTGACAATTGTTTATATGGCTGTCGGCTATACAACGAAAAAACTTGCTCAACTTAATGTTGGCGATGAAATTGAAGATATCGTAGGACCTTTGGGCAAACCTACTCATATTGAAAAATATGGCACGGTTGTTTGTGTTGCCGGCGGTTACGGCGCAGCACCCTGCTATTTAATTTCAAAAGCGTTTAAAGACGCAGGAAACAAAGTTTATATGATTATGGGCGCCAGAAACAAAGACTTAATCTTCTGGCAAGACAAGATGAAACAAGCTTGCAGCGAACTTATCATCACAACCGATGACGGTTCTTTGGGTGTTAAGGGCTTCACAACGTCTGTCATGGCAGAAATTATGGAAAAAGAAAAAATTGACTATTCAATTGCCGTAGGACCTATGCCCATGATGAGGGCTGTTGCCGAATTAACCCGTGGAAAAGGAATTAAAACGGAAGCTTCCATGAACCCTATTATGGTTGACGGCACAGGCATGTGCGGGGCTTGCAGGGTAACCGTCGGCAATGAAGTTAAGTTTGCTTGCGTTGACGGACCTGACTTTGACGCACACTTAATTGATTTTGACGAAGTAATTAACAGGTGCAAAATCTATAAAGATTACGAAAAAAGATGTGATGAAACAAATTGTAACCTTCAAAAACAGGCTCTTGAGCTTGAAGCGTCTTTAAAATAGTTAATTCAGAGGAGAAAAAATGGCAAATAATCAAATACCCATATGCCCTTTGATGTCCGCAGGCAATGATATTCCGATTGTCTGCCTTCAGGAAAGATGTTCATGGTATCTTTCAAATTTAAAAAAGTGCTCCGTATATCTTTTGGGGCACAATGCCATGTTGGAAGTTAAAAGCAAAGTAGAGAACAAACAAAAAGAGGAAACCCACAATGTCTAAACCGATGACAATTACAGAAAAAATTTTTGCGGCTCATTCAGGGCTTGATTATGTTAAAGCGGGAGATTTAATTACTGCAAAAGTAGATATCACCCTTGCAAACGATATCACGGCACCGGTTGCAATTAAAGAGTTTAATAAAATCGGGGTAGACAATGTTTTTGATAAAACAAGAACGGTTTTTGTCCCTGACCATTTTGTGCCCAACAAAGACATAAAATCGGCAGAACAAGTCAACATGATTAGACAATTCTGCAAAGAAAAAGGGATAGTAAATTTCTTTGAAGTCGGCAGAATGGGAATTGAACATGCCCTTCTTCCCGATTCCGGACTGGTTGTTGCGGGCGATTTAATTATAGGCGCCGATTCTCACACCTGTACGTATGGCGCACTCGGGGCTTTTTCAACAGGGGTTGGCTCAACCGACTTAGCTTGCGCAATGGCTTCGGGCGAAACATGGTTTAAAGTTCCTCCGGCTATAAAAGTTGAATTTAACGGCACTTTAAATAAATGGGTATCCGCTAAAGACTTAATTCTTCACCTTATCGGCGATATAGGCGTTGACGGGGCTTTGTATAAAACTTTGGAAATCACAGGTTCCGCCATTTCTTCGCTTCCGATGGACGGAAGATTTACCATTTGCAACATGGCAATCGAAGCGGGCGCTAAAAACGGAATAATTCCGCCCGATGAGATTACAAAAGAATATCTTGATAAAAGATGTAAACGTCCTTATAAATTCTATACTTCAGACCCTGATTGCGAATATGAAAGAGTTATAAAATATGATGTAAAAGACATCGAACCGACGGTTGCCTTCCCGCATTTGCCGGAAAATACAAGACCGATTTCAAAAGTGGGCAATGTTAAGATTAATCAGGTTGTAATTGGCTCCTGCACAAACGGCAGACTGTCTGACCTTAAAATTGCAGCCGAAATTTTAAAGGGTAAAAAGGTTCACCCTGATGTAAGATTAATTGTTTTTCCGGGAACTCAGGAAATTTATCTTAAAGCAATCGAGCTTGGTTATGTTCAAACAATTGTAGAAGCACAAGGTGCGGTTTCAACACCGACTTGCGGACCATGCCTCGGCGGGCATGCCGGAATTTTAGCCAAAGGCGAACGTGCCATTTCAACAACAAACAGAAATTTTGTCGGAAGAATGGGACACCCTGAATCCGAAGTTTATCTTTCATCTCCGGCAGTTGCTGCGGCAAGCGCTATTTTGGGAAGAATTGCTTCGCCCGAAGAATTATAATAAAAAGGGATAGAAATGAAAAAAAACATTCTTGCTATTCAAATGAGCTCTGTTATCGGGAATATTAATGCCAATTTTTCGAAAATAGAGTTTATGATTGAAGAATTTTATTCTAAAAATCCCGAATTTAACCCTGATATAATTATTTTGCCTGAAGTTTGGACAACAGGCTGGTTTTGCGAAATTTTTAAGTCTTTAAAAGACGATAAATTTCAAACCGAAAATTTCCTGTCAAAAATTGCCAAAAAACACAATGTAAATATTATCGGCGGCTCATACATAAAAGAAACCGAAGGCAAATTAAAAAATACATGTCCCGTTATCAAAAGAGACGGGGAAGTTTTTGCAAGATATGAAAAAATTCATCTTTATGCGCCTGACGGTGAAGCTGTTGATGTTGAAGAAGGAAAAACACCTTTAATTGTTGATATTGAAGGGTTAAAAATCGGGCTTTCAATCTGTTACGATATAAGATTTCCAGAACTTTTCAGAAGCTATATAAATTCCGTCCATGCTCCCGAAATGATGATTAATATGTCGGCTTGGCCTCTTACGAGAAAAAATCAATATACCTCTCTTGCAAAAGCAAGAGCGATTGAAAATCAATCATATTTTCTTGCGCTTTCTCAAACGGGTGAAATTAAAAACGGGGTTTATAATTCAGGTAACTCCATTTTGGTTGATTCAACGGGGGAGACTCTTTATCAGCTGGATGAAAAAGAAGGGTACATTTTCGCCGAAATTGATACTGAAACAGTCTGCAAAACAAGAGAAACTTACCCTAATTTAAACGCAAGAAAAGTGCACAATTTCGGTTTTGCGCCCGATATAAAAGGAGCTTTGTCATATGTTTAAAAAAATATTTTTTTTATTCATGTTGTTTTGTTTTCAATGTCAGGCTTTTGCGGGCGAAATTTCGTCTTCAATTAACGATATTTTAAATTCCTTTGATTTTGACAGAGATTCCGTTGTTTCAATTTCCGTGAAAGACGCAAACACGGGAGTTTTTGTTTATAATAAAGGCGGATACAAATATCTTAACCCCGCTTCTTCCCTTAAACTGTTTACAATGGCAGCTTCAATGAACACTCTCGGCGAAAATTTTACCTTTGATATGGCGTTTTACAAAGATAAAAATAACAATCTTTATTTAAAACTTTCGGGCGACCCTCTATTTACAACCGCCGATATGAACATGCTTGCCAAAAATTTAAAAGCCGCATACAAAGGAAAAATAAATAAAATTTTTATTGACGATTCGGTTATGGATAAAGTTCCCTATCCTGACGGCTGGACAATTGACGACTATTGGCCGAATTCGCCTAAAATTTCTCCTTATATGGTTGACAACAACACGGTTAAAATTGATATTTTGTTAACACCCGAGGGAACTGTAAGAATTGTCCAAAAAAATCCTTACAGATTTTCATTTATTTCAAAACTGATAAAAGGGGAAAACAATGATATAAAATTCGTCCAAGACGATATCCATAACACCGTTAATGTTGAAGGAACCATTTCAAATAACGTCATTGATATGGAAATTCCGGTTTTAAACCCGAGATATTTTTTCTGTAACAAGCTGACAGACGCTCTTAATAAAAACGGGGTTTCATATCACAACAAATTTATGTTTGCTAAAGTGCCGGAAGATGCTATTTATGTGGCAAAATTTTCAAGACCGCTCAGCGATGTTATAAAGCACACCCTTGATAACAGCGACAACACCGCTTGTGAAATGGTTTTTAAGGTTGCGGGCGGAAGTTTTGCAAAGAAAAACTCACCGGTTGAAGACAGCTTCACCTCGTTTGGAACAACCCAAAACGGGATAAATATGTTCTACAGTTATTTTGACAAATTAAACCTTGATACCAAAAATATCAAAATAAGGGACGGCAGCGGAGTTTCAAGATATAACGCAATGAACACAAGCTGGATGACAGATGCCCTGTATAAAATGAACTTCGATTGCAAAAAATATCTTCCTACCGCAGGCAGCGGCACTCTTTCAAAAAGAATGAGAGAAATGGAAAATTCCGTATACTTTAAAACGGGAACACTCTTTGGAACAAGTTCTTTAACGGGAATGATAGAAAGCGGCAATAAAAAATATTATTACGCTTCGATTATAATGAGTTATAACAGAAATAAAAGCATTATTAAGGGTGTAGAGGATGAAATTATTTATGAAATTTACAGAGCTGATTTGTAAAAACAAAACAAAAATCTTATTTCTTTTCCTTCTTTTGCTTATGAGCGTCTTTCCCGTTAACAAAGGGCAAAACGCTGCATTCGCAAACAATTTAAGACAAATGTTTATAAATAATTCCGTATTTATATATTCGGTTAACATAAGAACATTTGGCGCAAAAGACTATAATAATAACGACATCATCGAAAAAGATTTGGGCGAAGTTTCCGGAACTTTTATAAATGCAATTCCGAAATTAAAAGAGCTAAAATCTATAGGAATAAACACAATTTATCTTCTTCCGATTACAAAAGTCGGTAAGCTTCATGCAAAAGGAACGGCAGGTTCTTTGTATGCGCTTGATTCTTTTGACACTATAAACCCTCAGCTTCTTGATGAAACAGAAATTGCACCTGATATAAATAAACAGGCAAAACAGTTTATAGAAGAAGCTCACAAATTAAACATGAATGTAATTCTTGACCTTCCGGGGTGCGGTTCTTACGATTTATCAATTGAAAAACCTTTCCTTTTTACAAAAGATTTTGAAGTTGAATATCCTTCAGATTGGAAAGATGTAAGAATATTTAACCCGTATGAAAGTGACGGAAAAACACTCAACAAAAGCCTTTTAGACGAACATAAAAAATTTATAAATCTTGCCCTTTCTCTGGGGGCAGACGGAATAAGGGTTGACAGTGCGGCGATAAAACCTTTCGCTTTTTGGAAAGAGCTCATAGATTGGACAAGAGAAAAAGATTCAAATTTTTTCTTTTTGGCGGAAGCTTCGCCCCTTTGGGAAAACCCTATCGGAAAAAAATTTAAAAACAATTACCTTAGCGTGGAAGAGCTTTTAAGCGCCGGTTTTGACGGTTTTTATGAAGACTGGTCAGATTTAACTTCAATAAAAACTAACGATGATTTTTACAAGAAAATTAAAAACGATATTAAAATTATAGAAAAGTTTAACGGTGAAAAATCAATTATCGGAACTTTTGCAACACATGACCAGACGAGCCCTGCGCTAATCGGCAATTATTATTGGCAAATGACAAACTGGCTCAATGTAACTTTGCCTTTAAATCCGTATGTTTTTGACGGATACCCTTCAAAAGACACTTATGATTATAAATTTCTCGGCAAAAAGCCTGATATAACTTACACGGACAATTCAGATTCTTATGACATTAAAAGGGGAGTTGTGGACCTTTTTAACTTCTCAAGAGCGCCGGAGTTTGTCGATTCGAAAAATTACAGCCCTGATTTCAGCGAAGCCATACAGTTTTGGTATATGATGCACCCTATTATTGCTTCAAAAGAAATTGAGTTTTTAAAAACAAATGATATTCAGGTTTTTGCGTTCAGAAGAAAATTAAACACTGATTCTATTGTTGTAATCGGCAATTTGGACACATCCGGAGTTCATAAAGCAAAAGTTTCTGTTCCGGGGCTTTTGAAAAATGATTTTGTTCTTCCTTTCAGAATGAATGAAGCGCCGGTTGCAAAAAACGGAAGCTTAAATGTTGAGCTTGCGCCATACGAAATTCAGGTGTTTGCGATTAAAAAATCGTTAAATAAAACATAGTCTAAAAACAAAGCGGCTTTATTGAGCGCTCCAAAATGCCCGTACATTTTGCGATTGTCATTCCGTAATTTGTAATCGGGACATTTTTAGACTTTGAAATTTCAATTCTGTTTAAAACTTCTCTCCTTGTTGTCATGCAAGCGCCGCAGTGAATTATCAGAGAATATTTTTCAATATCCGAAGGAAAATCATGACCTGAATAGTGTTCAAATATAAGGTTTTTCTTTGTATATTTTTTTAAAAGATTTGGAATTTTAACCCGCCCGATATCATCCTCGATAGGGTGATGAGAACAACTTTCAAGAATTAAAATTTTGTCATTTTCATTTAAATTATCAATTTTTTGGCAGCCGTATAAAAAGGAATTAAAATCTCCCTTAAGCCTTGCAAAAAGTATGGAAAAGGAAGTCAGCATTATTTCTTCGGGGACAATTTCACTTACTTTTTTAAACGCCTGAGAGTCACAAACAACAAGCTTCGGCGGAGTTTTTAGAGATTTTATTGCCAAATCAAGCTTATCCGGAGTGCAAACCAGAGATAATGAATTGTTGTCAAGAAGCTCCCTTATTACATTGACCTGAGGAAGAATTATTCTTCCCTTCGGAGCTTCTTTATCAATAGGAATAACAAGAATACAGGTTTCATCAGGTTTTATAATGTCTGACAAAATTAACCCTTGATTTATAATGTTTTCAGGCAAAATCTTAATAAGAGCGTCTTTAAAATCTTTTACAAAATTGTTGCCCTCTCTTTTAATAACTCCGTCTGATAAGTTTTTAAGAAATTCAAAATCTTGTTTTGAAATTTCCCCCAAATCTGTTTTATTTATCACGCTCAAAAGAACAAGTTTTTTTTCTTTGACATCTTTTATAAAATTTTTTTCTATATCCGAAAGCGGGTTATTATCTTTTACAAAAACAACGACATCACACCTGTTTAAAGCCTTTAGGGCAGATTTCACTCTTAATTTTCCAACCTCTCCCACATCGTCGATACCTGCGGTGTCTAAAAGAACAACAGGCCCGATTGGAAGAAGCTCCATTGCCTTTTCGTTAACATCGGTCGTTGTGCCTTTTTTGGAAGAAACAATTGAAAGTTCCTGACCTATTATGTTATTTACAACCGTCGATTTTCCGGCGTTTCTTTGCCCAAAAAAGCCTATATGAAGCCTTATTCCTTTAGTTTCTTTCAAAGACTACATCTCCTTAATTTTTTCTGTTATTAATTTCAATTCACAAGATACGGGCGGATTTTCCGTTTGAATTAAATATTCTCTTATAATTCTTGCAAAATCAGCCTTTTTAAATTCGCCCCAACCGTTATTTTTATAACAGTTAGAAATATCAACAACGGCATGCCCCTCTTCAAAAGAGTTTTCATCCACAAGAAGATTTTGCGCAAAGTGGTGGTTTAGGGCATTTTTAATTAAATTTTTGGGCAAGATGTCCTCAAATTCTCCCGATTTTATTTTATAGAGTTTATCTATTTTTCTTAATTTTAAAGACAAGATTTCTTCAATTTCGTTTGCATCACAATCAAGAAGCACAAAAATCGGAATTTTAATTTCTTCAATGAGTTTAATATATTTCCTTGCAACTTGATTTTTGCCCCCCGCCCCCAGAACAAAAATGCCTTCTTTTTTAAAATCAAACCCCAAAATTTTTGCAAATTCAATTAAAAGAATTTCTTCCGTTATCCCTTCAACAAGAACAACTTTAGAAATCGGAAAAAGAGTGGAATAGGTTTCTCTGGTTTTTTTGCTTGTGAGGTTTTTTTGAAGTTTAAGCCTTTTTAAATTTAGGGGCAGTTCTTTCTCGTCAAACAAGTCAATTGCCGATTTAAAGTCTATTTTTGCGTCAAGAAATTCCCTGTCTTCTTTTGTTAAATAAAAAATTTCATCTTCGTCTTTTTTTATAATTTCATTCATTTTAAAATCTGACAAATCGGAAAAAGCGGAATTAAAAATTTCAACTGCAAGGTCAATTTTTTCCTTTTCACTCATGTCTGAAAGCTTGTTTCCGTTTGGTATAAAGTGTTTGTTCAAAATTTCATCAAAAACTCTTTTATATTTTTCACTAACCGGCTTAAAACGGGTTAGTCTGTCAATACTTATTTTTATAAAATCTTTTGAAGGTGTTTTAAATTTCATCTAAAATTTGTCCAATCTGTTATAATTGTAAAATTAGAAATAAAAAAAAGCAATTTTTTGTATCTTTGTGTTTTAGAAAGTATAAGGGCAAAAAATTATGATTAATAATGTAGGGCTTTATAATTACAATACACAAGTCAATTCAACCTCAAAAAAGGGGTCAGGTCCTGTTATGCCGAAAATTTCATGCCTGTCTTATGCCCTTAACAACACAGGTTTAACCAATGAGCCCAATTTTGCCGTAAATAAGGTTGCAACAAAACTATCAGGCGCCGAAGAAACAAAAATGTATAACGAGGTTTTAGACGCTTTTGCAACTTCAATGTCTGAAAAAGCAAGCCCGAAAGACAATATATTAAGACAAAAGAAACTGGACAGCCTTTTAAAAAGCGGAAAGCTTTTAAACAGAAATTCAAATGACAATTCAAGCACCCTTGAGTCAATTTATAAAGTCATAACCACTCCAAGGGCAGCAAACATGGACGGACTTAAACTTGCAGGAGAAATCATTGATACAATATATTCTCCCGCTTCAATAACCCAAAAATTCGGAGATATCCCTTCTGAAGCGCAAGGTTACATTTCAGACGGAAATACGCTTGAAAAAGCCTCAAAAATTAAAACTGAAGGCTCCGGAACTTGTGTTGCCGCAAGCGTTGAATTTCACCTTGCAAATAAAATGCCCTCAGAGTTTGCCCGCTGGGCTGAAGGGCTCACAAGCCCAAAAATTCAAGTTGAAAAGAACTTGCCCTTAAATGCGCTTTCTTCAAATAAAATGAATGCTCTGTGGCTTTTAAACGAATTTGAAACTCCGATTAAATCTCTTGATTTTAACAGTGCCAACATTGTTTTAAAACCTGATGAACAAGCGCTTACAAGAGCATTAATTCAGGATAACTATTGGGATAGCGACGAAAGAACCGTTATAGATGTTCTTATGCAATCAACTCTTATGAATACAGGCTCGCAGCAAACTTATAATTCTCTGATAGATGAAAGGGCGGGAAAATTTAATGCCAACCCGCAAGGTTTGATTGAGTTTGAAAAAACATATATAGAATCTTTGGTTGACGGCAAAGAAAGAGATTCCGTAGTTTATCAAAATGTTGATGAGAACCAGATTTTAAAAGGCTGGAACACAGATTTATTAAAAATTCAAAGCGATATTACAAAAGCTGTCGACAATGGGGAAGATGTCATAATCGGCTATGTTGTAACTGCAAAAGAATGTAATGAAAAGGGTTGTGACCCGAATAAAATCGTTAACGGACACGAAATAACGATTGTTGACTACAAAAAAGACTCTTTCGGCAACATAAAATTTATATGCAACGATACAGACGATGACAAGCCTCATTTAATAGAATATGACGCAAATTATCTGCTTCCGAAAATTCACCACGCAAGCTATCCCGTTTCTTTAATTCAAAACTCTGCGGTATAACTATACACGTGAGAGAATTTTTCTTGCATAATCGTTAACAACGCCCGAAGAACAGTTACCGACATTATATGCGGTAAGAGCTTTTCCGATGTCATTCCCGTATCGTTCATATTGAAATCTCATCAGATAAATCATTGCTTGAAGATTTTTTGCGGGGTCATGCATATCGGCAAAAGAATAGTTTGTTCCAAACTGGTTATTAACTTCTTGAACCGCAATGGCGGACATTTGCCCGAAGCCGACATACATTGGCGTGCTTGAAGCCGAATTGTCTCCGCCCGATTCGGAGAAAATTTGAGAAAGAATAACTTTCGGGTCAAAATAGCCTTTTCCGACAGTTTTACAAAGGGTTGCAATATAGTCTGCGGCTTCATCTCTTGACGTACCAAGGCTTTTGGCAACTCTATCCAAACAAATGGAAAGATCGCCCGTTACACCGGCAAGATTACTGCCGCTTCCCGATTCTGCGCTTATTGGCGTTGTTGTGCCAACCGAACCTGCGCCTGAGGTTGAAGAGGTGCTTACTCCTGCGGATGAAGCTATTGAAGCCGAGTATGCAGCCTGATTTGCAAGCTGATTTTTTCTGTTTTGAATACTGTTTGCAATGTTTAACATAGTGGCATTATGGGAAGCAATTTCAGAAGTTGCAGAGTCAATTTTTCCCTGAACATTGTTTACTACAGATTGCATAGACTCTCTCTGTTCAGAGTTTTTCGGATATCCCGCAAGGTTAACTTCGGCTTCTTTTAAAAGTGCATTTAAACTTTTTAACCTTAATTGAAGTCTGTAAATCGCTCTTTGTTCTCTGTCATATTTCTTTTGAAGGGATTTAACGGTCGGATCGTCAGAATATTCATCTTGAACACTTGAAGATGATTTTTCTTCTTCATTTTCGCTTTCCAAATATTCCTGATATTCATCCTCTGATATTTTCATATCAGAATTTTTATCAACGGCTTTCAATTTTGAAGACTCAATATTTGCGCTTTTGAATGCGTCATATATTGCCTTTGTTTCACATATGTAGCCATTTACATTTAAATCTTCAGACACAAAAATGCCCCTTCCTTTTCCAATTTAATTAACGGCAATAAGACATATAAACTTTAGGGGATGTTACAAAAGTTAAATTGAAGTTTAAAAAAAATAAAAGGCGACACCCGGATTCGAACCGGGGGTAAAAGCTTTGCAGGCTTCTGCCTTACCACTTGGCCATGTCGCCATTGCTTTTTTTAATATAAAAAAGACATAATATAAAGTCAAGTTTAAAAAAGTATACTCTTGAAATTAATTTTTCAGCCCATATAATGTTAAACTGTAGATTAATATTGAGTTGATTTAAAAAGAAGGAAAATAAAATGAAACAAGGAATACACCCTGACTACAAAAAAACCACAATTAAGTGTGTTTGCGGCAATGAAATTGAAACAGGCTCTGTTGAAGAAAACATCACGGTTGAAATTTGTAATGCTTGCCATCCTTTCTTCACAGGCAACCAAAAAATCTTAGACTCTGAAGGAAGAGTTGAAAGATTTAAAAAACGTTACGAAAACAAGTAGCAAAACTTTATTTAAAAAAAGCGGATGTAGTTTTATGTCCGCTTTTTATTACTTTTTTCAAGGGGAGGCTTAAATGGCAAAGCAAACTTTAAGTGTTGAGTTGATTTCAATTCCAGACGATATAATAAGAACAATCTATACGGCGTGCAAAACCTGTTATAGCGCCAAACTTCCTTATGAAAACTATTTAAATGCTCCGGACAATGAAAAAATGCTTTCTTTGATTGAAAAAGTTATTTCTTCTGGACATTATTCCACAATTGAACATATTCAACTCACTTTTGCCATTCAAAATGTTTCAAGGGCATGCACTCATCAGCTTGTTCGCCACAGACACATGAGTTTTTCTCAAAAAAGCCAAAGATATGTAAGAGAAAAGGGCGAATTTGATTACATTGTGCCCAAATCTATTGAAAAAAACCCCGAATTGAATAAAAAATTTACGGATTTTATGACAAAAACTTCCGAACTTTATCAGGAATTTATTGATAACGGAATTTTGGCCGAAGACGCAAGAGCAATATTGCCAAATGCCGCAGCAAGCTCACTTACGGCAAGTTTAAACTTGAGAGAGTTAATTCATCTTGCAAATTTAAGGCTTTGCACAAGGGCGCAATATGAAATAAGATGTCTTGTTAAAGCAATGGTGGATGAAGTTATCAAAAAAGAACCGTGGTTAAAGCCTTATCTGGTTCCAAAATGCGAAAGGCTTGGATATTGTGATGAGGACAAAACTTGCGGAAGAACAAAAACAAAAGCGGAATTTCTCGGTAATGTTTGCTGTGCAAACTAAGTTTTTAAGGATAAACAACCAATGAACGACATGATTGATAAAATTAAACAAATTGAAGAAAAATATATTGAGCTCGGGCTGAAACTTTCAGACCCCGCAACCGTTAACGATTATGAAAAATTTAAAGAGCTTTCAAAACAAAGAAAAGCAATGGAAGAAACCGTTAACACTTATAATTCTTATAAACAGGCGCTTGACGCTATCAGCGAAGCGAAAGAAATGCTCCATGGGGAAAAAGACCCTTCTATGAGAGAGTTTTTAAACAATGAAATTGCAAACAACGAAGCTAAAATTCCCGTTTTTGAAGAAAAGATGAAAGTTCTTCTTTTGCCGAAAGACCCGATGGATGACAAGGATATTATGCTTGAAATCAGAGGTTCAGCCGGCGGAGATGAGGCAAATATCTTTGCGGGCGATCTTATGAGAATGTATATGAAATTTGCAAACAATAAAGGCTGGCAAACAAAAATTCTTTCAATAAACGAATGCGAAGCCGGCGGCGTTTCTGAAGTTGTAATTTCCGTTAAGGGCGAAAATGTTTATTCACAATTAAAATATGAATCAGGAGTTCACAGGGTTCAAAGAGTTCCCACCACGGAATCTCAAGGAAGAGTTCACACTTCTACCGCAACGGTTGCCGTTATGCCTGAAGTAGATGATGTTGAGATTGAACTCAATATGAATGATATTGAAATTACAACCGCACGTTCGGGCGGTGCCGGCGGACAAAACGTTAATAAGGTTGAAACTGCGGCAAGAGTTTTCCATAAACCGACAGGGATAATGATTTTCTGTACCGAAGAACGCTCCCAATTGCAAAACAAAGAAAGAGCTTTACAAATTTTGAAAGCAAAGCTCTATGATATGGAAGTTCAAAAACAAATGAAAGAAGTAACCGATCTTCGCCGCTCTCAAGTGGGAACGGGCGATCGTTCCGAGAGAATAAGAACATATAACTTCCCCCAAGGAAGACTCACGGACCACAGAATTAACCATAATTTGAATGTTTGGACGGTTATTGAAGGCGAACTTGATGAATTAATCAAGCTTCTTATTGAATATGACCAAAAATTAAAACTTGAAAAACTTGCCGAAGTTAACTAGCCGGAAGTTTAAGAGTGAAGCTGAAAAGGACACTTTGTGCAGCGGGCTTTGGGGTGAAGAATTAAATTATCCTCAAGGTCATAAAGTTTTGCAATTCTCGTCACGAGTTTTGAGCCGCAAACGGGGCACAGCGCAATGTACGCTTTGTTTTCAGCGTTGAGTAAAATATCCTCTTTTAATTTTTCCAGTGTTTCTTTTGATGTAAAATTGTAATCTTCATTTTTTTCATAAAGCTTAATTTCATCCAAAGAAACCCTTAACCCCTTTGCAAGCTTTTGGCGAACGGTTGTGGGTAAAAAAAGTTCATAACCCGCTTCAATATTTAAAATAACGCTTTCGTCGAGATTACATTTTTTTGCAAGCCCGCTTGAAGAAAGCCCCAGTTTTTCACGGGTGTTAAAGACAAACTGTGCAAGGTTATCAAACTTTTTTGCATGTTTCATTTATCTAAGCCTGTTTGTGTTGTCTTGCTTCTCTGATGTCTTTATTCCAAGCAAGAAGGGTGCTTGCAAAGAATATGCTTGAATATGTACCTATTGCAATACCCAAAATCATTGCAAGAACGAAATCTCTGGTTGTTGTTCCGCCGAAAATATAAAGCGCAAGCAAAGTCATTAACGTAGTTACCGACGTATTTATACTTCTTGCAAGAGTTTGATTAACGGAAGCATTAACGATTTCATCAAATGTATATTTTTTTGCAAGAAACCTGTTGTTTTCTCTGACCCTGTCAAACACAACAATGGTATCATGCACCGAAAACCCGATAACCGTAAGAATTGCGGTTATAAAAAGGCTGTCTGCATACCAGTCAAAGAAAATTCCCATTATTGCAAAAACACCGATTACAAAAAGCGCATCGTGAAAAAGCGCAAGAAGTGCGATAATGGCATAATCGGCTTGAAATCTGAACGAAATATAGACAACAATTCCGAGAAATGCAAGACAGAGAGCAACAAGCGAATTTTTCAAAAGTTCGGAACCGAGTGAAGGACCTATTGAGTTTGTTTGAACTAAATCGGGGTCTTTGACAAACTCGTTTACAATTTGTGTAACTTTATCAATTCCTTCATTGTTGTTGTCCCCTAAGAAGGTTGTTTTTATCGAAACAATATTTTTATCGGATGTTCCGTTTTGATTTTCTTTATTTTCAATTGAAGCCGTTTTGTTGTTTATAACCTGAACAACAGGAGTTTGAAACTTTTCATCAATAAGCTTTGTTCTTATTTTTTCGATTTCACTCGTTGTAACTTCTTGAGAAGTGGAATATTGAAGAATAGTACCGCCGGTGTAATCAATTCCAAGCTTTAAGGGCGAGTGGTTCGGCTGCGTAAAAACAAGATAACAAACCGCAATAATGCAAGGAATTAAAAGAATTGCGCTCAAAGAAAGCCAAATTCCTCTGTATTTTATAACGTCTATTATATTTTTATGTTTCATTAAATCGGGATTAGCCATTTTTTACTCCTTTAAATTAGTTCAAAACTCCGAATTTTGCCTTTTCTTTCTTGGTTTCAACAGCGGTATAAGATTTATTTATATCGGAAGCCTTTAAACCGAAAAGTGCAGGATGTTTTAATTCACCCGTTCCGAATGTTAAATGCATTAAATTTTTGGTAACTGTTATTGCCGAAAACATACTGATTAAAACACCGATTGCAAGAGTTAGTGCAAACCCTTTAACGGTGCCTGTTCCCAAAAGATAAAGAATTACACAGGTAATTATTGTTGACATGTTTGAATCGAAAATACTTGTAAATGCCCTGTCAAAGCCCGAATTAACAGCCGTGAAAAGGCTTCTTCCCGTCTTGAGTTCTTCTTTTGTACGTTCAAATATCAATATGTTAGCGTCAACCGCCATGCCGATACTTAAAATAAACCCTGCAATGCCCGCAAGGGTTAAAGTTACGGGAATTATTTTAAACACAGCAAAAGAAATGACCGAATATATGCAAAGAGCAATACTTGCGATAATTCCGGGAACTCTGTAATAAATAATCATAAATAACATTACAAGCCCGATTCCGATAACGCCGGCAAATTTTGATTTTTGAATACTTTCGGCGCCAAGAGAAGGACCTACGGAATTTTCTTCGATTATTTTAGCTGAAACCGGCAATGCGCCCGCATTTAAGAAATCAACCATTTCTTTTGCCTCGCTATATTCAAATCCGTTATCTTTTCCGCCCGAAATTTGCGCATGCCCGCCCAAAATTTCTTCATTAATAACGGGGGCAGATTCGAGTTTGCCGTTAAAGAATATCGCCATTTGCTGACCTACAAGACGCCTTGTCAATTCGGCAAATTTTTTGGTTCCGTTTGTATCAAACTCAAGCGAAACAACCCATTCTCCGGTGTTAGACGTTGTAACGCTGGCTTTTTTAAGCTCTTTTCCGGTAAGACCGGTTGACTTCCATTGTTGAGCGCCGTTTTTATAACCGTCCGGCTCTTTAAATTCCAACTGGGCAGTTTCACCGACAATTGCCTTTGCTTTTTTTGTGTCGGTTACGTTTGGAATTTCAACCATAAGTCTTTTTTCGCCAACTTTTTGAACGTTGGTTTCACCGACACCGAAGGCATTTATTCTGTTTTCAATGGCATATTGCAAACTGTCCATAACATCGGGGGTAATTTTCGGCACTTCGCTTGAAGGTTCAGCTTCTAAAACAAGTCTTGAACCGCCGACCAAATCAAGCCCCAAAGATGTCGGTTTTTTATATATTACTGCTATGCCCGAAATTGTCAGTGCAACAATAATCCAAAAAAGTATGATTTTATTTTTCATGGTTAAAGCTTAAAACTCCTCTTTTTAAAATGTTTGTAATTATTTTATCAAAAAAATAAAAATAAGTTAAATAAAAGAAAAACATCTGCCCGATTAAACTAATCTTTTAGCAAATGTTTTTCTTTTTCTCCTCTTTTTTAAGCCTAGAAGCCGAAACTCCGCTGCGTTAATAATCTTATTTTCACTCTTTCTCCTCTTTCCCGCCTTTAATCAGACAATACAAATCTGCGGGCAAAATTTGCCATCACTCCTTTCAAACTATGTTCTTAAGTAAACACCACGACACAATATAAAACAAGTAAAAAAGTATTAAAAAAGTTTTACAATTAACCATGCCCCCCAACCTCAAAGGAGAAATTCATTTTTAAAAAACTTAATGAATAAATATTAAAAAAATTTAATTCTCTGCCTAAAAGATAAAAAAGCTGATAATATTTTGTTATGAAGCATTATTTTCAAAAATTTATCACGTTTTTGTTTATATTAATTCTAAACACCATGCCGGCTTTTTCAATTGAGCCGGTTAAGATAAATAAAATGCTTTTTGACAGTTCGGACAGCCTGATTTACATTCAAACCAAAGGCGAAATAACGGATGAAGTTACCGTTAAAAAGGGCTTTACAAATAATCCCGATAAAATTTATATAGATATTAACAATTCAATTTTGACCACGCCTAAAAAAAGCTATACGGCAAAAAATTCCGTTTTTAACAATGTCAAAATTTCTCAATTTACGCTTGAACCGAATGTTGTAAGAATTGTTTTTGAATATAATAAAAATTTTAACCCCAAAGACTTTCAGGTTTTTAAAACAAAAAATTCTATTTTTATAAAAACAAAAAATGAAATGGTTTCTTCTCCGAAATTTAAAATCATATATTCAAACACTGACCCTAAAGAAAGAACCGTTTTTTATAAGGGGACAAAATTTGAAGAAGAAACAGATTCATTAAGCCCCAAAACCGATGAAGGTTTTGTTAATGCACAAAAAACCGTTGAAAACAAACAGGAAGAATTAAAAGTTTCTTCCAAATATTATATAAATTCAATTTCAAAGGCAAAAAACGGAGTAATGATAAACGGCATAGGAAAATTAAGCCTTATGCCCGTTTTTTCTTTGACAAATCCTGACAGGTTAATTATTGACCTTGACGATACCGTCGTTGCACAGGAGTTAAGAAACAAGGTTTTTCCGATTGGCGAAATTCAAACCGTGATTGATAAAAACGGACAAACCACCATAGACAAAAGAGAAACCGTTAAAATCGGACAAAACTCTCAAAATGTCGCAAGGCTTGTTATACAGGGTGAAAATTCCAAAAATTACAGGGGAATAATTTCTCCCGATTCAAAAAATCTTTATCTTACAAATAAGGCAAACATAATCTCGGCAAAAGTTTCCGACAATATGGCAAACTTGACCAAAACCGCATATTCAAGCTTAAAAGGTCTTGAAACGGCGGTTTTTGTTTTTGACGATTCCGCCGCACTAAGCGTTTTTGAAGAAAATTCAAATCTTTATATCGACGTTAATAATTTAAACACTTTTGATGACGGCGTTTTAGACCCCGTTAAAAGGGCTGTTCCCAATTTTCAGACAACAAGAATTGCGCTTGATAAATTGAGAATTGTTTTTTTAAATATGCAAAATAACAAAATAAATGTAAAAACAAACCCCGATAACACCGAGCTTAGAGTTTGTTTTAAGCCAAAAACTCCGAAAAAATCGCCCGTAATTTCAGCTTTCAAGAAAAAACAGCCCGTTATCTCAAATCTCTTTAAAGTTGTTATTGATGCAGGGCATGGCGGCTCCGACGTCGGCGCAACACGTAACTATATTTATGAAAAAGACATAACTTTAAAAATTGCAAAACTTGTCGAGAAAAAATTAAATGACAAAAAAGTGAAAACCTATATGACGAGAGATAAAGACAAAACCGTGTCATTACAAGAAAGGTCAGATTATTCCAACTCAATTAAGCCGGATGTTTTTGTTTCAATTCACGTTAATTCAAGCACAAATGACTCCGGTTACGGCATTGAAACTCACTGGTATAAACAAGACAGCAAAAAATATGCCGAATACGTCCATAAAGAAATGTCAAAAAGGGTAAAAGGGTGGAAAACGGTTGACAGAGGTTTGTTTAATTCTAAATTTTATGTTATAAATCATACGGACGCACCCGCTATTTTGTGCGAAATCGGGTTTATATCAAATAAAAACGAAAGAGAAGCTATTACATCTTCAAAAAGACAGGATGAAATAGCACAAGCCATAGCTGACGGAATATATAATTATTTAAGAGCAAAAAAATGACGGAAGAAATAATTACAGGCGTATTTGATTCGGGAGTCGGGGGGTTGAGCGTTTTAAAAAAACTTTTACCTCTCGGGGGAAACTATATTTATTTTGGTGATACAAAACACCTTCCCTATGGCGAAAAATCAAAAGAACAAATAATTGATTACACGAGAAGAATTATAAAATTTTTTATAAAAAAAGGTGCAAAAAAAGTTATAATGGCTTGCAACACAAGCTCTGCGCTTGCTTATGATACCTTGCACAACGAATTTGGGGGGAATATCGAAATTTACCCCTTAATTCAAAGCGCCGCACCGTATATTGCAAAAATGGCTGATAAAATCGGGGTTTTGGCAACGGAAGGAACGGTAAAGAGCCTTTCTTACACAAAAGAAATTTTAAAAATAAATAAAAATGCGGAAGTTTTTGAAACAGCCTGTCCCGAGTTTGTTCCCATTGTTGAAAACAGGCTTTATGACGAAAAAGAAAGCATGCTTGCCGTAAAAAAATATCTTAAAATTTTGTCAGACAAGGGCTGTCAAAAAATCGTTCTCGGGTGTACCCATTATCCTTATTTACTTCCGATTATGAAAAAATATGCCGAAGAAAACGTTTTTATTAACCCTGCCGATTTTATCGTAAAATTAGTTCAAAAAACAAACAGTGAGGCAAAAGTCCGATTTTATGTGTCTTGTAACCCTGAAAAGTTTTTGAAAAACGCAAGCATTTTTATGGATATTAACGAAAAAATTTATCTCGAAAATGTATAAAAAGTTTTGAACTTCCCATGTTTATTGACTTTAAAATGCCTTTTTGTTATATTCCTAACTAAAGGATACAAATTAACTCTTTGAAGGAGGTGAAAATCAATGCCGGAAGTTCGTGTCAGAGAAAACGAAAACATCGAGAGCGCTCTTAAACGTTTCAAGAAAAAAATCCAAAAAGCTGGTATTTTATCTGAAATTAAACGCAGAGAAAGATACGAAAAACCTTCAGTAAAGAGAAAAAGAAAATCTGAAGCAGCAAGAAAAAGACGTGTTTAATAAATTTATATAAGGGGCGGTTTTCGCCCCATTTTTGAAAGCTAGGAGTTTTTATGGCAAAAGAATGCAGTTTTGACATAGTTTCAGAGTTTGATAAACAAGAGCTTGTTAATGCAATTGACCAAACAAAAAGAGATATTCAAACAAGATTTGACCTTAAAGATTCAAACTCAGAAGTTGTTTTGGAAGGTGAAAAAACCATAACCGTTACCACTCAAGATACAATGAAATTAAAAAACATTATCGACATTCTTCAATCAAAAATGGTTAAAAGAAACTTAAGCATTAAAATTTTAGACGCTCTAAATGTCGAAAACGCTTTGGGTGGAAACGTCAGACAGGTTTTTAATCTTAAAAAAGGCTTAAGTCAGGAACTCGCCAAAAAAATTACCGCCGAAATTAAAAATTCAAAATTGAAAGTTCAGTCTTCAATTCAAGGCGAACAAATAAGGGTAACGGGCAAAAGCAAAGACGACCTTCAGGAAGTTATCAAACTTTTAAGAGGAAAAGAGGAAGTCTTTGAAATTCCTTTGCAGTTTGTAAATTACAGATAATTTTATATGAAAATAGATTTAACAAAAGCAAAAGTCATTTACAAAAAAACGATTGAAAATGCGGAAAATTACGCTTCTGAAATTGCGCAAAGGCTTAACTGTTCTTATTCAAGCCTTGATAACCTGCCGGATAGTGCTTCATTGCTTATTGTAATGGGCGGCGACGGAACAATTTTAAAGTGTGCAAGACATGCAAGCAGGTTTGATATTCCTGTTTTCGGCTTTAATATGGGCAGACTCGGGTTTTTATCTCAGGCGGGTCTGAAAGAAAGAGATTTTGTTTTAAACAAGCTTGAACGTGATGAGTTTAGAATTGAAGAAAGGCTTATGATATGTGATTCGGGCGGAAATATTGCCTTGAATGATATTGTAATTAAAAGCGGAGATTGTATCGGAACTTCAAGACTTGAGCTTGTAATAAACGGAAAACAGGTCTGTTCCTATCTTGCAGACGGTCTTATCGTTTCAACTCCGACAGGTTCAACGGCATATAACCTTTCTGCCGGCGGTGCCGTTATTGCGCCCGAAATTGAATGTATGACAATTGTTCCGATATGCGCACACACCTTAAGCGCCCGCCCTCTTGTAATTTCAGCCGACGATACAATTGAAATCAAGTTTCATTCGCCGTCTGAATTTCAAATGGTTTCTGACGGACAGCTTGTTAACATTCAAAAAGACAGTGTCACTATTAAAAAACACGACAAAAAAGCAAAACTTCTTCTTTTAAACAGTGAACACAAAGGTTTTTATGACATTTTAAGAGATAAACTTCACTGGGGGGTTGCGCCCGGAGCATGATAAAAACTCTGTTTATAAAAAACTTTATTTTGATTGATGAAATGTTTCTTGATTTTACCGAGGGTTTTAATGTTCTTTTGGGAGAAACAGGCGCCGGAAAAAGCATAATTATAAAGGCAATAGATGTTGCTCTCGGTGCAAAAACCTCAAAAGAAGCGGTGAAAAACCCTGAAAAAAATGCGCTTGTCGAGATAACTTTTGAAGAAAACGGAAAAGAAACCGTTATTTCAAGAGAAATTTCTCAAACGGGAACAAAATGCAGAATAGACGGCGCACTTGTGAATTTGGAAGCCGTTAAAGAAGAAAGAGAAAGGCTTATCGACATTCACACTCAATTTCAAACGTACACTTACATTCAAAAAAAATATCATATAGAGCTTCTTGATTTATATATCGAAAACAAAGAAAGTGAATATAAGGCGCTTTTAATTAAACAAGAAAAAGAATATAAGCGCTATATCGAAGCTTGCAGCCTTTTAAACAGAATAAAAAATCAAAGTTCTGACAATAAAGAAAAAATTGAATTTTTAAAGTTTGAAATAGATGAAATTGAAAAGGCTGAAGTTCAGGAAAATGAGGAAGAAGAATTAAATAAAGAACTCGAAATTTTATCAAATGTTCAAGAGCTAAAAGAGCTTTCTTACAGCTCATACTGGGCGCTTGGCGGAGAAGACAACTCAATAACCGAGGCGCTTTCAAAAATCGGCTGCAACATTTCAAAGATAAAAGATTATGACCCGAATGCAAGCGAAATTGAAGAAAATTTCTTTTCTTCGCTTGAAAATATAAGAGAAATTTCATCTTTCTTGAGAAATTATTCGGAAACGCTTGAAGACAACCCGAAACGGCTTAATGAAATAAACGAAAGGCTTGAATTAATTCAAAAACTGAAAAGAAAATACGGAAACATTTTTGAAGCGTATGAAAAGTTTGTTGCCGAATTAAAAGCGCTTGAAGAAGAAAACTGCAATTCATCCGAGCTTGAACATGAAATTCAAAACCTCGAAGCTTCAATGGATGAAAATTGCGACAAAATTAGAAATTTCAGAACAAAATATACAGACGAGCTTTCACAAGTTGTCGAAAATGAGCTTATGAAGCTTGAATTTAATTGCCCCAAATTTAAAATAAGCTCAACCCCTGTTGCACTTAACCAAAAAGGCAAAGACGACGTTGAATTTATGATAACAACAAACCTTGCAAAAGAGTTATCGCCGCTTGTAAAAGTTGCTTCCGGCGGGGAAATTTCAAGAATTATGCTTGCGATAAAAACTGTTTTTGCCCATGTTGACAAGGTTTCAACCGTTATTTTTGATGAAATAGACACGGGAATTTCCGGCAAAACTTCAATCAGCGTTGCGGATGAAATTTTTGAGCTTTCAAAAACCGTACAAGTGTTTTCTATAACTCATCAGCCGATTATAGCTTCAAAAGCAAACACCGCTTATTGGATATCAAAAACTCAAAAAGACAACAATACAATTATTGACGCCACAAAACTTGATTTTGAAGGAAAAGTTATGGCGCTTGCGCAGATGTCTTCAGGCGTTGTCAATGAAAAATCTCTTTCTTTTGCAAAAGAACTGATTTCAAAAAATTAAAACTTAAATGAAATATATTCTCCCGATTAAAACTGTTAATCGGGGGTTTTGCCTTTTTAATTTATCTTATTTTTGTAAGATTTGCTTTTCTTATTCTGACATTTTCGGGCGTAACTTCAACAAGCTCATCGTCTTGAATATATTCAAGGCAGTCTTCAAGGTTCATAATTCTCGGGCTTTGGAGTGTAACCATAACATCAGCCGTGGCGGAGCGCATATTTGTTAATTTTTTAGTTTTGCAAATATTAACCGCAATATCTTGCGGGCGGTTACATTCACCGATAATCATTCCTTTGTATACCTTTGTTTTAGGCGTTATAAAGAAAACACCCCTGTCTTCAAACTGATGAAGCGCATACGGAATAGCTTCGCCGTCCTCAAAAGCAATTAATGAGCCGCTTCTTTGTTTGTTCATATCGCCCGCATAGGGTGCATACTTTTCAAAAGTATGGTACATAATGCCTTCGCCTTTAGTCATTCTTATAAATTCAGACCTGAAGCCGATTAACCCTCTTGCCGGAATTGAAAAATCAATATTTGTGCGCTTTGTGCCTGTTTCCATATTAAGCATTTGCGCCTTTCTGTTAGAAAGCCTTTCAATTACGGAGCCTGTATATTCTTCGGGAACGTCTATAATCAAATTTTCATAAGGTTCTAAAATTTCATCCCCTTCTTTTTTGAAAATAACTTCAGGTTTTGAAACTTGAAACTCATAACCTTCTCTTCTCATTTGTTCAATTAAAATTGAAAGGTGAAGTTCGCCTCTGCCCGAAACTTTGAAAACATCCGTAGACTCTGTGTCTTCAACTCTTAAAGAAACGTTCTTTTCAAGCTCCAGATAAAGTCTTTTTCTAAGCTGGCGTGATGTAACAAATTTGCCTTCCTGACCTGCAAACGGCGAATCGTTAACTGAAAAATTCATCTGCAAAGTCGGTTCATCAATGTGAATTAAAGGAAGCGCAATCGGATTTACAAGCGAAGAAAGCGTTTCACCGATTTGAATATCGGAAAAGCCCGCAACACCAACAATGTCACCTGATTCCGCTTCGTCAACTTCAACTCTGCCAAGGTCTTTAAAGGCGTATAATTTTGTGACTTTGCCTTTTTCATAACTTCCGTCAGATTTTATAAGGGTTAAAGTTTCTCCCGATTTAATTTTGCCGTTTATAATTCTTCCGATTACAATTCTTCCGACATATTCGTTATAATCAAGCGTTGTTGCCTGAAATTGCAAAGTTGCTTCATCATCTCCGACGGGGGGTTTAATATTTTCCAAAATGCAGTCCAAGAGCGGAATTATATTATCAGAACTGTCGGTCAACTCTTTTTTGGCAAATTTATGAAGCGAGCTTGCATAAATTATCGGAAAATCAATAAGGTCTTCTCTGTCCGTCAATTCGCAGAAAAGGTCAAAAACCTTATTTATTGTGCCTTCGGGGTCTGCCCCCTGTTTATCTATTTTGTTAACCACGAGAATAATTTTCAGCCCCAATTCAAGCGCTTTTGATAAAACAAATCTTGTTTGCGGCATTGGTCCTTCTTGAGCGTCCACAATTAAAAGCGCCCCGTCCACCATACCTAAAACACGCTCAACTTCTCCGCCAAAGTCAGCATGCCCCGGAGTGTCAACCACGTTAATTTTAACCCCTTTATATTGAACTGAGACATTCTTTGATAAAATCGTAATGCCTCTTTCCTTTTCAATGTCATTGCTGTCCAAAACGCAAGTTTGAACTTCTTCATGCTCTTTAAAAACGCCCGTTTGCTGTAAAATACAGTCAACAAGTGTGGTTTTTCCATGGTCAACGTGTGCAATAATTGCAATATTTCTGATATTTTTCTTTTTCATTGTTGTTAATCCTGATAGTATAAAAATATTCTATAACAAAAAACTTAACTTTACTAATAATTTATTTGAAAGTAAAATAATCTTAAACATTTAGCCGAAAAAGGGGAGATATTGCCAATGGAACTTGATTTAATAAGAAAAAAAGATGTAGAAGTTGCAAATTTAATAGAATCGGAACTTGAAAGACAACAAAACACCATTGAACTTATAGCAAGCGAAAACTTTACATCAACAGCGGTTATGGCGGCTCAGGGAAGCGTCTTAACAAACAAATATGCCGAAGGAAAACCCTATAAGAGATTTTATAACGGCTGTGAAAATGTTGATAAAATTGAAGAATTGGCTGTTGAAAGGTGCAAAAGACTTTTCGGCTGTGACCATGCAAATGTTCAGCCTCACTCGGGCGCTCAGGCAAATATGGCGGTTTTTTTATATGCCCTGAAGCCGAATGACACCGTTATGGGAATGGATCTTTCAAACGGCGGACACTTAACTCACGGCTCACCCGTTAACTTTTCCGGCTTATATTTTAACATTGTTCCCTACGGCGTTAATGAAAACGGTGAAATTGATTATGAAGAATTAAGAAAACTTGCCCTTGAAAACAAGCCCAAACTCATTATTGCGGGCGCTTCAAACTATTCTAAAATAATTGATTTTGCAAAGTTCAAAGAAATTGCAGATGAAACGGGCGCATATTTAATGGCTGATATAGCTCATATTGCGGCGCTTGTAGCGGGCGGAGTACACCCGAGCCCCGTGCCTTATGCAGATTTTGTTACAACAACAACTCATAAAACTCTGAGAGGCCCAAGAGGCGGAATTATAATGTGTAAAGAAAAACACGCACAAGGAATTGATAAAGCCGTCTTTCCGGGGGTTCAAGGCGGACCTTTGGAACATGTTATTGCGGGAAAGGCAGTTGCGCTTTTAGAGGCGTTGCAGCCTGAATTTATTGAATATGCAAACCAAATTATAAAAAATGCTAAAGTTTTGGCTAAAACCCTTATGGATGAAGGAATTGACATTGTCGGAAACGGCACTGAAAATCACCTTATGACAGTAAATTTAATCAAGCTTGATAAAACGGGAAAAGATGTTGCAAACGAGCTTGAAGAAATCGGAATTACCGCAAATAAAAATACCGTTCCAAATGACCCGAAATCACCTTTTGTTACTTCAGGTGTGAGAATTGGCGTTCCCGCCGCAACAACAAGAGGCTTTAAGGAAGATGAAATGGTTGAAATCGGAAAAATAATTGCCGATTGCATTTTAAACCGTGACACCAAAGAAAACTTAAGAAAAAGAACAAAAGCGCTTTGTGAAAAGTTCCCTTTGTATCCTGAATTAAATCAAAAAGCGTTTTGCTAACGTTCCTAAACACTAAAAAAACAAGGGCGAAAAAACCCTTGTTTTTTTGTAATTATTTTCTTGTTTTTTCCATTTTTTATAAGGTATTATTATTGAATTGATTATGAAAAAATGATATACTTAATAGTGTCTTAATAGAAAAAGGATAAAAGAGTTTATGAAAAAAGGTTTTACTTTGGCGGAAGTTTTAATAACTTTGTCCGTAATAGGTATTGTTGCCGCAATTTCACTCCCCAGTTTAACAGGCACGGTAAATGAAAAAGCTTGGGACGCACAAAGAAGGGCTCTGCATGCAAGACTTGCACAAGCTGTCGGTCAAATGAAAGATTTATCGGCATATGATGACGCTTTATATTTTGTATTGAAAGGGCTGAATAAAGTCTACAAAATTAACTCTGTTTGTGCTAGTTATGACATTTCTTCTTGCGGACTTGAAGGTGGTTTTAAAACTTTTAATGGCTCAAGCTCATATACTTGGGAAAACATGGAATATGGCAATAATTATCTAAATGGTGTTTCAAGTTCAACAACAACAACAGATCCAAACACCGACTTAAAAGATGATTTTCAAGACGCTGATGCTGCCGGCTTTACTACTGTTAACGGAGAAAGCATTGCCGTATATTACAATCCTAGATGCGGAAATAAAGAAGATCCGCCTTTTACTATAAAAAATAAACTTTGCGTAAACTTTATTTATGACCTTAACGGAACTAAAGGACCAAACCAAATCGGAAAAGATATGGGTGTTATTTCAGCATTTTACAAAAAAGATCCTGTTGTAGTCGAACCCAATTATGTTAAAGCAAGTACAGCAAACGCCTTAATTCGAGGCACGGACACAACTAGTAAAACCATTTCAAAAGTTTGCTATAATGAAGCGGACGGCAGAGTTCCAAATATGGAAGAATTAATGTCTCTTTATATGAATAATAAATTATATAGTCTTGGCTCACTTGACGGCTACGCAAGCACCACGCGTTTGACGGAGGGAGGCTTTCCTGTAATCTCGGGGGACAAAATTATCGTACTCGTAGGAGGAGAGTATAACAAACCTGTAATTTGTGTAGAAAAATAACTTTAGCTTTAAAGATGAAAAAGAGCGCTTCAAAAAGGCGCTCTTTTTTTTAAACAAATTTAAGACTCTTTAATTTTCAATAATCTCGTTTGCCATTTTTATCATTTTAAGATAAATTTTTGCTTCTTTTTCGCTTGCCTCAAGAACACTTTTAAAGAGTTCATTTTTTTGTGCGCTTTCTTCTTTTGGAACTTTAACCCCGAAATCTTCTATTTTTAAATTAAGAACCTCTATAATTCTTAAAAAATTATTCACCTGAGGAAACTGGCGCCCGTTTTCAATATTGCCGAGGTTTTTATCCGTCATTCCAAGCTTTTGACAAAGTTCCGCCTGATTTAAGCCGGCTTTTTTTCTTGCCTGTTTAATAATGTTTCCTATAAATTTTTTATCGTCGTAGAGCATATTTTTTCCAAATCTTTATAACACGAAACATGTTTTACTTTTTATTAAAAAAAGAAACATGCCCGCCTTTTTAATAAAAAGAGAAGCTTATTTTCTTAAAAGAAAAATAATCTTTAATTTTTGATTATGAGGCATATCCACACACTTATACGCCTTTTTGTTCTTTTATTATTATATATTAAACCCGACTTCTCATCAAGCGCAAAAAGTTTGAAAAAAATAGTAAGATATTTCTTATTATTTAAAAAAGTAAAACATATTGAACTTTTTTTGATGTAGTGCTATACTAAACATGTTACCTATTTTTAAAAAAAAAGGAAGTATATTAGATGAAAAAGGGTTTTACACTCGCTGAAGTTTTAATAACACTCTCTGTTATAGGCGTTGTTGCCGCACTGACTTTGCCTAGCTTAATGGCAAATATTCAGGAAAAAACATGGGAAGCACAAAGAAAAGCTCTTCATGCAAGAATGGCGCAGGCTCTCGGGCAGATTAAATCTTTTACATATTATCCTCTGTCAGAGGGGACATCTGACCTGTTTTTAATTGACGGGTTGAGCAAAGTGCTTAAAATTAACACGATTTGTAACCATTACGATTTAACTCCTTGCGGTTTTTCAACAACCCTTATTGACTTTAACGGAAGCGCAATGACACTGCCTGACACTTCAAACGATCTTATGTCAAATTTTAGTCCGGAAAAGAATGACAGTGTTGAAAACAAAAAAGAATATTTCAGAGGCTCCATAGTTTCAGGATTTACAACGGTTAACGGCGATAGCGTTCTTTTATATCAAAACCCCAATTGCGGCGATAAATTAGACACGGCGGGCGGCGACACTTCAAATATTGCAACAAAAATGTGTGTTAACTTTATTTATGATACAAACGGCTTAAAAGGCCCGAACCAAATCGGCAAAGATATGGGAATTATAACCTCTTTCTACAAAAAAGATCCGATTGTCGTTTCGCCTCAAATTATAGAGTCAGCATCAACGGGCGGCAGCGCTTCAAGCATTAAAACGGCAACTTCGGAGTGCGAAAAACTTGACGGCAGAGTTCCAAACGTTGAAGAAATGATGGCGCTTGTTTTGAATGAAAAATTGTATAATACTTCTTCAACTGGCGCATACTGGACATCTACAAGACAGACGGTAGGAAAATCTTATGTTGTTTCAGGCAAAACAATATCAACAGCTTCAACTGATTCTGCATCAAGTTCTTTAAATTATATTTGTGTTGAAAAATAGCTTTTTCTATTACGACAAAGTAAAACCACGACGAGAAAGAAATTTCTCGTCTTTTCTTTTATTATACCATTTTTTTAACTTAAATCGGCAAGTTTATATAATTTGTGGTAGAATTTAAAAAAAGGGTTTAAATTATGAAAATACTTGTTACGGGCGGAGCCGGATTTATCGGAAGTTGTTTTATAAGACATGTTTTAAAAAAACATAATGACTATGAAATTATAAACCTTGATAAATTAACTTATGCGGGCAATATTGAAAATTTGGACGATATTAAAAATGACCCCCGCTATTCCTTTATTCAAGGGGATATTTGCGATAAAAAACTCGTTTTTGATATTACAAAAAGGGTTGAAGCGGTTGTTAACTTTGCCGCAGAATCTCATGTAGACAGATCTATCGAAGGGCCCGAAATTTTTATTGAAACAAACGTCAAGGGCACTTTGAATTTGCTTCAGGCTTCCTTGAAAAACAAGGTTCAAAGATATTTACAGGTTTCAACCGATGAAGTTTACGGAACACTCGGAAAAACGGGATATTTCTATGAAACCACACCGCTTGCCCCAAACAGCCCGTATTCTGCAAGTAAAGCAAGCGCCGATATGCTTGTCAGAGCATATTTTGAAACATATAAAATGCCCGTTTTAACAACAAGATGTTCAAACAATTACGGGCCGTATCAGTATCCTGAAAAATTAATTCCTTTCTTTATTACACGTCTTTTAAACGGCGAAAAAGTTCCCGTATACGGTGACGGGCTTAATGTAAGAGATTGGCTTTATGTTTATGACCATTGCGAAGCTATTGATACCGTTTTAAACAAAGGACGTGAAGGGGAAATTTATAATGTTGGCGGGCATAATGAAAAAACAAATCTTGAAATTACCCGTTTAATTTTAGAAGCTATGGGAAAAGACGAGTCATCAATTGAACATGTCAAAGACAGACTCGGGCATGACAGAAGATATGCAATTTCAAACGACAAAATTCAATCAGAGCTTGGCTGGAGCCCTTCCGTAAAATTTGAAGACGGAATAAAAATGACAATTGAGTGGTATTTAAATAATCAAGATTGGATAAATAACATTTTAAAAAAACGTGAAGGGGCGCTTTTATGAAAGGTATAGTTCTTGCGGGCGGTTCGGGAACAAGACTTTACCCGACAACGGTGGCGGTTTCAAAACAACTTTTACCCGTTTACGATAAACCGATGATTTATCACCCGCTTTCAGTTTTAATGTTGGCGGGAATTAAAGATATATTGATAATTTCAACACCTTATGACCTTCCTTTGTTTGAAAAACTTTTGGGCGACGGGTCACAATTCGGGGTTAAATTTTCATATAAAAAACAGCCTTCCCCTGACGGTTTGGCGCAGGCATTTATAATCGGAGAAGATTTTATCGGCGAAGACAGCGCAGCCTTAATTTTGGGGGATAACATTTTTTACGGGCAAGGTTTTTCAGGGTTAATGAGAAACGCCATTAAAAATATTGAACAAAAAGGGGGAGCAACCGTTTTCGGATATCAGGTCAAAGACCCTGAAAGGTTTGGTGTTGTGGAATTTGACGCTGACGGGCATGCTATCTCAATTGAAGAAAAGCCAAAAATTCCAAAATCTAACTATGCCGTAACGGGACTTTATTTTTATGATAAAAATGTCGTAAAATATGCAAAATCTCTAAAACCTTCATCCCGTGGAGAGCTTGAAATTACCGATTTAAACAGAATTTATTTAAATGAGAATAAATTAAATGTAGAAATTTTGGGAAGGGGCTTTGCTTGGCTTGACACGGGAACCCATAAATCGCTTCTTGCGGCAAGTCATTATGTGCAGACAATTGAGGAAAATCAGGGAGTAAAAATTGCCTGTCTTGAGGAAGTGGCGTATCGTATGGGCTTTTTATCAAAAGAAGAAATTTTATCGAACATTGCTTCTTTCAAAAATAATGAATATTATAATTACGTTAGAAATCTTGTTTAATTTGGCTTGATTAATGTTTTTGCTTTAGGTAATATGGTTTTTGAACAAACTTTTTCCTTTTTTATAAAAAGGGTTGGTTTGTTTAAAAATTTAATTAAGAAAACCTTTTTAAACTGGAGAGGTGTCCGAGCGGTTTAAGGTGCAGACCTGGAACGTCTGTGTGGGGCAATAACTCCACCGTGGGTTCGAATCCCACCCTCTCCGTTTTTATTTTAGTTAAAAAAGGATAACAACCCTTCGGCAAAATGAGGCTTTGCAGCGCACACGGGGCTTACAACAAATCAGGCGATATTAGTCATTTTTTGCCTGACTTTTTGATGTAAAGTGGTCTTTTATTTTTACCGCAGTTAATGCTGCAAGCCCAAGAGCAACAGCGTTGCCTAAATAAGATGCATAACCGCAGATATTGGTTTTTAATACTTTTTTAGCAAGTTCTTTCGGCAAGTTTGAGTTAGCCCATTTGCACCCTCTTATAGATGCCATACCTTCTTCAGCAAGCATAGGAATCATTGCGGCAAATGCTAATTTACCTGCATTGTTCCTTATTGCATTTTTAACTTTTTGACCTGTTGTAAGTTCTTTACCGTCTTTGGCTTCCGCTTTGTTTGTAAAAGCACCGAATAGAGCTAATCCCGCAGCAAGTGCCATTGCGGGAGTTCTCATACCTTGCATAAATCTCCAAAACTTAGAATTATTATAATTTATAGCATGACCTATTTCATGAAAAACGGCCGTTGACATTTTATCTTTATTTAGAAGAATAGAATTTCCGGCATATCCTGATATGGCTTTATTCGTAAAAAAGGCGTTCTTTCCGGCTCCTGCTGATTTTATGGGGTCTATATATTCCATAATTTTATCAGAAACGCCTGTTAAATTAGCCCCTGTTGATTTTATATTTTGAATTGTAACGCCTTTGTTTGAAAGCCCTTTTGAATTAATGAATTTATCGGCAGAGTCCATAATTTGATTGACTTGATCTTGAGATAATTTTTTATTGATAGAAGACATAGATTTTATAACAAAGCCTGCAAGCGGCAAACTCGCACCGAGTTGTACTGCGTTTGAACCTGTGGCTGCAACGGATGACGCCAGTAAATTCTTCTTTTTATTCTTGCTTTCGGTCTTTTGAATTTGTATATTATTTGCTGCGCCGACACTGTTGATTGAAGGCATATACTACTTTCTTGCTTTTTTGTTTATATAATAAATAAAAACAAATTAATTTTTAGAATTAATTTATTTTCAATTAATATTAACTTTTATAACAGATGATAATATTTTTGAAAACGGTTTTTGTTATTTAGTGAGTAACAAACGAAGAAGAAAACTTGTAGGGTAGGCTTTAGCCTACCGATTGCTTTCTATGCAATAGCATTTCATTAAGTACACAAGATATAGTAATTTAAACAATAATTGGTGGACTAAAGTCCACCCTACGTGCTATGCAATAACATTTCATTAAGCTTGTAGGGTAGGCTTTAGCCTACCGATTATTGCTTAAACATGGTGGACTAAAGTCCACCCTACATTCTTCGCATTGAAGTCCACCCTACGTGCTTGTCACCCTGAACTTGTTTCAGGGTCTTATCGGAGTAAGCTTGTAGCTTGTAGGGTAGGCTTTAGCCTACCGATTATTGTTTAAGATTTTTCAATTTAAAAGATAAAATAATTTTCTACACGTGCACTTAATGAAATGTTATTGCGAAGGACTGTTTGAGTGGCAAAGCCACGAGTTGTCCGAAGCAATGATATTGAATTTAGTGCACGTTTTTAAACTTCTCCGCAATGGTTCAAGCCCTCTTTCTTTTCTTTACCTTCGCTTTCTTTTCTTTGATGGGCGCTTGAACAAAGAAAAGA